>NZ_QKRS01000006.1:0-302990 GCF_024261405.1 Pseudomonas sp. FBF18 | reverse complement strand
TCCAATACGTTGCCGGTGACCGTACCGCCCTCCACCACCGTGGTGCTGTCCGACTCTGCCCGTGGCACATCGTCCACGATCTTGATCACGATGGTGCTGGTGACGCTGTTGCCCAGCGCGTCGGTAGCCTTGTAGGTGAAGGTTTCGGAGGTGACCACATTGGCCCCGTCGTTGCCACCGCCCACCTGCGGCGCGGACGTCAGGGTGTACTTGTAGCTGCCGTCGGCATTGATCTGGATCTGCCCGTAGGCGCCGGTGCTGCTGCCCACCAGCGTGAAGGTCAGCGCGCCGGAGCCACCACCGACCGAGCCGGCCAGCGTTCCGGTCGCGGTCTCGCCCGCCGAGCCCGGGTTGCTGCCCACCACTGTGCCCGGCGCAAGGTCTTGCGGGTCCTGGACCAGGTCCAGGGCCTTTTCATACACCGTGACGCTGTCCGGGCAGGCGACGAGCTTGCTGTCGGTGACGTTGATGGTGATGGTCGTGGTGCTTTCGTCACCGTCCGCATCGCGGATGGTGTAGGTGAACACATCGGTCGCGCCCGCTGGCGGCACGGCGTTGGGGTCGGCCTTGTACACCGCCTCGCCGTTGGCGTTGAGCACCAGCGTGCCGTAGGTACCCGCAATGTTCACGCCCAGCGAGCCGATGGCCGATGTCGAGGTATCGGAGCCGGCCCGCACACCGACCACCGTGTGCTCGACCGGCGGGCGATCGGCGCCCAGGCTGTCATTGTGCAGCACGTTGCCGGTGACGGTACCGCCTTCGACCACCGAGGCGCTGTCGGGCCTGGCCTGCGGCACGTCATCGACAATGTTCACGTCCAGGCTGCCGGTGGCCTTGCTGCCATCGCTGTCGATGGCCACCACGCTGAAGCTCTCACCGATGTTGTTGATGCCCTGGCCAGCGGGATGAGCTTCGTTGTCGAGCAAGGTGTAGCTGTAGCTCACCACGCCTGTGGCGGGGTTGTAGCCGGTGATGGTGAGGGTATTGCCCAGCCCCGTGGTGATCGATTGCGGAAAACCACTGACCACCCCGCCGATCACCACGTTGATGCCCCCGACGGTAAGCGTGTGCAGGCCATCGGGGGCATGCACGGTAAAGCTGCCGCTCTGGGTCAGCGCGCCATTATCGGGGCTTGAGCCATCGGCCAGGTTCTTCTCGTACACGGTCAGTTCACCGCCATTCACCTCCAGCCCGTCCAGTGTCACCGGGTGGTCGATGGGCGGCTCAACCGGCGGGATCACCGGCGGCACGAAACCGCCAGGGCCCTGGTCATCACCCCGCGCGCCAATCCAGGGTTCGGGAATCTCGGGGATGCTGTTGAAACCCGCCGTCGGAAAGCCGATCACCGGGTCCAGGTGCCCTCCCACCTCGGTGAGCTGCACGAACGAATGGCCGCCGCCCAATGCGCTTGGCGAACCGCCGTTGCCGGGGCCCGCCGCCGGAGCTTCGCCCTCCTGGCTGGGGTCGGCGCCCGCCGCAATGGCCTGCTGCAGTTTCTCCACATCGGTCAGTTGTGCCTGGCTGGGCGTCACCGTCTCGGGCGCGTTCACGTGCGAGGCATGGTTGGCCAGCAGGTCGGGAGACAGCTGCAGGCTGCTGTCACGGCCCAGGGTCAGCTCGGTACCGTTTTCCAGGTGCACCGCCACTGCCCCGGCCGCGCCGGTTTCCAGTTGTTCCCCGGCATAAAGGCGGTCGCCTTCCACCAGGGCACGTCGACCGCCATCGGCCGCTACCGCGAATACCTGGCCGACAACCTTGCTGACCACACCGATCAAATTAGCCATGAGCATGCCTCCATTGCCGAAGGTTTTCGCAAACACGTGCCGGGGTATCGCGAAACCTGGCGCGGGCAATGCCCGGCCGACTCGGAGAACAACCTTGCGACCGCACGCACCGATCTCAACGAAATCAATGCATTCGGCCTGCCCATGCTCCGGTTAAGTCACGCTGCGATCTGGCAATCGGCCATGAGCCAAAATTTTGTCGCCATATTTCGCCGCGTTGACCTCCCCTCCGCTCACTCCAAACCCAATGCTGCAAAAAACGAGGAACTTTATCGGACGCCCTGACAGGCCAACATCTGCGCCTGTTTTCGAGCTATCTGAAGAGAACAATGTCTTGCTTTGAGCACAGCGCATAAGTTTTTTTTCGCATATCGGTTATGAGAAATACTTCTTAGGTTGGCCGTTAAATGTTCTTAGCTCTGTTGTTACAAGCCTGAAACGGTTTGACCTCCATTTTTCGTCATTTTTTTGGCGATTGAGAGACCACAAGAAATCAGGGAGATGTCATCCATGCGCGTTTTGACCCCCATCAGCAGCGCGATTCTGTTCGCCATGATCTGTGCCAACGCGCAGGCCATGTCCTTGTCACAAGCCGTGCAGAGCGCCGTGGACTACCACCCGGAGAACAAGGCCGGGATCAATAGCCGGCTGTCCGCCGACGAGGATGTGAAGGTGGCCAGAGGGGGCTACTTTCCCACCGTCGACCTGGTGGCCGGCTACGGACGCGAACGTTCAGACAACACCAACACCCGCGGCTTCAACGCCGACGGCAGCCGCAATCACAACAAGGAAACCCTGAACTACACCCAGTCCGAACTGCGCCTGCGCCAGATGCTGTTCGACGGCTTCAATACCGCCAATGAAGTGGGCCGCACCGAGGCCGTGGTCAATTCACGCGCCTACTACGTGCAGGCCACCTCTGAGACCATCGCCCTGCGCGCCATCGAGGTGTACCTGGAAGTGCTCAAGCGCCGCGAGCTGGTGACCCTGGCCAAGAACAACCTGCAGGCACACCTGCGCGTCAACGACCAGATCGGCCTGCGCAGCGAGCGCGGCGTGGGCAGCAATGCCGACCTCGACCAGTCCACCGCACGCCGGGCGCTGGCCGACAATAACCTGTACACCGCCCAGGTCGACCTGGCCGATGCCGAAGCCAATTTCATCAGCGTGGTCGGGCGTGCCCCCGACGAGCTGGAAACCCCGGTGTCGATCAAGGGCGAGATGCCCGGCGACCTGACCCAGGCGCGCCAGGCCATGTTGCAGAACAACCCCTACCTCAAGTCGGCCCAGGCCGACATCCAGGCCGCCGAGCAACAGTACGAAGTGGCCAAGTCGCCGTTCTACCCGCGCCTGGATGCAGAGCTCGCCACCGGCGCCAACAACAACATCGCCGGTGAACCCGGGCATGCCAACAGCGATTGGCGAGCCGGCGTGGTGATGAGCTACAACCTGTTCAAGGGCGGCAGCGACAAGGCCCGCCTGCAGTCGGATGCGCACAAGATCAACCAGGCCATGGACATCCGCAACAACGCCTTGCGCACCCTCAACGAAAACCTCGCGCTGTCGTGGAACGCCATGACCAACGCGCGCCTGCAAACCCCGACCGCACGCGAATACGCCGACACCACAACCCGTGTGCGCGCCGCCTACCAGGATCAGTTCGGTCTGGGCCAACGCACCCTGCTCGACCTGCTCGACAGCGAGAACGAGCTGTACAACGCCAACCGTCGCTACACCGAAGTGCGCTACACCGAGGAGTTCTCGATGTACCGGGTGCTGGCCAACATGGGCGAGTTGCTGAGCAAACAGAAGATCTCGCTGCCACCGGAGGCCATTGCACGCAGCGAAGTCAGAAGCGACGCCACGCTGCCGGACCTGCGTTGAACACGTTCGACCGCCCGAGGAGCCGCCCATGACCAGCATGCAGCCGGCCGGCACCGCCGACCCGCGCCAGAGCTTCGATGACCCGTTGCTCGACGGGCTGCTGATACTGTGCAAGCTGCACGGCGCTGCGGTCAGTCGCAGCAGCCTGTGTGCCGGCCTGCCGCTGGCCGAACAGCGCATGAGCCTCGACCTGCTGCCGCGCGCAGCGGCCCGGGCCGGCCTGCAGGCACGGGTACTGCGCCGCGAGCTGGGCGCGATCTCGGCGCTCAACCTGCCGGTGCTGCTGTTGCTTGCCGATGGCCGCAGCGCCGTGCTGCGGCGCTGGGGCGAGAACGACCAGGCCCTGATACTGCCCAGTGAAGCCGAAGGCGGCGAGCAGTGGGTCAGCCGCCAGGAGCTGGCCGACGTCTACAGCGGCCAGGCCCTGTTCGCACGCCCGCGCCACGAGGTCGAAGACCTGCGCACACCGCTGCTGCCCAGGGTCAACGCCTGGTTCCGTGACACCCTCAAGCAGTCGCGCTGGCTCTACAGCGACGCCTTGCTGGCCAGCCTGCTGATCAACCTGCTGGGCCTGATGGTGCCGCTGTTCGTGATGCAGACCTACGACCGGGTGGTGCCCAACCAGGCCACCTCCACCCTGTGGGTGCTGGTCATCGGCCTGATGCTCGGCACCCTGTTCGAGCTGGTGCTGCGCGTGGTGCGTGCGCACCTGCTGGACCAGGCCGGCAAGAAGACCGACCTGATCCTGTCGGCCACCCTGTTCGAGCGCATCACCGGCATGTCGATGAAGGCCCGCCCGGCCACCATCGGCGGCTTCGCCCAGAGCATCCACGACTTCCAGGGCCTGCGCGAATTCCTCACGGCGGTGACCCTGACCAGCGTCATCGACCTGCCCTTCGTGGTGCTGATGCTACTGGTGATCGGCCTGCTGGGCGGCTGGCTGGTGGTGATTCCGCTGGTGGCCTTTCCGATCACCATCGCCTTTGCGCTGTTCATCCAGGCACGCCTGCGCGATACCGTGGAAAAAAGCCTGAGCCTGGGCGCGCTGCGCCAGGCGCTGCTGATCGAGACCCTGGGCGGCCTGGAAACCCTCAAGGCCTGCGGGGCCGAAAGCGAGCGCCAGCACCAGTGGGAAAGCACCCACGGCGCCCTCACCCGCCTCGACGTACAGGCGCGCAACCTTTCGGCACTGGCCACCAACGGCACCCTGTTCATCCAGCAGCTGTGCGGCATGGCCACCATCGTCGCCGGGGTGTACAGCATCATTGCCGGCAACCTCAGCGTGGGTGCCCTGGTGGCCAGCTACATGCTCGGCAGCCGCGTGCTCGCACCACTGGGCCAGATCGCCGGGCTGATCACCCGCTACCAGCAGGCCCAGCTGACCATGCACAGCACCGACGCGCTGATGGCCCTGCCCCAGGAACGCCCTGCCGGCCAGCAGACCCTGGAGCGCACCCAGTTGCACGGCGCGCTGCAGGTCAGCCAGGTGACCTTCCGCTACAACGGGCAGAACGCCGCAGCGCTGGACAACGTGAGCTTCACGGTCAAGCCGGGCGAACGCATCGGCATCATCGGTCGCAGCGGCTCGGGCAAGAGCACCCTGGCACGCCTGCTAATGGGCTTCTACGAACCCGAAGAGGGGCAGATCCTGCTCGACAACCTCGACCTGCGCCAGCTCGACATCGCCGACCTGCGCCAGCAGCTCGGCTACGTGGCCCATGACCTGCCGCTGCTGGCCGGCAGCCTGCGCGACAACCTGACCCTGGGCGCACGCTACGTCAGCGATGCGCGCATGCTCGAAGTGGCCGAGATGACCGGCGTGAGCGAACTGGCCCGCCAGCACCCGCAAGGCTTCGAACGGCCGGTGGGCGAGCGCGGCATGCTGCTCTCCGGCGGCCAGCGCCAGACCGTGCTGCTGGCCCGCGCGATGCTGCTGGAACCGCCGATCCTGATCCTCGACGAGCCCACCAGCCATATGGACAACAGCAGCGAAGACCAGCTGCGCCAGCGCCTGCACGGCTGGGTGCAGGGCAAGACCCTGCTGCTGGTCACCCACCGCACCTCGATGCTCAGCCTGGTCGACCGCCTGGTGGTGCTGGACAACGGCAAGGTGGTGGCCGACGGGCCCAAGGACGCGGTCATCGACGCACTGCGCAAGGGCCGTGTCGGCTCTGCACTCTGAGGGGTATCAGCATGTCTGCATTGTCCGGCCTGGGCGATTACATCCGCAGCTTCGGCAAGACTGCCGAACGCGAGTACATGCCGGACCTGGCCGGCGCGACGCTGCAGGACTCGCCCCGCCTGTCGCGCATCACCGTGTGGCTGGCGGCAGGCTTGCTGCTGGTGGCACTGGTGTGGGCCAAATTCGCGGTGCTCGATGAAGTCACCATGGGCGAAGGCAAGGCCATCCCGTCGAGCAAGGTGCAGGTGATCCAGAACCTGGAGGGCGGCATCGTCACCGAGATCTTCGTGCGCGAGGGGCAGATGGTGAACAAGGGCGACACCCTGCTGCGCCTGGACGACACGCGCTTTCTGTCGAACAAGGGCGAAAGCGAAGCCGACCGCTATGCCCTGACCGCGCAGGTCGAGCGCCTGTCCGCCGAGGCCGAGGGTCGCCCCTTCCAGCTTTCGGAGGTGGTACGCAGCAAGGCCCCGCAGGTGGCCGAGGACGAACTGTCGCTGTACCAGTCGCGCCAGCGCCGCCTCACCAGCGAGAAACAGACGCTCAACGAGCAACTGCGGCAGAAAACCCAGGAGCTGGCCGAGTTTCGCTCCAAACTGGAGCAGTACCGCTCGGGCCTGGCATTGCTGCAGCAAGAGCTGAACATGTCCACGCCGCTGGTGGGCACCGGCGCGATTTCGCCGGTGGAGATCCTGCGCCTCAAGCGCAGCGCGGTGGAGGCTCGCGGCTCGCTGAACGCCACCAGCCTGGCGATTCCGCGGGCCGAAGCGGCGGCGGCGGAGATCCGCAGCAAGATCGAGGAATCCGAGGCAGGCTTTCGCTCGGAGGCGGCCAAGGAACTCAACGACAAGCGCACCGAGCTTTCGAAGATCACCGCCACCAGCATCGCCATCGACGACCGTGTCACCCGCACCACCGTGGTGTCGCCGGTGCACGGCATCATCAAGCTGCTCAAGGTCAACACCATTGGCGGTGTGGTGCAGCCGGGCAGCGACCTGCTGGAGATCGTGCCGCTGGAAGACAACCTGCTGATCGAGGCCAAGGTGCGCCCACAGGACGTGGCCTTTCTGCACCCCGGGCAGACCGCGATGGTCAAGTTCAGTGCGTACGACTACACGATCTATGGTGGCCTGAAGGCCAAGCTGGAACTGATCGGCGCCGACACGGTGACGGACGACAAGGGCAACGCGTTCTACCTGATCCAGGTGCGCACCGACAAGAACCACCTGGGCGGGGACAACAAACCGTTGCTGATCATCCCGGGCATGACCGCCACGGTGGACATCATCACCGGGCACAAGAGCGTGCTGGATTACCTGCTCAAGCCGGTGCTCAAGGCACGCACCGAGGCGTTGCGCGAGCGCTAGCGCCCATCAACGCAGGTGGTTGCGCTCGTAGGTCTGTTGCCCCATCGCCGCAATCTGCCCCTCGATCAGGGCATCGAACGGCCGCAGCAGCGCATCGAACAGCGCCGGCGCCTCCAGCACGTTCAATGCCTGCGCCACTGCCTCGATGGTCGACAAGGCGCCCTCCCCGGGTGCCTTGCGCAACCGATAGCGCGACGGCTGCAACGCCCCCAGCGTGACCCGTGGCAACGTTGCCAGCAAAGGGTTCACATGCAGCAACTTGCGCGCCTTGCGCCAGGTGCCGTCGGGCACCACCAGCAACCACGGTCGCTCATCGCCAGCATAAGCCTGCAGCGCCTGCGCGCCCTCACCCGGGAACAACAGGCCGGTGCGATACCCCGGCTGCGTCAGCCACTGCTCGAGATCCTCGAACACCTCGCCCACCCGCAACTCGGCATTGCGCAGGCCAAGCGCCGCCAGCCTGGCGGTGTTCAAGGCATGGTTCACTTCGCTGGGATGCTGCAGCAGCAGTACACGGGTGCGGCTGTCCAGGCGGGGGATCAACGCGCAAAGGCAATGGGATTGTGGGCGCAGGCAGCGCTCGCAGTGAATTCTGGACATCGGGTTCTCCTGGGGCGCGAAGTGTGCCACAGCAGGCCCGCGAAATACCTCACCGCCCTGGGTCAAACGCGCGGATTCAGCGATTGAAGCGTTCGGCCAGGCTGTACAGGTAGTCGGCCATGCGCTGCAGGTCCTGGCTGATCTCGGCGCCCTGCTTGGCCTGCCCGGCGCTGTGGTCGCACAGCTGGGCGATGCGCGTGATCTGCTGGTTGATGTCTTCGGCCACATGACTCTGCTGTTCCGACGCCGTGGCCATCTGCTGGCTCATGCCGGTGATGCGGCTGACCGCCTGGCTGATGCCCACCAGCGCGGTCTGCACGGCCTCGACACTGTGCACGCTGTCACGCGAGATCTGCTCGCCTCGGCTGGCACTGCTCACCGCCCGCTCGGCCCCGGCACGCAGGCTGGCGATGATCTGGTGGATTTCCTCGGTCGAGACCCGCGTGCGCTGCGCCAGCGACCGCACCTCGTCGGCCACCACGGCAAAACCGCGGCCCTGCTCGCCGGCCCGCGCCGCCTCGATGGCGGCATTGAGCGCCAGCAGGTTGGTCTGCTCGGCGATCGAGGTGATCACATCCACCACGCTGCCGATGGACTGGGTTTGCCCGGCCAGTTCGTTCACCGCCTGGCCGATCTCGGTCACCGCATCGGCCATGCTGCCCATTGCCTGCAGGCTTCGTTGTGCCAGGTCGCTGCCCTGGCGGGCCAACTGGTCGGCATCGGACGCCGCCGTGGCGGTGTCCTGCACGTTGTGGGTGACCTGCTGGATGGTTGCCGCCATCTGCGCAATGGCGGCCGCCGACTGGTCGGTCTCGCAGCGCTGGCGGTCGAGCATCTGCGCCTGGGCCCCGGACAGGTCGCTCGATTGCGTGGCCCGTGCCTTGACCCCGACGCCGGCGTCCACCAGCCGCGTGAGCGCGGTCTGCAGGCGCGCTTCCTCGCTGATGATCGCCAGGTCCAACTGCCCCTGCAGGCCCCGGTTGTCACTGTAGGTCAGCGCTACCAGCGGGCTGGTGAAGGCCCTGGGGTGCTCGGCCAGGGTACGCCGGATCATCCGGTCGTGATGGGCCTCGATCAGGTACCAGGCACTGAGCAGGCTGGCCATCAACACGCCCAGCGCCGCGTACTGGGGCAGCCACAGGTAGCCGGCGGCCGACAGCAGCGCCGCCCCTACCAGCGGCCAGCCCAGCTCCAGTTGCACCGCTGCACGCGCGGCCCAGGACATGGCGCCCCGGCCCTGGCGCAAGCGTGCATACAACGCCGTGGCTCGACGGATCTGGTCCGGGGTGGGCACCGAGCGCACCGACTCGTAGCCACTGATACGGCCATCCTCGTAGATGGCCGTCACGTAGGCACTGACCCAGTAGAAATCGCCGTTCTTCGCGCGGTTCTTGACCACCCCCATCCAGGGCTTGCCTTGCTTGAGGGTGTCCCACATGTGCCCGAACACCGCGGGCGGCATGTCCGGGTGGCGTACAAGGTTATGGGGCTGGCCCACCAGTTCGTCGTAGGTAAAACCGCTGATGCTGACGAAGGCGTCGTTGCAGTAGGTGATGCGGCTGTTGAGGTCGGTGGTGGATATCAGGCGCTGATCGCTCGGGAAGGTTCTTTCATGCTCAGTGACGGGCAGATTCGTACGCATCTCGGCGATCCCTGCTTGGAAGATGTTGGGAATTTTCAACAAGCAAGAACAGGTTTAGCAGAGCATTTACGGGCTTGTAGGGCTTGTCTGAAGGATTTTTCTTCTATTTGCGCAAAAGATTTTCATGCGCATCCGATCAGGCCGGCGTGAGCTGCGCCTTGAGGCGGTCGCGAAAGGTCTGGATCAAGGGTTCGCGGCTGCGCCCCCGGCGAATGATCAGCGAGAACGGCGCCTGATAGCCGAAGGTCGCCGGCGACAGCACCCGCAGGTCGCCCTTGTCCACCCAGGCCTGGGCATAGTGTTCAGGCAGGTAGCCGATGTAAGCCCCCGACAGTACCAGGATCAGCTGTGCCTCCATGCTCTCGACCGTGGCGGCGCTGTGCTTGAAGCCGTGGCGGGCCAGTTCGGCCTGGCTCCAGTAGCCGCGACCGACCATGCGCTGCTGGGTGATCACCTGTTCGGGAATGCGCCGCTCGGTGAACAGCGAATGCCGGTTGCTGCAGTACAGCCAATGCTGCTCGCGGTACAACGGCTGATACACCAGCCCGCTCATGCGCGTGGAGAAAGCGCCGATGGCCAGGTCCAGGCGGTTGTCCTGCACCCCCAGTTGCAGTTCGTAGGGGCTGGACACCGACAGGTGCAGGTGCACGGCCGGGTGTTCGAGGCTATAGGCACCGATGGCGTCGGCCAGCGGCAATGCGCGATCGCCGACCGTGGAGTCGATCACCCCCAGGTTCAGGGTGCCGCGCAGCTCGCCCTTGAGCGCCGCCGCGTACTGCTCGAAACCGTCCATTTCGGCCAGCAGGCGCAGGGTCTCCTGATGGAACAGCTCGCCCTTGCTGGTGAGGCTGAAGCCGCCGCGCCCACGGTGGCACAGCACGATACCCAGCGCCGACTCAAGCTGGCTCATGTAGGTACTGATGGCGGACGTGGACAGGTTCAGCTCGCGCTGGGCATTGGCGAAGCCCTGGTGGCGTACCACGCTGACGAAGATGCGCAGCAATTTCAGATCAGGCAGGGCCGAGGCCATGGCAAGGGCTCCAACAGGGCAACGAATACGCGCCAGTCTACCCGCTGATCGCCATTAGTTCATGAAAACCTGAAGTAAGTATTTGCCTGTAGCGATTCTCTTGGCGCACTACCTTTTGCAGACTCTGCGCCAATGCACCTGTCCTCGCGCATTGCTGCACCTGTTCGCAGGGTGGCCGGACAGGTTCCAACAACTAGAACAATCCAAACCGTGAGGCCCGACCGTGGACAAGATTCTTCACCAACCACTGGGCGGCAACGAAATGCCGCGTTTCGGCGGCATCGCCACCATGCTGCGTCTTCCCCACCTGCCCAGCGCCGCCGGCCTGGACGCTGCCTTCATCGGCATCCCGCTGGACATCGGCACCTCGCTGCGTTCCGGCACCCGCTTCGGCCCGCGCCAGATCCGTGCCGAATCCGTGATGATCCGCCCGTACAACATGGCCACCGGCGCCGCCCCGTTCGACTCGCTGTCGGTCGCCGACATCGGCGACGTGGCAATCAACACCTTCAACCTGCTCGACGCGGTGCGCATCATCGAAGAGGCCTACGACGAGATCCTCGAGCACGACGTGATCCCCATGACCCTGGGCGGCGACCACACCATCACCCTGCCGATCCTGCGCGCGATCCACAAGAAGCACGGCAAGGTCGGGCTGGTGCACATCGATGCCCATGCCGACGTCAACGATCACATGTTCGGCGAGAAGATCGCCCACGGCACCACCTTCCGTCGCGCCGTCGAAGAAGGCCTGCTGGACTGCGACCGCGTGGTGCAGATCGGCCTGCGCGCCCAGGGCTACACCGCCGAAGACTTCAACTGGAGCCGCAAGCAGGGCTTTCGCGTGGTGCAGGCCGAGGAGTGCTGGCACAAGTCGCTGGAGCCGCTGATGGCCGAAGTGCGTGAAAAGGTCGGTGGTGGTCCGGTTTACCTGAGCTTCGACATCGACGGCATCGATCCGGCCTGGGCACCGGGCACCGGCACCCCGGAAATCGGTGGCCTGACCACCATCCAGGCGATGGAGATCATCCGTGGCTGCCAGGGGCTGGACCTGATCGGTTGCGATCTGGTGGAGGTCTCGCCGCCCTACGACACCACCGGCAACACCTCGTTGCTCGGCGCCAACCTGTTGTACGAAATGTTGTGTGTTCTGCCTGGCGTAGCGCATCGCTAACGGCCATCGGCCTGGAGTTTCACCCCCGGATGGAGCCTTTCGGCGGGCCGTACACGCGGCCCGCTTGCGGATGAATGACGCCTGGCGCACGCCACCGGCGATCGATCTCACCATAATAAAGATAATCGGAGACACCCCATGGCCTTGGACATATTCGTTGTACTGATATACGCCGCCGGCATGCTGGTACTGGGCTGGTTCGGCATGCGCCGCGCGAAGACCCACGAAGACTACCTGGTGGCCGGGCGCAACCTGGGCCCAAGCCTGTATATGGGCACCATGGCCGCCACCGTGCTGGGCGGCGCCTCTACCGTCGGCACCGTGAAGCTGGGCTATGTGCACGGCATTTCCGGCTTCTGGCTGTGCGCCGCGCTGGGCCTGGGCATCATTGCCCTGAACCTGTTCCTGGCCAAGCCGCTGCTGCGCCTGCGCATCTTCACCGTGACCCAGGTGCTGGAAAAGCGCTACAACCCCATGGCCCGCCAGGCCAGCGCCGTGATCATGCTGGCCTACGCCCTGATGATCGCCGTGACCTCTACCCTGGCCATCGGCACCGTGCTGCAGGTGCTGTTCGACCTGCCGTTCTGGGGCGCCATCCTGCTCGGTGGTGGCGTGGTGGTGGTCTACTCGACCATTGGCGGCATGTGGTCGCTGACCCTGACCGACATTGTGCAGTTCGTGATCAAGACCGTGGGCCTGATGTTCATCCTGCTGCCGATCTGCCTGTACCGGGTGGGCGGCTGGGACGAACTGGTGGCCAAGCTGCCGGCTGCCAGCTTCAACCTGACCACCATTGGTTGGGACACCATCATCACCTACTTCCTGATCTACTTCTTCGGCATCCTGATCGGCCAGGACATCTGGCAGCGCGTGTTCACTGCCCGTGACGAAAAAGTCGCCCAGCGGGCCGGTACCACGGCCGGTGTGTACTGCGTGATCTACGGCCTGGTGTGTGCCCTGATCGGCATGTGTGCGCATGTGCTGCTGCCTGACCTGGGCAATGCCAACAATGCGTTTGCGGCGATCGTGAAGTCAGCGTTGCCCGACGGCATCCGTGGGCTGGTGATTGCCGCGGCCCTGGCGGCGATGATGTCCACCGCCAGTGCCGGCTTGCTGGCTGCCTCCACGGTGCTGACCGAAGACCTGCTGCCCAAGCTGCGTGGCGGCAAGCAGTCGAGCCTTGGCATCAACCGGTTGTTTACCTTGCTTACGGGTATTGCGGTGCTGGGGATCGCGCTGGTGGTAGTGGATGTGATCAGTGCATTGACCCTGGCGTACAACCTGCTGGTGGGCGGCATGCTGGTGCCGTTGATCGGGGCGATCTACTGGAAGCGTGCAACCACGGCCGGGGCAATCACCAGCATGGGGCTGGGGTTCGTGACGGCGCTGGTGTTCATGTTCAAGGATGGGATGGATGCCAATACGCCGATCTACTACAGCCTGGCGATCGGGTTGGTGAGTTTTGTGGTGGTGAGTTTGATGTCGCGTCGGCCGATGGGCGCGGTGAATCTGGCATAGGACGCCCCGCCCGGGTAGCGGGGCGGAGGGTCATGGACGACCTGTAGGAGCGGGCCTTGCCCCGCGAAGGCAGCAACGCGCCACATGCCTGAAACGCAACGTCCGAAATTCTGGATCAGCAACAGGCCCTGTAAAATCGGCAAGCGCAGGCTTATCCAGCATGGATGCAGCCAGCAAGGGCCCCTTCCGCTCTTACAGCGGCTTACTTTTTTCTTGGAAAAAGTAAGCAAAACCGCTCCCGTCCATCATCCGGCCCTACGCTTCGCTACGGGTCCCCTCATTCCACCCACGCTCCGTAGGGCCACGCCGAACGGGCATCCCTGCCCATCGGCGCTTTACGGGCCATCCATGGCCCTCCACCCCACTACGCGCAGGTTCCATTCGGCCTCCTGGGGGACGGGAAGATCAAAAGCCAAAGCCAAAGCCAAAGCCAAAGCCAAAGCCTTTCAGAGATTTTGTGGGAATGGGGACGGCTGAAAAATCGCAAAAGAATACCGACGCATTGCGCAATGCGTCGGTTTCAGCAGCACGCTAGCGCCGAGGTTGGCGTTTGCGTTGCTCCTCATCGGTAGGGATCGGTACAGGCTGCATGGGTGGCGGGACAAGCCCCAATGCCACAGCCAGGTCGTGGAGCCAGTTGAACAGATCGTTTCTCATAACTCCCCCTCACGGGTCATCTGCGCGCGAAGTACGGCGGCGGCGCTACAAACTCATCATAGCCCCATGTGCAGCATCACGCCCGGGTAAAAACTTCTCTATTGATTTCAGTCAGGCACGCAGGGCCACCTCGGCATCATCGCTCACCTGCCCCTTCACCGCTTCCTGCACCGCTATCCAGGCACTCAGGTTGGCCCCGCACATGCCCTTGCGCCACATCAGCCAGGTGGTGGTCTGGTCGAACGGCGACTGCAACGGGTGCACCGTGACCCGTTCACGGCCCGGCAGGCTTTCAAGCATCGAGGTCGCCATCAACGCCACACCCGCCCCGGCGATCACGCAGGCCAGCATGCTGGGATACGATTCGATTTCCATCACCCGCCCCATCGCCGCACGATCATGGGCGTACCAGGCCTCCAGCCGCATGCGGTACGAGCATCCCTGGCGAAACGTGAACACCGCACGCCCAGCCACATCCCGGGCACTGTGCACCGGCGGGTGGTCGGCCTCGGTGAGCAGCACCAGGGTCTCCTCGCACAAGGGCACCCCGTCGAGCCCGGCCAGGGCCAGCGGTCCATCCACCAGCGCCGCGTCGAGACGCCCGCTGAGCAGCCCTTCGAGCAATTCGCCGCTGGGGGCGGTCTGCACCTGCAGGTTCACCGCCGGGTAAGCTCGGTGATAGCGCGCCAGCAGCTCCGGCAGATGAATGGCCGCTGAACTGTACATGCTGCCCAGCACGAAATTCCCCGCCGGCTCGCCCCCCTGAACCGCCGCAAAGGCTTCGTCATGCAACGCCAGCATGCGTGCGCTGTAGTCCAGCAGCACCTTACCAGCCGGCGACAGCTGCAGGCGCTGGCGCTCGCGCCGAAACAGCTCCACGCCCAGTTGCTCTTCCAGCTGGCGCAGGCGCGTGGACAGGTTGGAGGGCACGCGGTGCAGGCGCTCGGCCGCGCGGGTGATCGACCCCTCTTCGCCGACCGCCTGAAAGATGCGCAGTTGACTCAGCTCCACGGCAATTCTCCAAAACTGAACAAGTTTCTCATCATTATTCAATTTTTATGAAAGTCAACCCGCAGTAGCCTGACGGTCAACGCTCATCGCACAGGAACCCCACCATGTCCTCGACAATGCGCCTGCTGGCCAGCTTCGTTGCCCTGATGATGGCCATGGGCATCGGCCGATTCGCCCTCACCCCGCAACTGCCGCACCTGATCAGCGAAGGCCAGATCAGCCTGACCGCCGCCGGGCTGGTAGCTGCCGCCAATTACCTGGGCTACCTGCTCGGCGCCCTCGACGCGATGTTCGCGCACCGCCCCGCCCAGGTGCGCAAACGCCTGCTGGCCGGGTTGTGGCTGTGTGTGCTGCTGACCCTGGCCTCGTTCTGGGCCCACGGGTTCTGGCCGCATATGGCGCTGCGCCTGGGCACCGGCATCGCCAGTGCGTGGGTGGTGGTGACGCTCACCGGCATGACTCAACACCTGGCCGCTCAAAGCCGGCAACCGCGCCTTGGCGCACTGGTGTTCGCCGGCCCTGGCATGGGTATCCTGCTCACGGGGATGCTGGCACTGGGCGCCAATCTGCAGGGCCTGGGTTCGGCACCGCTTTGGCTGATCTACGCCGCCGTGGCGCTGCTGATGCTGCTGGTGATCCAGCCCGCGCTGCCACACCCGCAACCAGTGCCCGCGCACAAGGCCACCGCGCAGGGTGCGACACCCGGCATCGGGCGGCTGGGGCTGATCTATGCACTGTACGGGGTGGGATACATCATTCCGGCCACTTTCATGTCACAGATGGCCAGCGCACGTTTTCACGGCCAGTGGCTGGCCGACCTGTTCTGGCCGGCCTTCGGCCTGGCTGCCGCCATGGGTGTGGTGCTGGTCAGCCTGCGCCGCCCGCACCACGGCAGCACGGCGCGCTGGCTGATGGCAACGTTGTGGCTGCAGGCCGCCGGGGTACTGGCCTGCCTGCTGGGCAGCGGCGCCGGCCTGGCGCTGGGTGTACTGCTGTGCGGCACGCCGTTTCTGGCCTGCATGCAGTTGGTGATGCAGCGCTCGCGCGAACTGGCCCCCCACGCCACCCACCGCAATGCCGGCCTGCTGACCACCTGCTTCGCCCTCGGCCAGCTCAGCGGCCCGCTGCTGGCGGCGTTGAGCAATCAGTTCAGCGCCAGCCTGCAACCGGCGCTGGTAGTGGCCGCCAGCGGCCTGATCATCGCCGGGGCCCTGCTGTTGCGCCCGGCTACTGGCCGAGCAGGCGCCGCAGACGCCTGCGTACCCACTGCTCGGCACTGACCAGGGTAATGCCCAGCAACACGCAGACGGCGCCCAGGATGAAGTTCAGGCTCAACGGCTCGCCCAGCAGCAACACGCCGAACGTCACCCCGAACAACGGGGTGATGAACGAGAACACCGCCAGGTTGGACGCCAGGTAGCGACGCAGCAGCCAGAACCAGGTCAGGTAGCTGAAGAACGACACCACCACCGCCTGGAACAGCACACTGCTGATCGATGTGGCGGTCAGCATCACATGGCCGACCTGCCCGGTCAGCACCGCGATCAGCAGCAGGCCGACGAAGCCGACCATCAGTTGGTAGAACAGGGTCAGGGTAGCCGGTGCCTCCGACAGGCGCGAAGCCCGCACCACGACGGTGGTCGCGCCCCAGGCCATGCCGGCCATCACGCCCATCGCATCGCCCAGCAGCATGCGCCCATCGAGGTTGTCCAGCGACAGTCCGCCGGCAAAGGCCACGGCAATACCGGCGAACGCCAGCAGGATGCCGAGCCACTGCAGCGGGCGAAGGCGCTCGCTGGGCAGCATGAAGTGCAGCCCCAGCGCAGTGAACACCGGCGCGGTGTAGAGGAACACCGACATGTGCGCCGCGGACGTCAGTTGCAGCCCTTCGGCTATCAGCAGAAACTCCAGGCCGAACAGCGAACCGGCCAGCAGACCGCCCTTCCAGGTGGTGCCCAGCTGTTCCCAGCCACCCCGCCAGCACATCAGCAACGCGACCATCAGTGCCGAGATGCCCGAGCGCGCGGCGGCCTGCATCACCGGTGCGATGTCCGGCGCGGCCCACTTGATCATGACCTGCTGGATGCCCCAGATCAGGCAGAGGCCCAGCATGACTTGCAGAGCGAAGGTGTCGGTATTCTTACGAAGGGCGCTCAAGGGCGACCCCCATTATCGCGGCACGGCATGGCAGGCTCTCGGCAATAGTGGATCCAGCGCCGATTATCAGGGCCTGCTGCCAGCGATTACCAGCCCGATCAGGCGATTTGTGCCTTTGACGCCACTTCGTCGAAGGTCGCCTCATCCAGTGCATCAGCCTGCTCGTTCAACACCTGGCGCGGATGATCATTGCCCGGGATTGCGCTGTCGATAAGGCTGAGCAGGCGCGAGCCTCGTTGGGTAAGGACGAAGTTCTCGCCATTGCCCCCTTCCTCTTCAGGGCGCGTCTCGATAAAGCCGCGCTCGAACAGCAGCTTCTCGTATTCGCAGGCCTTGGTCTTCAGATGATCAAGCTCCGGCACTGCATCGCCTTTGGCAGCCAGGCCGGCAGCATGCTGCTCGGCATACGGGCGCGGGGTAAAGCTGTGGCCGGCGCCGTTCTGCACTTCGTGCAGCAGGCGCTCCATCAGGTCCCAGTCATAGGTAGTGCTCATCGGTCCAACCTCCAGCAAGGGGATGTAAGGGTGTGACAGGCGCGCGCGGCAGCGGTTCGACTGAACTTTCCGGCCGGCACAGCCCTCCACCGAACACCTTCGCCCGTAATGGAACACGAGGTCCGACCATGAAAACGCTGATGAGCATCACCGCTGCCGCTGCCCTTCTATTTGCCGTGCCCACCTGGGCCTGCACGCTGGAAGAGGCCACGCAGAAGCGCGAGGAGCTGGCCAAGGAGGTCAGCAAACTGACGGAGCAGAACCCGCAGAAGGCCAAGGAGATCAATGAAGAATTGCAGGGGATGAAGCTGGGAACCGAGAGCAAGGACCTGCCGGACAAATGCCAGCTGATCGACAAGCGCATGCAGGAACTGAAGGCGGCAGAGAAGAAAGTCTGAATCGAGGATGACGCGTTCGCTGGCAAGACAGCTCCTGTAGGAGCCGGCCTTGCCGGCGAATAGGCCCTGCAACCTTACTCGGCAGCCGGTGCCGGCTTGCGCTTCTTCAGCGGTGCCATGCCGTCCTGGCTCACCAGGGAGGGAGCATTGGGCTTGGGCTTGGCGGTCGGCTTGCGTTTGGCCACCACCTTTTTGTCGGTCTTCTTGTCGGTCTTTTTCTTCTTGACCCCGGCGGCCTTGCCCGACGCCTTGACCTTCTTCGGCCCGGTATAGGTGCCTTTGACTTCCTTGATGGTGCGGCGCTCGAAGCTCTGCTTGAGGTAGCGCTCGATGCTCGACATCAGGTTCCAGTCACCATGGCAGATCAGCGACACTGCCAGGCCTTCGTTGCCGGCGCGCCCGGTACGACCGATACGGTGTACATATTCGTCGCCGCTGCGCGGCATGTCGAAGTTGATCACCAGGTCCAGGCCGTCCACGTCCAGGCCACGGGCCGCGACGTCGGTCGCCACCAGCACCTTGGCGCCGCCCTGCTTGAGGCGCTCGATGGCCAGCTTGCGGTCCTTCTGGTCCTTGTCGCCGTGCAGCACGAATGCCTTGATGTCCTTGGCCACCAGGTGACCGTAGATACGGTCGGCCATCACCCGGGTATTGGTGAAGATGATTGCCTTCTGGTAGGTCTCGTTGGCCAGCAGCCACTGCACGATCTGTTCTTTGTGCTGGTTGTGGTCGGCGGTGATGATCTGCTGGCGGGTGCCGTCGTTGAGCTGGCTGACGGTGTTGAGCATCAGGTGCTCGGGGTCTTTGAGTACCTTGCCGATCATGTCGCGCAGGCCGGCACCGCCAGTGGTAGCCGAGAACAGCAGGGTCTGCTCGCGGTTCGCGCACTCGTTGCACAGACGCTCGACGTCTTCGGAAAAGCCCATGTCGAGCATGCGGTCGGCTTCGTCCAGCACCACCGCCTGCACATGTTCAAGGTGCAGGTTGCCGGCATTGAGGTGCTCGAGCATGCGCCCCGGGGTGCCGACCAGGATGTCCGGCACCTTGCGCAGCATGGCGGCCTGTTCCTTGAAGTCTTCACCACCGGTGATCATGCCGGCCTTGATGTAGGTGAACTGGGCGAAACGCTCGATTTCCTTGAGGGTCTGCTGGGCCAGCTCGCGGGTCGGCAGCAGCACCAGGGCACGGATCTCGACACGGCTCTGCTTCAGGTCCACCAGGCGGTTGAGCACGGGCAGCATGAAGGCGGCGGTCTTGCCGCTACCGGTTTTCGCCGTCACCCGCAGGTCACGCCCTTGCAGCGCCAGGGGGATGGCCGCCGCCTGCACAGGCGTGGGCTCGACAAAGTTCAGTGCGGCCACGGCTTTGAGCAGGCGTTCGTGCAGGGCGAATTGGGAAAACACGGGTGTACCTCGGGCAAGTGCAGAAATTCAGCCATATAGGGTAACGTTTTCCGGCGCTCACGCCGAATTTCTTTTGGCATTGTCACGACTTTCCGCGTTCTAATTGCACTTCCACTCTTTTTGCGGACACCTTTACTAAGGCATGGATATTCAATTGTTCTGGCAAAACGCCCTGGATCTGTGGGGCACCCTCGATCAGCACCCGCTGCTGCACGCCGGCCTGGGCCTGGCGGTACTGCTGCTGGCCGCCCTGGTACTGGGGCGTGTGGCACGCTTCATGATCCTGCACGCCTTCCGGCTGCTGAGCCGCCAGCCGGCCCTGCACTGGCTCAACGACCTTCTGCACAACAAGGTATTCCAGCGCCTGGCGCAGATGGTGCCCTCGCTGGTGGTGCAGTTCGGCCTCAAGCTGGTGCCGGAGCTCAGTGCCACCAGCCAGCATTTTCTGGGCAACGTGGCGCTGGCGTTCACCATCCTGTTCCTGGTGCTGGCCATCAGTGCACTGCTCGATGCCCTGCTCGATATCTATGCCCGCACCGAACATGCGCGTACCCGTTCGATCAAGGGCTATGTGCAACTGGCCAAGATGGTGCTGTTCGTGTTCGGCGCGATCATCATCGTCGCCACCCTGATCGACCGCTCGCCGTTGTTGCTGCTGTCGGGCCTGGGTGCGATGTCGGCGGTGATCCTGCTGGTGTACAAGGACACCCTGCTGTCGTTCGTGGCCAGCGTGCAACTGACCAGCAACGACATGCTGCGCGTCGGCGACTGGATCGAGATGCCCCAGGTGGGCGCCGACGGCGACGTGGTGGACATCACCCTGCACACGGTCAAGGTGCAGAACTTCGACAAGACCATTGTCTCTATCCCCACCTGGCGCTTGATGTCCGAATCGTTCAAGAACTGGCGTGGCATGCAGCAGGCCGGCGGTCGGCGCATCAAGCGCAGCCTGTTCATCGATGCTGGCGGCGTGCGCTTTCTGACCGATGAAGAAGAGCAACGCCTGGGCAAGGTGCGCCTGCTCACCGACTACATGACCCGCAAGCGCAGCGAACTGCAGGCCTGGAACGAAGCCCAGGGCCCTGTGGCAGCACTGTCGGCCAACCGCCGGCGCATGACCAACATCGGCACCTTCCGCGCCTATGCCCTGGCGTACCTGAAAAGCCACCCGGACATCCAGCCGAACATGACCTGCATGGTGCGTCAGATGCAGACCACCGCCCAGGGCGTGCCCCTGGAAATCTACTGCTTCACCCGCACCACCGCCTGGGCCGATTATGAACGTATCCAGGGCGATATCTTCGACTACCTGCTGGCCGTGATGCCCGAGTTCGGTCTGGGCCTGTACCAGCAACCCAGCGGCAGCGACCTGCGCGCCGGGCTGCTACCGGCCGGTGCCGTTCGCGAGCAACGGGCGTTGAGCACCGAGTCGGCTGAGCCATAGCGAGGCCAGTATCACCGCACCGCCGATGAACAGCCGGCCCAGCGGCTCGTGCTGGTTCCAGATCAGCAGGTTGAGCAACAGCCCGACCGGCACATGCAGGTTGTTCATCACCGCCAGGGTGCCGCCTGAAACCAGGCAGGCGCCCTTGTTCCACCAGTACAGCCCCAGCGCCGTCGGGCACAATCCCAGAAACAGCAGCACCAGCCACTGCACGTCGGTGCTGGGCAGATGCTGCGCGTTGCCGAACAGCAGGAAGGCCGGCAGCACCACCAGCAGGGCGCCCAGGTAGAAGTAGCCGAAGCGTCGGTAGTGCGGCAGGTCACTGGGGTAACGGGCAACCAGGTGCTTGTACAGCACCTGACCGGCGGCATAGGTGAAGTTGGCCAGTTGCAGCAGCACAAAGCCCATGAAGAAGTCCGGGCTGATGCGGTCGAAGCGAATCACCGCTGCGCCCCCCACCGCCACCAGTGCGGCCACCAGTGCCCACGGATTGAAGCGCCGGTTCAGGGCATCCTCGATCAGGGTCACGTGCAAGGGTGTAAGAATGGTGAACAGCAGCACTTCGGGCACGCTCAGCACACGAAAGCTCAAATACAGGCACACATAGGTGATGCCGAACTGCAACGCGCCGATCAGCAGCATGGCCCGCATGAAGCGCGGCTCGACCTTGCGCCAGCGGGTCAACGGCAAAAACACCAGGCCGGCCAGCAGTACCCGCGCCAGCACCGCGAAGTAGCTGTCGACATGCCCGGCCAGGTATTCGCCGATCAGGCTGAAGGAAAACGCCTGGATCAGCGCGACGATCAATAAGTAGCCCATGTATGCCCCCTGATATGCAGGCGGCGACCTTAGCGGTTGACCAACGGGCCGGCAACCGCTTTTGAAACGCCTGCACTCAAGGTGCCAGCAGGCTCAACGGGTCTGATCGGCCGTGATGAACTGGAACCGTGCGGGGGTGGCGCCAGAGGGCAAGGTCACCGCGATGATCGGCACCAGGATGCCCGTCTGGCTGAAGAAGTCCCGCTGATCCGCCTGCGCCCCCGCCCTTCCGCTCGCGCTCCCGCCAATATAGAAGAAGGCTTCCATCGGCAATTGCCGACCGATGTTCTGCGGCCACAGGGCCATGCGCACTTCGTTCTGGATGCCACCAAGGTTGGCGCCGGGCAGGTTTCTGGCACGCAGGCTCTGATAGAACGCGATGGCGCCTTCTTTGTTGAGTTCATCGCGAACATTGAAGCCGCACTGGCGTGCATTGATCCGGTTGGCGTTGTAATGCGCCAGCCATTGTTCGGCTGTACCGATGCCCTGCGCCCTGCACTCGCGACTCACCGTGGGGTAACCGACATTCTGCCCGCACCCCTGCGATTCTCGCCTGTTGGAATCGGCGTCCACAGGAAACGAGCACAACACACGGGGCTTGTATTGATTGTTGGCGTACAAGATAGGCACGAAGATGAAGCCGTTAGTGTACCCATAGGCCAACCGACTGAACGCAGAGTCGGCGCGCAGGTAGGAGAACGACACGCCCGAGGCGGTGGGGTTCGGGTTCCACGAATGAAACGCCGGGCTGTTCTGCGTAGCGCGCATGAGGATGCCGCTGCACAGAAAGGCCGGCGCGCTGGAGGCGTTACAGTTCTGCCGGGTGTCGCGGTAACGTTCCTGCAGGTGGCGTGCAACCGTGGCTCCGGAAACAGCCGCCGTACCTGCACGGGACTGCAACGCAGCGGCCTGGACCGTTGGCGGCACCGAGCTTGCCTGCGCAACCTCGTCATTGGCAGGCTGCACCGGCGCCCGGTTGGCGCAGGCTGTCATCAGGCTGATCAACAGCAACAGTGTGAACGTGTTCAACATGGTGCCTCCCTGCGCTCGCGCCGGCTTTGAACCCTTGCTTGCGGGTCACGCCTTGCTTGGCGGGCGTTTCGCAGGTTTGCCAGGCACTTTCGCAGGTGCCTCTGACGCCTTCGCAGGTTTTTTCACCGGCACTTTCGCAGGGCCCTCAGGCGCCTTCGCAGATGCCGGGGGCACCTCCAGGCTCGGGATATAAAGCAGCCTGGAAAATTGGTAGTCCGAGCCCGTAACCGCTTCAAGCGCATAATTGAGCCACACTTGCTTGCCTCTGTTCTGCTGAAACCAGCTCAGTGGAATTTCAAACTGGGCAGTACCACCCGTCATGGGTTTCCACCCCAGGTCCTCATGCCCTGTCATGGTGAAACCTCTTAGACGAACCTTGTGTGAAGGTTGCCATTGGGGATAGGTAACCTTGACCACGCGAGAACCACGCTCAAGTGTTGGCCGGTCCAATGGATCGAAACTTTGGACTTGCACCGTATAGTAACGACTCTGCGAGACCACCCATGCTCCGCCATTCCTGCTCAGCGCGAAATTTACCTGTGCCGTTTGACCGGAACTGCTGTACATCAGCGCTTTTGGACAAGAAGAGTACAGCGCTTGCGGCGGGTTTTTGATGACTTGCACGGGCAAATCGAAGATGATACCGGAAGGTTCGACAATTCTTACCCTGACCCTGTCACCGGCGTACATGCCGGCTGATATGAGCGTCCTGACTGACAAAAAATCCGTATTGCTGCCGCAGTTGTAGATCCCCCTTATCAGGAAATACCTTCTCGACGGGTCTTGGGGGTAATCGGGATGTTCAATCGAACAGTCGATCGTCGGGGCATCCCAGGCATATAGCTTGGACTCAATTTTAGCAGGCATAGGTACGCATCCTTATATCCGCGAGGCAAGTTACAAACTTTCACTGCGGAAAGTCTGTCCGTCACCTGTATATAAACAGCTAGGCATTCAAGCGCGCACCTGACAAAACTGTCAGTTCTCTATAAACAATCAACCTGGCAATGACAAGTTTTATAACCACCCACAAAAAAGCCCGGTCAAACCAGTGTCTGACCGGGCAGGTACACCCAAAGGAGCAAAGGTGTCAGGCGGGGGGGAAATCGGTACGGCTCAAGCTACCGCAGCCAGCAGCGCCTTGGCCTGGTTCAGGCCTTTTTCGTGGAAGTCGCCGCCCATGTTCAGGCCCTCGGCGTGAATGAACGTCACCTCGTGAATGCCGATGAAGGCCATCACCTGGCGCAGGTAGGGCTCCTGATGGTCGCTACCGGCCCCGGCGTGGATACCGCCGCGGGCCGTCAGCACATAGGCGCGCTTGCCGGTCAGCAAGCCCTGCGGGCCGGTGGGGGTGTATTTGAAGGTGACGCCGGCACGCAGCACATGGTCGAGCCAGGCCTTCAGCGTACTGGGGATGGTGAAGTTGTACATCGGCGCCGCCAGCACCAGTACATCGGCGGCCAGCACTTCGTCGGTCAGTTCGTTGGAACGTGCCAGTGCCTGCACTTCTTCGGCGCTGCGCTGGGCTTCGGGCTTCATCCAGCCACCCAGCAGATGGCTGTCCAGGTGGGGTACCGGGTTCAATGCCAGGTCGCGCACGCTGATCTGGTCGGCCGGGTTGGCCGCCTGCCACTGGCTGATGAAATCACGGGTCAGCTGACGAGACACGGAGTCCTGCAGGCGGGCGCTGCTTTCGATGATCAGTACGCGGGACATGGGTTGCCTCCATCGGCAAGTTCGCTAAGTCGATGGAGGCAAGATTAGAGATTGACCTATCGATAAAAAAGCGTAAAAACTGGGTTAAATCTATCAGTTAACCTGTTTTATTGCGGTTTGCAGTCCAGCGCGATGCGCAGCTTGAGGATTTCGCGGTTGAATTTGGCCGTCACGTCGACGCTCTTTTTCGCCGGTACCTGTATGCGCCGTACCCTGGGGGCCTCCGGGCCGTTGCGGAAGGTGACCTTGCACGTCGCTGCCACATCGCCGTAGTTGTTCAGGCTGATCGAGCCGATGTCACGGTCGGTGTCGTAGGTGGTGTAGTCAAGCTTCACCCCGTCGGTGTTCTTGGTCACGTCGATGGGGTAGGCCAGGGCCGTCAGCGGCAGCAGGGCCAGCAGTGCAACACAGATTTTCTTCATAACGGCGCTCTCCATGAAAGTGCGCCAGCTTAGGACAACAGGAGCCGAAGATGAAAGCGCCGCGCGTTACCCTGGATCAGTGGCGGACTCTGCAGGCGGTGGTCGACCACGGCGGCTTTGCCCAGGCCGCCGAAGCCCTGCACCGCTCCCAATCGTCGGTGAGCTATACCGTGGCCCGCATGCAGGACCAGCTCGGCGTGCCGTTGCTGCGCATCGACGGGCGCAAGGCGGTGCTCACCGATGCCGGCAGCGTGCTGCTGCGCCGCTCGCGCCAGTTGGTCAAGCAGGCCAGCCAGCTCGAAGACCTCGCCCATCACATGGAGCAGGGTTGGGAAGCCGAGGTGCGCCTGGTGGTCGATGCCGCCTACCCCAATGCCCGACTGGTACGTGCCCTGAGTGCGTTCATGCCGCAAAGTCGCGGCTGCCGGGTGCGCCTGCGCGAGGAGGTGCTGTCAGGGGTCGAGGAAGTGCTGCACGAAGGGGTGGCGGACCTTGCCATCAGCGGCTTCAGCATCCCCGGCTACCTGGGCACCGAATTGAGCGCGGTGGAGTTCGTGGCCGTTGCACACCCCGAGCACAGCCTGCACCGCCTGGGCCGCGAGCTCAGTTTCCAGGACCTGGAGAGCCAGTTGCAGGTGGTGATCCGCGACTCTGGCCGGGCACAACCGCGGGATGTGGGCTGGCTGGGCGCCGAACAGCGCTGGACGGTCGGCAGCCTGGCAACCGCCGCCACCTTCGTCAGCAGCGGCCTGGGCTTTGCCTGGCTGCCACGCCACCTGATCGAGCGCGAACTGCGCGAAGGCGTGCTCAAGCCACTGCCGCTGGACCAGGGTGGCAGCCGTCACCCGCTGTTCTACCTTTACTCGAACAAGGACAAACCCCTGGGCCCGGCCACGCAGATCCTCATCGAGTTGCTGCGCAACTTCGACACTGCGCCGCTGGACGTGCCCTTCGCCGCCCCCGCCCAAGCCTGACAGGTAACGCCCATGGCCTATTTCGAACATGAAGGTTGCACCCTGCATTACGAGGAATATGGCCAGGGCGAGCCCCTGGTACTGCTGCACGGCCTGGGCTCGAGCTGCCAGGACTGGGAATACCAGGTACCGGAGCTGGCCCGTCAGTACCGCGTGATCCTGCTCGATGTGCGCGGCCACGGGCGCTCCGACAAGCCTCGCGAGCGCTACAGCATCGCCGGCTTCAGCGCCGACCTGCTGGCCCTGCTGGAGCACCTGAACACCGGCCCGGTACACCTGGCTGGCCTGTCGATGGGCGGCATGATCGGCTTCCAGTTTGCCGTCGACCATCCCCACCGGTTGCGCAGCCTGTGCATCGTCAACAGCGCACCCGAGGTCAAGCTGCGCAGCCGCGACGATTACTGGCAATGGTTCAAGCGCTGGAGCCTGGCCCGCCTGCTGAGCCTGGAGACCATCGGCAAAGGCCTGGCCGCACGCCTGTTTCCCAAGCCGGAGCAGGCCGAGTTGCGACGCAAGATGGCCGAGCGCTGGGCGCGCAACGACAAGCGTGCGTACCTGGCCAGCTTCGATGCCATCGTCGGCTGGGGGGTACAGGAACGCCTGGGCCAGATCCGCTGTCCTACGCTGGTCATCAGCGCCGACCACGATTACACCCCGATACAGCTCAAGCAGCGCTACGTCGCGCTTATTCCTCAAGCACGACTGGCGGTCATCGAAGATTCACGGCACGCTACACCGCTGGATCAACCCCGGCTGTTCAACCAGACCCTGCTGCAGTTTCTGGCAACGGCTTCAACCACTTCTCAAGGATCATTGAGTTCATGCTGAAAAAACTTCTGCTTGGCGCCTGCTCGGTCGTCTTCGCCACC
Source organism: Pseudomonas sp. FBF18 (assembly GCF_024261405.1). NCBI lineage: Bacteria > Pseudomonadati > Pseudomonadota > Gammaproteobacteria > Pseudomonadales > Pseudomonadaceae > Pseudomonas > Pseudomonas sp. FBF18. Next base: position 276,413 of record NZ_QKRS01000006.1, on the reverse strand, counting down.
AGCCTGATGGCTGCCGAAAAAGCCCCGCACGTACTGCTCGACACCAGCTTCGGCCAGATCGAAGTGGAACTGGACCCGGTCAAGGCGCCCATCTCGACCAAGAACTTCCTCGAGTATGTCGACAGCGGCTTCTACACCAACACCATCTTCCACCGCGTGATCCCGGGCTTCATGGTCCAGGGCGGCGGCTTCACCGCGCAGATGCAACAGAAGTCGACCAAGGACCCGATCCGCAACGAGGCCAGCAACGGCCTGCACAACACCCGCGGCACCCTGTCGATGGCCCGCACATCCAACCCGAACTCGGCCACCAGCCAGTTCTTCATCAACGTGGCCGACAACGCCTTCCTCGATCCGGGCCGCGATGCCGGCTACGCCGTGTTCGCCAAGGTGGTCAAGGGTATGGACGTGGTCGACCAGATCGTCAACTCGCCGACCACGCGCAAGAACGGCATGGCCGATGTACCGGTCGATCCCGTGCTGATCAAGTCCGCCAAACGCATTGACTGAGCCCGTGTTCACAGGGACGTGAACCACGACCGGCCCGGTCGAGTCAGACAGGAGTTAGAGTTTTGAGGTTGTATCGCTATTTCGAAAAGCTGATCGATATCTTTCGCGAAGCACCGACCGCATCGCCGCCGGGCAAGGTCCTGCCGTTCTATTTCTACTACCTGCGCCAGGTGTGGCCCAGCTTTGCCGCACTGCTGGTGGTGGGGCTGGTGGCTTCGCTCATCGAAGTGGCGCTGTTCAGTTACCTGAGCCGCATCATCGACCTGGCCCAGGGCGCGCCAAACCCCGATTTCTTCAGCGATCACGCCAGCGAGCTGATCTGGATGGTGGTAGTCACGCTGCTGCTGCGCCCGCTGTTCTTCGGCCTGCACGACCTGCTGGTGCACCAGACCATCAGCCCGGGCATGACCAGCATGATCCGCTGGCAGAACCACACCCATGTGCTCAAGCAGAGCCTCAATTTCTTCCAGAGCGATTTTGCCGGGCGCATCGCCCAGCGCATCATGCAGACCGGCAACTCGTTGCGCGATTCGGCCGTGCAGGCGGTGGACGCCCTGTGGCACGTGCTGATCTACGCGATCAGCTCGCTGGTACTGTTCGCCGAGGCCGACTGGCGCCTGATGCTGCCCCTGACCGTCTGGATCTTCGCCTACATCGGCGCACTGTGCTATTTCGTGCCCAGGGTCAAGGAACGCTCGGTGGTGTCATCGGATGCGCGCTCCAAGCTGATGGGCCGTATTGTCGATGGCTACACCAACATCGCCACCCTCAAGCTGTTCGCCCACACCGACTTCGAGCGCCAGTACGCCCGCGAAGCGATTCGCGAGCAGACCGAAAAGACCCAGCTGGCCTCGCGGGTGATCACCAGCATGGATGTGGTCATCACCAGCCTCAACGGGCTGCTGATCGTCACCACCACCGGCCTGGCGCTGTGGCTGTGGAGCCAGTCGCTGATCACCGTGGGCGCCATCGCCCTGGCCACCGGCCTGGTGATCCGCATCGTCAACATGTCGGGCTGGATCATGTGGGTGGTCAACGGCATCTTCGAGAACATCGGCATGGTGCAGGATGGCCTCAAGACCATCGCCCAGCCGGTCACCGTCACCGATCCGCCAGATGCTCCGGCGCTCAAGGTCGATCGCGGCGCGGTGCGCTTCGACAACGTCGACTTTCATTACGGTCAGGGCAGCCGGATCATCAGCAACCTGACCCTGGACATTCGCCCCGGCGAGAAGATCGGCCTGATCGGCCCCTCGGGCGCCGGCAAGTCCACCCTGGTCAACCTGCTGCTGCGCCTGTACGACCTGGAAAGTGGCCGTATCCTGATCGACGGCCAGGACATTGCCCGGGTGAGCCAGGCCAGCCTGCGCGCACAGATCGGCATGATCACCCAGGACACCTCGCTGCTGCACCGCTCGATTCGCGACAACCTGCTGTATGGCCGGCCGGATGCGACAGAAGAGGAGTTGTGGGAGGCGGTGCGCCGGGCGCGGGCCGATGAGTTCATCCCTCAGCTGTCCGATGCCCAGGGGCGCACCGGTTTCGATGCGCATGTGGGCGAGCGTGGCGTGAAACTGTCCGGCGGCCAGCGCCAGCGCATCGCGATTGCGCGGGTCCTGCTCAAGAATGCACCGATCCTGATCATGGACGAAGCCACTTCGGCGCTGGATTCGGAAGTGGAGGCAGCCATCCAGGAGAGCCTGGAGACCCTGATGCAGGGCAAGACGGTGATCGCCATTGCGCACCGCCTGTCGACCATCGCGCGGATGGACCGGCTGGTGGTGCTGGAGCAGGGGCGGATTGCCGAGATGGGCACCCATGCCGAACTGCTGGCGCACCAGGGGCTGTACGCACGGTTGTGGCATCACCAGACGGGAGGGTTTGTCGGGGTCGATTGAACACCGCGGCGACGGTATCGCGGGTCAAGCCCGCTCCCACAGGGATTTCACTGCGCCTGCGGGTGCGGGCTCGGCCCTCAGGCTTGCCTGAAGGGCAGCGCCGTACGCGCCTCCTCGGCATACCCCAGCACCCCCACCCGCTCCTGCGCCAGAAAGTCCTGCACGGCCGCCTTCAACCCCGGATGCAGCAGGTAATGCCAGGACCGCGTGATCACCGGTTCGAACCCGCGAATCAGCTTGTGCTCGCCCTGCGCCCCGGCATCGAAACGCTGCAACCCTTCGGCAATGGCAACGTCCATACCCTGATAGAAGCACGTCTCGAAATGCAACCGGTCGAACTCCGCTAGGCAGCCCCAGTAGCGCCCATACAGGCTGTCACCACCCACCAGGCTGAACGCCATCGCCACCGCCCGCCCGCCCTGATGCGCCATCACCACGCGGATCGACGCGGGCATGCGTTCGGCCAGCAGGCTGAAAAACGCCCGGGTAAGGTACGGGGCACGGCGGCGCACGGCGTAGGTGTTGGCATAGCATGCGTACACGAAATCCCACTGCGCCTCACTCAGCTCATGGCCGTGGTACCACTGAAACTCGATACCCTGCCCCGACACCTGCTCGCGTTCCTTGCGCATCTGCTTGCGCTTGCGCGAACTGAGGCTGTCGAGAAAATCCTGGAAGTCCCGATAACCCTGGTTGCGCCAGTGAAACTGACACCCCAGACGCTCCATCCAGCCCGCACGCCCACGCAATACTTCGTCGCTGGCCGGGTCGGTGAAGTTCACGTGCAGGCCCGACAGCCCCTGTTCGAGCAAAGCATCGCTGACGCCGTCGATCAGCTCACCCGCCGCCTGCGCGTCACCCAGCAGGCGCGCGCCGCTGACCGGTGAAAACGGCACCGCGCACAGCAGCTTGGGGTAATAGTCGATACCGGCGCGGTCGCAGGCGTCGGCCCAGCCGTGATCGAACACGTACTCGCCGAACGAATGGGTCTTCACGTAGGCCGGCATGGCCGCCCGTACCTGGCCCTGAGTGTCGGTCAGGACCTGGTGGGCCGGTGCCCAACCGGTGCGCGGGGTGACGCTGGCGCTGTCTTCCAGGCTGCGCAGGAAGGCATGGCGCAGGAACGGCTGGGCATCCGGCACCAGGGCATCCCAGGTGGCGGCGTCGATATCGGCAAGGTGCGGCAGAATTGAGATGGGCATGCGCGCAGTCTGCCCCCTCGTGCGAGCAAAAAAAAGCCCCGCAGGTGCGGGGCGAAGATCTAACGGATGAAGGAGTGTGTTGCAGGGGTAACGCTTAGAACACGTACTGCGCGCGCATCACGAAACCGTCGCCGCTGTCGTCGCCGGCAGCGTTCTGCGCGTTGTCGGTCTTGGCCTTGACGTACACGCCGCTGAGCTTGATCGACTCGTTGGCGTACCAGTTCACACCCAGGTTGTGCACCTTGGCTTCCACGTCACCGATGTCGGCAAATGCGCCGTTGTTGTCGTCGACGCTCAGGTGGTCGTAGCGGTAGAACACTTCCCACGCGCCAATCTGCTTGTTGGAAGGCTTGATGCTGTCGAACTTGCCGAGTTTGTAGCCACGCGCTTCACCGGTGATGGTGTAGGCCACCTGGCCGTAGTAACCCTTGGCCTTGATGTCGGAGAAGGCCGAGTCGTCTGCCTGAACATCACGCTTGATGTACTCGCCCTGCACCGAGAACGGGCCCAGCGCGTAGGCGGCTTCCAGGCCCCAGGCCTTGTCGGTGTCGTAGGCACCGGCCGGGGTGGTGGCGTTGCCGCCCAGCACCAGGCGGTTGCCGTTGTTGCCGGCGTCCTGGCCACCGTCGGTGCTCACCCCACGCATGCCCAGGCGGCTGCGGATACGGCCGTCGAACGCGGTATCGGAAAGGTCGCGCTGGGCGTAGTTCAGGCCAACGTGCAGTACGTTGCCGGCCTCGTGCATCGGTGCGAACACACCGCGCAGGTTGAACTGCTTGGAGCTGTCGCCGTCCTTGTCCTGGTTGGTGGCGTCCTTGGCGAACAGGCCGGCCGAACCGTACAGCGAGTCACCGGCGTTACCCGATGCCTGGATACCGAAGCCGCCGTTGTGCGAGTTGGTCCAGTCCACCAGGTCGTAGGCAGCGGTTCGCTCCTGGGCAGTCACCCACTTGGAGCTGGTGGCTTTTTCCAGGCCGAACTCGGGGTCGAAGCGACCGACCTTGATCGATACCGGCTTGAAGCCGTTGTAGGCCAGCGACGCTTCGTCGAAGTAACCGTCTTCGGAACGGTTGTCGCCACCGGAGTTATGCGAGAAGTCGTAGGCGATCTGGTAGGCCCAGTCGGTGTACATCACACCGCCCAGTTCCAGGTAGGCACGGCGGAAGTAGCCCGCATCGGCGGTATCGCCGTTCTTGGTGTAGAAACCGTCGAAGCGGCTGTAGTCGGCCTGGACCCGGCCACCCAGCTTGAAGCTGAATTCCTTGTCAGCGGTAGCGACCTCCAGGCCACCCTTGGTCTTGACTACGATATCGGCGCCGTCAGTAGTCACGGTGCCCGCGAAAGCCTGGGCGGTAACGGCCATTGCCAAGGCGCTGGCTGCGAAACCTGCGAAGTGCTTACGGATCATCGAAGGAACTCCCCTACGTTCATAACGTTTATGGTCTTGATTACGTTGAAAAAACACGCGGCTCAGGCCACTTGTGCTGGGGACGAATCTTGGCGGGGGGTTATTTCAGATCAGTGGCTGTTAGATAAATATTTAGTGACAGGGGAACTTTTTACTTCGAATGTGAATAAGAAAATTCGCCCCGTTGCAGGGCTGGTTGCGGGGTTTCAGCGCGTTGCCCGGCGCTCGGCGGCCAGCCGCGCCGCAAGGGCCTCGGCCCCCTCCACAGGCGCCGGCGGCAGCGCCTTGAGGGTTGCCTGGGCCAGGCGCAACTGCTTGATGAAGCGACGACAATTGCGACAGAACAGCAGGTGCTGGCGCGTCATCAGGCGCTCGCCCAGGGTCAGTTGCCCGTCCAGGTAATCACTGGAGCAGGCGACCAGTTGCTTGCAGGTCAGCATTGGCCGGTGTCCTCGAAATGTTCCAGGGTCGCGAAGACCTTGAGGCGTGCACGGTGCAGCAGCACACGTACATTGGAGAGCGACAGGTCGAGCAGATTACAGATTTCCACCAGTTCGAGGCCCTGGCGCTCACGCAACAACAGCACACTGCTCTGCAGCTGCGACAGGCTGAGCAGGGTGTGCTCCAGGCATTCGCGCAACTGCTCCTGGCTGAGCAGGGCCTCGGGGCTGTCTTCGTGCCAAGCCGAAGGCGCCAGCAGCCAGTGACCGTCGCTGGCGAAACGCGCGTCGTCGATGCTGCCATGGGGGGCCGGCAGGTCGTCGAGCAGCACCTCGCGGCGGTTTTGCCGGTAACGGGTCTTGGCCGTATTGGAGGTGATGGTCAGCAACCAGGTCTTGAGGCTGGAGCGGCGCTGGAAGCCCGCCAGACCGCGTACCGCCGCCAGCCAGGCATCCTGCACCACCTCGTCGGCGCCACGTTCGCCGACGATGGCATAGGCCACCGCGCGCATGGCGCCCTGGCAGGTCTGAACCAGTTCGGCGAACGCGCGCTGCTCTCCCGCCAGCAAGCGGTCGAGCAAGCGCTGTTCGTCAGCCGTCACTGGCGTGGGCGATCAACGTTTGCGCAGGATCACGCTGCCGATCGAGTAGCCGGCACCGAACGAACTGAGCACCCCGAGGGCACCCTTGGGCAGGTCGTCCTGGTGCTTGTGCAGCGCGATCACCGAGCCGGCCGAACTGGTGTTGGCGTAGGTATCGAGAATCACCGGGGCCTCCTCGACCAGCGCGTCGCGGCCCAGCAGCTTCTTGACGATCAGGTGGTTCATGCTCAGGTTGGCCTGGTGCAGCCAGAAGCGCTTGACGTCACTGACGTTGAGGTTGTTTTCGCTCAGGTGCTGGCCGATCAGCTCGGCCACCATCGGGCACACCTCGCGGAACACCTTGCGGCCTTCCTGCACGAACAGCTTGTCCGGCGCACCGATACCCTCTTCCGCCGCGCGGTTGAGGAAGCCGAAGTTGTTGCGGATGTTGTTGGAGAACTGGGTCAGCAGCTTGGTGCTGACGATATCGAACTGGTGCGCCGAGGTAGCGAGGTCGGCACGTTCGACCAGCACCGCCGTGGCGGCGTCGCCGAAGATGAAGTGGCTGTCACGGTCACGGAAGTTCAGGTGGCCGGTGCAGATCTCGGGGCTGATCACCAGCACCGAACGGGCCTGACCCAGTTGCACGCTGTTGCAGGCGACCTGAATGCCGAAGGTCGCCGACGAACACGCCACGTTCATGTCGAAACCGAAACCGGCGATGCCCAAAGCCTGCTGCACTTCGATGGCGATGGCCGGGTAAGGGCGCTGCAGGTTGGAGCAGGCGACGATGACCGCGTCGACATCGGCTGCGGTGCGCCCGGCACGCGCCAGGGCCTGCTCGGCGGCGGCCACGCCCATCTGGCAGAGGATCGACGGCTCGTCGTTGCTGCGCTCCGGCAGGCGCGGCTTCATGCGCTGCGGATCGAGGATGCCGGCCTTGTCCATCACGAAGCGGCTCTTGATGCCCGAGGCCTTCTCGATGAACGCAGCGCTCGACTCGGCCAGTGCCTGCACTTCGCCCCGTTCGATAGCAGCGGCATTGTCGGCATTGAACTGCTGCACATAGGTGTTGAAAGACTCGACCAGCTCTTCGTTGGAAATGCTGTTGGCCGGGGTGTACAGGCCGGTGCCGCTGATGACGACGTTATGCACGGTCGTTCCTCTGTTCGGGGCCGCTGCCTGCCGGGCAACGGCCTGTTCTGTCGGTCAAATGGCACGAAAGTACCAATTAATACAGGCAATGCACCCGGCAAGCGGGGCAGTACGCTGTGCTGCATTCTGTAGCTACCGTGGCAGGTACCTGACACGGTAGCGAAGTTCGCCAAGTGTGCCACAAGTTCCGGGGATTAGGCTTCCACCAGACTCCATTGCTTGGCCAGGCGCTTGTCGGAAATCGGTACCTTGGTACCCAACTGCTGGGCAAACAGCGACACGCGGTATTCCTCGATCCACCAGCGGTACAGCACCAGTTGCTCGTCGCGCTTGCCCTCCTGGGCATGCTTGTCGGCACGCGCCTTGTACTGTGCCCACAGACCGCTCAGCTCGCCGCTCCACACGCGGTCCTTCTGCACCTGCGAACCGAGTTTTTCCAGACGCAGCTCCACTGCCTTGAGGTAGCGCGGCAGTTCCTTGAGCCAGATGCCCGGGGTTTCCCGCACAAAACCCGGGTACACCAGGTTGGCCAGTTGCTGCTTGATGTCGTTGAGCGCCACGGCCTGGGCCAGGTCGATCTTGCCCTTGAAGCGCTTCTGCAGACCGTGCCAGAGCTTGAGTATCTCGAGGGTCAGGCGGGCCAGGCGCTCGGCGTGATCGGCCCAGTGGCCGCGCTTGCGTTCGGCCAGCGAAGCAAGCCCGGCACCGTCGCGCGGCAGGCTGCTCTCGCCGTCGAGGATGCAGGTGTCCAGGCTGGCCAGCAGGATGTCCTCGACCAGCGCATCGACACGCCCCAGCTCGCGGTACAGCAGGCCCAGTTCGGTCAGCCCCGGCAGCTTGCCGCGCAGGAACTTCGCCGGCTCGGCCAGTTGCTGCAGCAGCAGCCGCTGCAAGGCTCGGCGGTGCTGGAACTCGGCTTCGGCCTGGGTCGAGAAGCGCCCTTCCTTGACCGTACCGCCCTCTTCCACCAGCGCCGGGTACACCGTCATCGACAGCCCGGCGATCTTCTGCTGGGCGGTCTGGGCCACCTCGGCAAACACCTTGGCTTGCACCGGCTGCTGGGCCTTGGCCGATTGCGGCACGGCCAGCGCGGCCTGGCTGGCAGCAACGAAGCGCGCCGTCAGCTCGGTCAGGTCGCGGCCTTCACCCAGGAACTTGCCCTGGGCATCGACCACTTCGATGTTCATGCGCAAGTGGCCTTCCACCTGCGCAGCCGCCTCGGCCCAGGCCTCGTCGCTGACCCGCGCACCGGTCATGCGCAGCAGTTCGCGGCCCAGCGCCTGGGGCAGCGAGCCGTCGGCGAAGGTCATGCGCTGCAAGGCGGCCTTGACGAAGTCGGGCACCGGCACGAAGTTCTTGCGCAAGGCCTTGGGCAGGTTGCGTACCAACGCAATGCACTTGGCTTCCAGCAACCCCGGCACCAGCCATTCCAGGCGCTCGCCCGGCAGGCTGGGCAGCAGCGGCGCCGGCACCCGCACGGTAACGCCGTCGCGGGGGTGGTTGGGTTCGAAGTGATAGCTCAGCGCCAGGCTCAGGTCGCCGATGCGCAGGGTATCGGGGTACTGCGTGGCGGTGACTTCACTGGCCTCGCGGGCCAGCACGTCCTCTTCGCGCATGATCAGCAACTGCGGGTCTTTCTGGCTGGTGACGCGGTACCAGCTGTCGAAGGTCGCGGTCTGGTGGATCTCGGCCGGCAGGCGCGCCTCGTAGTAGGCGTACAGGGTCTCTTCATCAGCCAGGATGTCGCGCCGGCGGGCCTTGGCCTCCAGCTCGTCCAGCTGCTCGAGCAGGCGCGTGTTGGCCGCCAGGCACTTGGCCCGCGACTGGATCTCACCGCCCACCAGGGCCTGACGGATAAACAGCTCGCGCGAGGCCTGCGGGTCGATCGGCCCGTAGTGCACCGGGCGCCGGCCGACCACGATCATGCCGTACAGCGTGACCTGCTCGAAGGCCACCACCTGGCCGCGCTTCTTCTCCCAGTGCGGTTCGAAGTGGTTCTTCTTGATCAGGTGCCCGGCCAGCGGCTCGATCCAGTCCGGCTCGATCTTGGCCACCATGCGCGCATACAGCTTGGTGGTCTCGACCAGTTCGGCGGTCATCAGCCATTGCGGGCGTTTCTTGCCCAGGCCCGAGGACGGGTGTACCCAGAACCGCCGCTGGCGTGCGCCCAGGTAGTCGCCGTCCTCGGTCTTCTGGCCGATCTGGCTGAGCAGCCCGGACAGAATTGCCTTGTGCAGGCGCGGGTAGTCGGCCGGCTCCTTGTTGATGCTCAACTGCAGGTCGCGGCAGATCAGGCTCAGTTGCCGGTGTGCATCGCGCCATTCGCGCAGGCGCAGGTAATTCAGGAAATTCTTGCGGCACCAGTTGCGCAGCGGGCTGGCCGTCAGGGCCTGACGCTGTTCTTCGAACCCACGCCACAGGTTGACCAGCGCGGCGAAGTCCGAGTCGCTGTCCTTCCACTGCGCATGGGCCTGGTCGGCAGCCTGCTGGCGCTCGGGTGGACGCTCGCGGGGGTCCTGCACCGACAGTGCACTGGCCACGATCAGCAGTTCCTGCAGGCTGCCCTGCTTGGCGCCTTCGAGCAGCATGCGGCCCAGACGCGGGTCCACCGGCAGGCGCGCCAGCTGGCGGCCCAGCGGGGTCAGCTGGTTCTCGCGATTGACTGCCGAGAGTTCCTGCAGCAGGTTGAAGCCGTCGCTGATTGCCTTGCCATCCGGCGGCTCGATGAACGGGAAGGCGTCGATCTCGCCCAGGCGCAGGTGCAGCATCTGCAGGATCACCGCAGCCAGGTTGGTGCGCAGGATCTCGGGGTCGGTAAAGGCGGGCCGACCATTGAAGTCGTCCTCGCTGTACAGGCGCACGCAGATGCCCGGTTCGACCCGCCCGCAACGGCCCTTGCGCTGGTTGGCACTGGCCTGGGACACCGCCTCGATGGGCAGGCGCTGTACCTTGGCACGGTAGCTGTAGCGGCTGATGCGCGCCGTGCCGCTGTCGATCACGTAGCGGATGCCCGGTACGGTCAGCGAGGTTTCCGCAACGTTGGTGGCCAGCACCACGCGCCGCCCCGGATGGGACTGGAAGATCTTCTGCTGCTCGGCCGGCGACAGCCGTGCATACAGCGGCAGGATTTCGGTGTGGCGTAGCTGTGCCTTGCGCAGCATCTCGGCGGCATCGCGAATTTCGCGCTCGCCGGGCAGGAACACCAGCACGTCGCCCGGGCCCTTGCCGATGCTGCGCTCATGGGCGGCAATCTCGTCGAGGGTGGCCAGGATCGCCTGGTCGACGGTCAGATCGTCCTCGACGCGGTTGCCCTCCTCGTCCTGCTCGCTGGTCAGCGGCCGGTACCAGGTCTCGACCGGGTAGGTACGCCCGGACACCTCGATGATCGGCGCATCGTTGAAGTGCCTGGAAAAGCGCTCCAGATCGATGGTCGCGGAGGTGATGATGACCTTGAGGTCGGGGCGCCGCGGCAGCAGGGTCTTGAGGTAGCCGAGCAGGAAGTCGATGTTCAGGCTGCGTTCGTGGGCTTCGTCGACGATGATCGTGTCGTAGCGTTCCAGAAAGCGGTCGTGCTGGGTTTCGGCCAGCAGGATGCCGTCGGTCATCAGCTTGACCAGGGTGTTGGCATCGCTCTGGTCTTCGAAGCGCACCTGGTAGCCGACCAGCGCGCCCAGCGGCGTACCCAGCTCTTCGGCCACGCGGGTGGCCACGCTGCGCGCGGCAATCCGGCGCGGCTGGGTGTGGGCGATCTGGCCGTGCTGGCCGCGGCCCAGTTCCAGGCAGATCTTGGGCAACTGGGTGGTCTTGCCCGAGCCGGTTTCGCCCGCGATGATCAGCACCTGGTGGGCGGCCAGCACCTTCTTGATTTCGTCACGCTTGGCCGCGATCGGCAGGCTGTCGTCGTAGTGGATGCGCGGCACGCTGGCCTTGCGCGCGGCGACCTGATCGCAGGAGGCCTGTACCCGGGCGGCCCACTGGGCCAGCTTGGCCTCGTCAGGGCGCTTGCGCAGGTCATGCAGTTGCCGACGCAGGCGATGGCGCTCGGCGATCATGGCGTGGTCAAGGTTTTTCAGCAGTTGCTCGATGGCGGCGTTCTGGTCAGTCATGACGTCTTTTTAATAATGCAGGTGAGCCTGCTTTCACATGATCGGCGTAGTTTGGTCGGGGATTGTCGCAGATTTGCCCTGCCACGGCACGGTTCGCCATGCAGGGCCATTGTTTAGCCATTGATTAACTGAAGGTATACAAAGGCCGATTTAATGAACCTTCCCACGCGTGGGAGTATCCATGCATGACTTTGCCAGCGTGTACGCCCCGCCCCCTGATGCGCCCTTCGTTCCCGAAGGTGCGGGCGCGCCCCGGTGAAAATCCGCTGTTCAATAGCATCCTCGCGTTCTGGGCCTTGTGGCATTGCCGCCATGCCCGCCCACCAGATACCGCCCTCGCACCCCACTGATACCGCTGGCCCGGTTGCGGCCACCCTGTCGACCGATCGACGTGCCCACTGGCGCGCGATCCTGTACGCCGTCACGGCGTAAGCGAGTGCACCATGCAGTTTGCCCCTGTTTCCGAGGCCGAGGATTTCCTGGCCGCCAACCCCGATATCGAGATGATCGAGCTGTTCATCCTCGACGCCAACGGCGTGCCCCGCGGCAAGCTGCTGCACCGCGAGGAACTGCTGGCCGTGTATGAAAGCGGGCGGCCGCTGCCCAGCACCATCCTCGGCCTGACCCTCAATGGCGACGATGTGGAGAACTCGGGGCTGGTGTGGGACGTGGGCGATATCGACTGCCGCGCATACCCGCTGGCCGGCAGCCTGGTGCGCATGCCGTGGCGGCAGATCCCCACGGCGGCATTGCAGGTGAGCATGCACCCCAGCGAAGGCCTGCCGGCCACCGTCGCCGACCCACGCCAACTGCTGGCCAAGGTGGTCGACGCGCTCAAGGCCGATGGCTATGAGCCGGTAATGGCCTGCGAGCTGGAGTTCTACCTGCTCGACCAGAAGCGCGATCACCTGGGCCACCCGCAACCGGCACTGGATACCGACGGCGGCCGCCCCCGCGCTACCCAGGTATACGGCCTGCGCGAGCTGGAGCAGATCGAACCGTTTCTGGCCGACCTGTACAGCGCCTGCAAGGCCCAGGGTATTCCTGCGCGTACCGCGATTTCCGAATACGCCCCCGGCCAGGTGGAGATCACCCTGGAGCACGGCGACGCCTTGCTGGCCATGGACCAGGCGGTGCGCTACAAGCGCCTGGTCAAGGGCGTGGCACACAAGCACGGCATGCAGGCCTGCTTCATGGCCAAGCCGTTCGAGCACCTGGCCGGCACCGGCATGCACATGCACGTGAGCCTGGCCGACGCCGCCGGCCACAACCTGTACGCCAGCGAAGACAAGGCCGGCACGCCCCTGCTGCGCCAGTCGGTGGGCGGCATGTTGGCCATGCTGCTCGACTCGCTGCTGCTGTTCTGCCCCAACGCCAACTCCTATCGCCGCTTCCAGGCCAACAGCTATGCACCGCTGGCGCCGACCTGGGGTGTGGACAACCGTACCGTGAGCCTGCGCGTGCCCGGCGGGCCGGCCAACACCCGACATATCGAACACCGCATCTGCGGCGCCGATGCCAACCCGTACCTGGCAGCCGCAGCCATTCTGGCCAGCATCCACCATGGCATCCGCCAGCAACTGGACCCCGGCGCCCCGGTGCAGGGCAACGGCTACGCCCAGGCCAAGACGCTGCTGCCCACCGACTGGCTGACCTCGCTGACCGCGCTGGAGCGCTCCAGCTGGGCGCGCGAAGCGTTCGGCGAGGCCTTCCTCGGGGTGTACCTGGCGGTCAAGCGCGCCGAGTTCCGCCAGTTCATGGCCGAGGTCGGCGAGCAGGACTGGCGCTGGTACCTGACCCAGGCCTGAGCCCCCTATTCTTCAAGGAACACACCCATGAATGCAGCCCTCAACCACGGCACCGCCCAGCGCAGCGCCTCCTACTACACCGCCAGCCTGAACGACACCACCCAGTACCCGACCCTGCAGGGCACGGTCGAGGTCGACGTGGTGATCATCGGTGGCGGCTTCACCGGCGTGGCCAGCGCGGTGGAACTGGCCGAGCGCGGTCTGAAGGTGGCCATCGTCGAAACCAACCGTATCGGCTGGGGCGCCAGCGGGCGCAACGGCGGCCAGGTCACCGGCAGCCTGTCGGGTGACGAGGCCATGCGCAAACAGATGCGCAAGCGCCTGGGCGATGACGTGGACGATTTCATCTGGCAACTGCGCTTTCGCGGCCACGACATCATCCAGCAACGGGTCGAACGCTACGCCATCGACTGCGACCTCAAGCACGGCCACCTGCACGCGGCCATGAAGCCTGCGCACATGACCGAACTGCAGGCCTTCGCCGACGAAGCCCAGCGGCGCGGCATGGGCGAGCAGGTGCAGATGCTCGACCGCGAGGCGGTGCGCCAGCACCTGGACAGCCCGTTGTACCTGGGCGCACTGAAGAACCTGCGCAACCTGCACCTGCACCCGCTCAACCTGTGCCTGGGTGAGGCGCGGGCAGCGCACCAGCTGGGCGCGCTGATCTTCGAGAACTCCGAAGTGCTGGAGATCGTGCATGGTGACAAACCTGCGGTTGTCACGGCCAAGGGCCGGGTCAACGCACGCCAGGTGATGCTGGCCGGCGACGTGTACCACAAGCTGGAAAAGCCCCAGCTCAAGGGCAAGATCTTCCCGGCCATGGGCGGCATCGTGACCACCACGCCACTGGGCGAGCTGGCCCGCAAGCTCAACCCGCAGGACCTGGCGGTGTACGACTGCCGCTTCGTGCTCGACTATTACCGCATGACCGCAGACGGGCGCCTGCTGTTCGGTGGCGGGGCCAATTATTCGGGACGTGATTCGCGGGATATCGCGGGGGAGCTGCGCCCGTGCATCGAGGCGACCTTTCCGGCGCTCAAGGGCGTGCCGATCGAGTTCCAGTGGAGCTGCGCGATGGGCATCGTGGTCAACCGCATTCCGCAGTTGGGCAAGCTGTCGGACAACGTGTGGTACTGCCAGGGGTATTCGGGGCATGGCATTGCCACCAGCCACATCATGGGCGAGATCATGGCCGAAGCGATCACCGGCACATTGAGCCGATTCGATACCTTTGCCGGCTGCAGCCACATCAAGGTGCCGATGGGCGATGTGCTGGGCAATCCATTGCTGGCGGCGGGGATGTGGTACTACCAGATGCTTGAGAAGCTGCGTTGAAAACATCGCGGGTCAAGCCCGCTCCCACAGGGATCACTACTGTCCTTGTGGGAGCGGGCTTGACCCGCGATGAGGCCCGAAGGTTAAACCTCAGGCGATCTTCTTGAGGCCCAGCTTCTTCAACTCCTCATCGCGCAACTCGCGCCGCAGGATCTTGCCCACGTTGGTGGTCGGCAAGGCATCGCGGAACTCGATCAGGCGCGGCACCTTGTACGCCGTGACATTGGCGCGCATGTGCTCCATCACCTGGTCCTTGGTCAGGGTCACACCCGGCCGCGCCACGATGAAGATCTTGATCAGTTCGCCCGATTTCTCGTCCGGCACGCCAATGGCGGCGCACTGCAACACGCCCGGCAGGGTCGCCAGCACGTCTTCGAGTTCGTTCGGGTAAACGTTGAAGCCAGACACCAGAATCATGTCCTTCTTGCGGTCGACGATGCGCATGTAGCCATCGGTCTGGATCACCGCGATATCACCGGTCTTGAGCCAGCCGTCGGCATCCAGGATCTCGGTGGTCGCCTCTTCGCGCTGCCAGTAGCCCTTCATCACCTGCGGGCCCTTGATGCACAGCTCGCCGATCTCGCCCAGCGCCAGCTCCTTGCCATTGTCGTCGATCACCTTGCACAGGGTCGACGGCAGCGGAATGCCGATGGTACCGATCTGGTTGTGCTCGGCCGGGTTGACCGCCGCCACCGGGCTGGTCTCGGTCATGCCGTAGCCTTCGCAGATGGAGCAACCGGTGACGCTCTTCCAGCGCTCGGCCACCGCCACCTGCAGGGCCATGCCGCCCGACAGGGTGAGCTTGAGCCCCGAGAAGTCCATCTTGCGGAAGGTCTCGTTGTTGCACAGGGCCACGAACAGAGTATTCAGGCCGACGAAGCCGGTGAACTTCCACTTGGACAGTTCCTTGACCATCGCCGGCAGGTCGCGCGGGTTGCTGATCAGGATGTTGTGGCTGCCGATCAGCATCATCGCCATGCAATGGAAGGTGAAGGCATAGATGTGGTACAGCGGCAGCGGCGTGATCAGGACCTCGCAGCCCTCGCCCAGGTTCGAGCCCATCAGCGCACGGCATTGCAGCATGTTGGCCACCAGGTTGCGGTGGGTCAGCATCGCACCCTTGGCCACACCCGTGGTGCCACCGGTGTACTGCAGCACGGCGACATCGCCGCTGTCGGGGCTGACTTCGTTGACCGCCTTGCCCTGCCCCTTGGCCAGCGCATCGTTGAACTTGACGGCCTTGGGCAGGTGGTAGGCCGGCACCATCTTTTTCACGTACTTGATCACACTATTGATCAGCAGACGCTTGAGCGGTGGCAGCAGGTCGGCCACTTCGGTGACAATGATGTGCTTGACCTGGGTCTTGGGAACGACCTTTTCGGCCAGGTGGGCCATGTTGGCCAGGCACACCAGCGCCTTGGCACCGGAATCGTTGAACTGGTGTTCCAGCTCCCGCGCGGTGTACAGCGGGTTGGTGTTGACCACGATGAGCCCGGCGCGCATCGCACCGAAGACGGCCACGGGGTATTGCAATACGTTTGGCAGTTGTACCGCGATGCGGTCACCGGGCTGCAGGTCGGTATGCTGCTGCAGGTAGGCGGCAAACGCCCCCGACAGCTCATACAGCTCGCCATAGGTGAGGGTCTTGCCCAGGTTGCTGAACGCCGGCTTGTCGGCGAAACGCTGGCAGGACTGCTTCAATACCGCTTGAATGTTCGGATACTCATCAGGATTGATTTGCGAGGCAACCCCGGCTGGGTACTTATCCTTCCAAAAGTGTTCGATCATGGAAGCCCACTCCTCCAGCAACAGCGAAATCTTCTCCGCAGTCGACGCGATTATTATTGATATGTGATGACGGATTGCTACAAACCGAAGCATCAGAAGCGCGCCGAGAGTAGCAGCTTTGCCAGAGGGCGCCTAGAGCCAAAGTGGGCCGCAAAGTCACATAAATGACTAACGAATACCCAGTAGTCATTTTTAGAGTAAAGGGTCTATTCAGCAAAAGCTTCGCCGGCAAGGCCGGCTCCTACACGGCAAAGTAGGAGCCAGCCTGGCCGGCGAATGGCTTTCAGGCGATATCGCGCAATTCCCGGCGCAGGATCTTGCCCACCGGGGTCATCGGCAGCGAATCACGCAGCACGATCTGCTTGGGCACCTTGTAGCCGGTGAAGTTGGCCTTGCAGTAGGCCTTGAGCTCCTCGACGCTCACGCCGCCATCGCGTGGCACCACGAACAGTTTCACCGCCTCGCCGGAACGCTCGTCCGGCACTCCGATGGCCGCGCAGTTGGCCACCTTGGGGTGCGCCATCACCACGTCCTCGATCTCGTTGGGGTACACGTTGAAGCCCGACACGATGATCATGTCCTTCTTGCGGTCGACGATGCGCGTGAAGCCGTCCGGGTCGATCACTGCAATATCGCCGGTCTTGAGCCAGCCCTGCGCATCGAGTACCTCGGCGGTGGCGTCCGGACGCTGCCAGTAGCCCTTCATCACCTGCGGCCCCTTGATGCACAGCTCGCCGCGCTCGCCCAGGGCCAGCTCGTTGCCGTCATCATCGATCACCTTGTACGCGGTATCGGGCAGCGGTATGCCGACCGTACCCAGGCGCGCCTGCTGGCCGTAGGGGTTGGTGCTGGCCACCGGCGAGGTTTCGGTCAGGCCATAGCCTTCGACGATGCGACACCCCGTGATGCTCTCCCAGCGCTCGGCAGTGGCCTTGACCAGCGCCGTGCCGCCGGAGTTGGTGACCTTCAGCGAGGAGAAGTCCAGGTTCTTGAAATCCGGATTTTCCATCAGTGCCACGAACAGCGTGTTCAGGCCCAGCAATGCCGAGAAGCGCCACTTTTTCAGCTCTTTGACAAAGCCCGGTATGTCGCGCGGGTTGGTGATCAGCACGTTGTGATTGCCGGTGACCATCATGCACATGCAGTTCGCGGTGAAGGCATAGATGTGATACAGCGGCAGCGGCGCGATCATCACCTCCTGGCCTTCCTTGATCATTCTCTGCCCGTCCGGCCCCAGCTGCGAAAAGCACGCCAGCACCTGCAGCATGTTGGCCACCAGGTTGCCGTGGGTGAGCATCGCGCCCTTGGGCAGGCCGGTGGTGCCGCCGGTGTACTGCAGCACCGCCACGTCATCGAGCGTCACCTGCACCGGCTTGAGCGCATGGCCACGGCCCTGGCGCATCACCTGCCGGAACGGCACCGCCTGGGGCAGGTGATACGCCGGCACCATCTTCTTGACCCGTGCCACAACGGTGTTCACCAGCCAGCCCTTGGCCAGCGGCAGCAGGTCGCCCATCTTCGCCTCGATCAGCACCTCGATGCCGGTATCGGGCAGCACCTCCTGCACCAGCTTGCCGAACATGTTCAGGTACACCAGGGCACGGGCGCCGGAGTCCTTGAACTGGTGGCGCATCTCGCGCGCGGTGTACAGCGGGTTGGTGTTGACCACGATCAGCCCGGCGCGCATCGCGCCGAACACGGCAATCGGGTACTGCAGCACGTTGGGCATCTGCACCGCGATGCGATCACCCGGGACCAGGTCGGTGTGCTGTTGCAGGTAGCCGGCAAAGGCCGCGGACTGGCGATCCAGATCGGCGTAGGTCAGGGTGACGCCCAGGTTGGTGAACGCCGGGCGGTCGGCGAAGCGCTTGCAGGAGCGCTCGAACACCTCCAGCACCGACTTGTAGACAGTCAGGTCGATATGTGAGGGCACGCCCGCGGGGCGCTTGTCATTCCAGAAGTCAGCTTGCATTTATTCTTGTCCTCATTCCTGAGCCTGTGGGCTGCCTGCATGCAGAAAATCGCATCGTGTGCCGACGTTAGCAGTTAAGCCGCAGGGGGCAAACATGCCAAGACCTGTCATTAACATTCTGAATCTTGTTGCCATCATCCGTTCAATTACACAAATGGGCTATACACTTGCAGGATCAGCCACTTGCGCAAGGGAACCGCCATGAACCACGACGTGTTCTGGCTGCCGGCCAGCAACCATTGCAGCCTGCATGTGTATCAATGGCTGCCCGCCGCGCCGATCCGGGCCGTGGTGCTGCTGGCCCATGGCATGGCCGAGCATGCCGGGCGCTACCAGCGCCTCGGGCAGGCCCTGAGCGCTGCCGGCTTCGCGCTGTATGCCCACGACCAGCGCGGCCACGGGCGCACCGCCGAACACGGCACCCTGGGGCTGTTCGCAAGCCACCAGGGCTGGGACAGCGTGGTCAACGACCTGGCCAGCCTGGCCCAGCACATCGGCCAGCAGCACCCGGGCGCCCCGCTGTTCCTGTTCGGCCACAGCATGGGCAGCTACATCGTCCAGGCCTACCTGCTGCACCACAGCGCCAGCCTGCAGGGGGCGGTGCTCAGCGGCTCCAACTTCCAGCCACCGGCGCTGTACCGCGCGGCCTGCGTGATCGCCCGCCTCGAAGCCTGGCGCCAGGGCCCGCTGGGACGCAGCGCCCTGATCGACTGGCTGTCGTTCGGTTCGTTCAACAAGGCGTTCAAGCCCAACCGCACGGCCTTCGATTGGCTCAGCCGCGACAGCGCCGAGGTCGACGCCTACGTGGCCGACCCGCTGTGCGGGTTTCGCTGCACCAACCGCCTGTGGGTCGACCTGCTGATGGGCCTGGAACACATCAGCCAGCCGCGGCACCTGGCACAGATCGATCCCAACCTGCCGATCCTGGTGATGGGCGGCGAATGTGATCCGGTGAGCGCCGGCAAGCGTCTGAAGGATCTGGTCGGCGCCCTGCGCCTTGCCGGCAATCAGCGCGTGCAATTGCAGCTCTACCCGCAGGCACGCCATGAACTGCTCAACGAAACCAACCGTGACGAGGTGACGGCGGCGCTCATCGCCTGGCTCGAGCAGGCGCTGACCCAGGGCCGCCCGGCCCGCAGCGAGTGATACAGTACGCACCTTGTCCGAACCTTGAAGGAAACAGCCTGCATGACCCAGGTCACCAACACGCCTTACGAAGCCCTCGAAGTGGGCCAGACCGCCAGCTTCAGCAAGACGGTCGAAGAACGCGACATCCAGCTGTTCGCCGCGATGTCCGGTGACCACAACCCGGTGCACCTGGATGCCGAATTCGCGGCCAGGAGCATGTTCAAGGAACGCATTGCCCACGGCATGTTCAGCGGCGCGCTGATCAGTGCCGCAGTGGCCTGCGAACTGCCCGGCCCCGGCACCATCTACCTGGGCCAGCAGATGAGCTTCCAGAAGCCGGTGAAGATCGGCGACACCCTGACCGTGCGCCTGGAAATCCTCGAGAAGCTGCCCAAGTTCCGCGTGCGCATTGCCACCCGCGTGTTCAACCAGCACGACGAACTGGTGGTGGACGGCGAAGCCGAGATCCTCGCCCCGCGCAAGCAGCAGAGCGTCGATCTGGTGAGCCCGCCGCCGATCACCATCGGCTGATAGCGTCCCATGGCGCTGGTTACCGAGCACCTGCAGGCGGGCGGCCTGGTCGAGGCCTACTGGGTCAGGGCCAGCGCCGCCAGCTTTCCGCGTCATGCCCATGACGAGTATGTGCTGGGCGTTAACCTGAGCGGTTGCGAGCAGATCTGGCTGGACGGACGTGAGCTGCAGGCGGCGCCGGGTCAGGTGACCCTGTACAACCCGCTGGCGGTGCAGGCCTCCACCTTCGACCCGGCAGGCGTGGAGTACATCAGCCTGCACATGGCGCCCGAGGCGATAGCCCGGTTGGTCAGCCAGAACAACCTGAACAGCCCGCTGTTCGAGCAAGGCGTGTTCGACCAGCCTGCGCTGTGCCAGGCGATCGTGGCCTTCGCCCGTGCGCCGGCACACTCCGGCCATCAGGAGGAAGCCTTGTTGGCCCTGCTGGCGCAATGGCTGGAGCAGTCGCCCGGCAGGCCCGGCGAATACAGCCACGCATTGGCCCAGGCGCTGCAGTTCATGCGCCAGCACCTGGGGCACAAGCTTGAGCTGGACGAGCTTGCGCAGGTGGCCGGGTTGAGCAAGTACCACTTCGTGCGCAGCTTCAAGAAGGCCACAGGGCTGGCACCCCTGCAGTACCACATGCAACTGCGCCTGATCGAGGCACGCCGTTGCCTGCGCGCCGGCCTGCACCCGCTGGACGTGGCCCAGCTTCTGGGCTTCTACGACCAGAGCCATTTCATCAACAGTTTTCGCCGGGTAATGGGCGCCACGCCCCATCATTACTGGCAGGCGTTCAAGCCTTCATAAGCAAAAGAGCTGCTGGCGCAGCCCTGACCGGTCAATGCGGCAAAAAGCCTGCCGTCCCGTCCTTGGAACGTTTTGCCGTGCGTTTTTCCTTGGCGGTTTTGGCGGGTTTCTTCTTGACCGATTTTTTCGCATCCAGACCTTTCATGACAGGCCCTCCGCTGAGCGCGACACCTGCTTGCCGGTGACCGACTGATTATAGACCCGCCCCGGCGACCGGCGCGGCGAGGATGAATTCGCGGTAGCCCGATACGATCACGTACACCGCGAAATAGCAGAAGATGCCCGCCGAGGCCAGGTACGACCAGGTCAGCAGACGGTCGCCCAGCAGGCGCCCGCCGTGGCTGGCCAAGGTGCACAGCGACGCGCACCACAGCAGCCCGGCAATGAAGAACCCGCTGAGAAACAACCCGGCCTCGAGCATGCCGCCTGCGCCGGAGCGCGAGATCAGCACCCCGCCGACCGCGGCAAACCACAGGATCGCGCTGGGCGAAGACATGGCCAGAAAGATGCCGCGCAGAAACTCGCGCCAGGGCGATTCGCGCACCATCTGCTGGCTGGTGTCCATATGCGCATTGCCGCGCCAGGCGGCCAGCAGCATCTTCAGTGCAAACCACACCAGCAAAAGCGAACCGCCCACCCACAACACCCAGCGCACGCTGGTGAACTGCAGCAGCACGGTCATGCCGAGCAATGCGGCCACGGCATAGATCAGATCCCCCACACAGGTGCCCAGCCCCAGCCAGAAGCCCTGCAGAAAGCCGCGCTGCATGGCCAGGGTGATCATGGCGATATTGGCCACGCCTATATCCAGGCACAACGACAGGCTGAGAAGAAATCCGTTGGAAAATGGCATGAACGCTCGACTACCGACGATGAAGGGCAGGCGCCATTAGACTCAGTGAGGGAGGGTGGTGTATTGGAAGAAATTGCCGTGCTCAGGCCCGCGCGGCCCGCTCGAAGACCTCATCGGCCCATTGATTGAGACTCTTGCCTGCAGCCTGCGCCGCGATGCTGGCAGCGGCGTGCACCTCTGGCCGGATACGCAGCATCACCTTGCCAGAAGCCGGTTTCTCGGGAGCGATGCCCTGTTCAGCACAATCGGCCAGGTAGTCTTCAAGCGCCAGGCTAAACGCTTCATGCAGCGCACTCACGGAGCTTGCGTGAAAACTGATGATGTCTCGAACCCCGAGTACCCGCCCGACGAAGATATCGTCGCGTGCGTCGTATTCGACACGAGCCGAATAGCCCTTGTAAGTCATGCTGCTCATACCTGAACTCCTGCCCGCGAGAGAAATTCACGGGCTTCTTCAACCTGATATCGCTTGGCCTCTTTGCCTGGGTGCGGGCGGTGGCAGCGCCACTGCTGATCGCCCAGCACCAGCTTGAGCCTTGAGCCCTCACGCTCGATGACCCGCCCCCCCAAGATGGAGAACCAGCGCTTCAATATCGGAGAAGACCACAGAAGAAAGGGTCGGTATCCGAAAAATGGCATCGAGGGTCTTTCGATATCGATTGTTCATCGGAAAATGCTATCAAAATAAGATAGCATTTTTTCCAAAGGAGTCATTCAGGATCTTTCAGTGACCCGACAGCACCTGCGCATACCGCTCCCGGTCGATATTGGCGCCACTGAGCACCACTGCCACCTTGCGCCCCTGCTGGCGCTCGCGCTCCTGCAACAACGCCGCCAGCCCCGCCGCACCGGCGCCTTCGGCGGTGTTGTGCGTGTCTTCGTGGAAGATGCGCATGGCGTTGGCGATTTCAGGGTCGCTGACGCGCACCACCCGCGCCGCGCCCTGGCGGATGATCTCGAACGCCTCGGGCAAGGGCATGCGGCATGCCATGCCGTCGGCGAAGGTGTTGGCGGTTTCGGTGGTGACGATGCGGTTCTGCTCGAAACTCGAGGCAAAGGCATCGGCCTCGGTGGACACCACCCCGACGATCTCGGTGTGCAGCCCCAGCAGGTCACGGGTACGAATCAGCCCGCAGATGCCCGAGCCCATGCCGATCGGCACGTACACGCAGTCCAGCGCCGGTACGGCCTCGAACAGCTCCAGCGCGTAGGTGGCCACGCCGCGGATCAGGTCCGGGTGGAACGGCGGCACGCTTTCATAGCCGTGCACCTGCGCCAGTCGCGCCGCCTCGGCCCGCGCCAGGTCGAAATCGGCGCCATGCTCCACCAGTTGCGCACCCAGCGCGCGCATGGCGGCATTCTTTTCCCGCGAGTTGCCCTCGGGCACCACGATGATGATCGGCAACCCGGCACTGCGCGCCGCCAGCGCCAGGCTCTGCCCGTGGTTGCCACGGGTGGCGGTGACCAGCCCGCGCACCGTGGGTGAGCGCGCCAGCAGCGCCTGCACGTACAGCAGCCCGCCGCGAACCTTGAAGGCACCGGTGGGCGCGTGATTCTCGTGCTTGACCCACACCTGGCAGCCCACGCGTTCGGCCAGGCGCGGCCAGGCGTACTGGGGCGTGGCAGGAACGCGGGTGTGTACCAGGCGGGCAGCGTCGCGCAGGGCGGACAGGTCGAACATGAGGCACCTCGATGGCCAGGGGAATTGACCTGATCCTAGTCGCGCCGCATTGTATGGGTGAACCCTTATATTGCATGGCCAACAATAAATGTGGACCCCCACCCTAGGCGACACCTCCCTGCCCCGCTACCTCGAACTGGTCGAGGCGATTGCGCGGGCGATCGAAAGCGGCGAGCTGAAAGTGGGCGAGCGCCTGCCGCCGCAGCGGCGCCTGGCCTGGAACCTGGGCCTGAACCCCAGCACCACCCAGCAGGCGTACCGCGAGGCAGCGGCCCGGCACCTGGTGTCCGGGGAGGTAGGGCGAGGCACCTACGTGCTGGCGGGCAGCAAGGAAGCCACGCTGTTCCGCCTCAAGCAACCCGGCCAGCAAGCGACGCAGATCGACCTGTCGACCAATGTGCCGGTGGCCGACGACAGCAACCCCGACCTGGCGCATGCCTTGCGCCATCTGCTGGAACAAGGCCCTGCCGGCCAGCTCGAGCATTACCTGGGTGCCGAACAGTTGCTGCGCGGGCGCCTTCAGGGCGCCGCCTGGCTGCGCCGGCGCGGCCTGCAACTGGACGAGCGCCAGGTGCTGCTGTGCGGCGGTGCCCAGCTGGGGTTGTTCAACGTGCTGCTTTCGCTGTGCCAGCCAGGAGACGCCGTGATGGTCGAGGCCTTGACCGCACCCGGCATCAAGGCGGCCTGTCGACAGTTGCGCCTGCCGTTGCACGAGGTTGCGCTGGACGGCCAGGGCATCCTGCCCGACGACCTGGACCGTGTCGCACGGGCCACCGGCGCGCGGGTCGTGGTGCTGACGCCGACCCTGCAGAACCCCACCGGCGCCTGCATGGGCGCTGCGCGCCAGGCCGCCATTGCCGCAGTGATCGAGCGCCATGCCCTGACCCTGATCGAAGATGATGTCTACGGTGCCCTGGCCGATACCCCGGCGCTGCTGGCACAGGTGGGCGGGCGCGGCGTGCTGGTCACCAGCCTGTCGAAGAGCGTCGCGGCCGGTTTGCGCCTGGGCTGGATCGTCGGCAGCGCCGAGTTGCTGGCGCGCATCGACCCGCATGCCCAGGCAACACACTGGCCGGTGTCGCCGCTGGACCTGGAGATCGCCTGCCGCTGGATCGATGACGGCACCGCGACGCGACGCGTGGCCTGGCAGCGTGAAGAAGTGGGTCAGCGCTGGCGGATGGCCAGGCGGATACTGGGCAAGGCATTGGTGGGGGATGTGCCTTCGCCGCATGTCTGGGTCAACGGTGTGCGCGCCACAGCGTGCCGTGATGCCGGCGTGGCAGTGGTGCCAGCCGAGGTGTTCGCGGTGCGCCAGGGCGACCGGGCAGCGGTGCGCATCAGCCTGTCGGCGGCGCAGAGCCGGGCGCAGTTGAAGCAGGCGCTGGAAAGGGTGGCGGCAGTGGTTTCAGGGTGAGCGGGCTGCCCCTTCGCCGGCAAGACCGGCTCCTGCAGAGAACGCGGTACCGGTGCCGGCGAAGAGGCCCTCCAATTCAATCGCAACATCCGGAGTGAAACCCCAGTCACCTTTTCTACACTGAACCTGCTCCCTTACCCACGGAAACCGGCATGAACCCGCTGTTCTACACCCAGGCCTGCGCCCACCTGGCCAGCCTCGACCCGAAGTGGGCCGCGCATATCGAGCGCATCGGCCCATGCCTGCACCAAACGCTGCCCACCCGCGACCCGTATCAGGCGCTGGTCAGGTCGATTGCCTACCAGCAATTGCACGCCAGGGCCGCCGAAGCGATCCTGCGGCGGTTCCTGGCGCTGTACCCCGGGCAGGCCTTCCCCAGCCCCGAGCAACTGCTGGCCACCGCGCCCGAGCAACTGCGTGCCTGCGGGTTTTCCGCGAGCAAGCTGGCCACTATCCAGGGCATCGCCCAGGCTCGCCTCGACGGCCTGGTACCCGACCATGAGCTGGCCCGCCGTCTCGACGAAACCAGCCTGATCGAGCGCCTGACGCAACTGCGCGGGGTTGGACGCTGGACCGTGGAGATGCTGCTGATCTACACCCTTGAACACATGGACACCCTGCCCGCCGATGACTTTGGCGTGCGCGAAGGCTACCGTCGCCTGTTCGCCCTGCCCGCCCAGCCCACGCGCAAGCAGATGCTGGAACTCGGCGCCCCGTGGAGCCCGTATCGCACCGTGGCCGCCTGGTACCTGTGGCGCGTACCCGCCACCGGCTGAAACCCGGGCGAATTCCACCGCAAGACCCGGAGTGCCGCCCCGCACGGCGCCACCTACCCTCACCACATCGCCCTCAGCCAAGAGCCACACGCCATGCCCCGCACACCTTCGATCGATGTCAACGACCCACGCTGGCAAGCCGTGCTGGCCCGCGACGCCGCGGCGGATGATGATTTCGTCTATGGGGTTCGCACCACCGGGGTCTACTGCCGCGCCTCCAGCCCGTCACGGTTGCCGCGCCCGGAGAACGTCGAGTTCTTCGACACTGCCGCCCAGGCCGAGGCCGCCGGCTATCGCCCCAGCCGGCACTACGCCGCCGACCCGCGCCAACTGGCCGAGCAGCATGCCACCCAGGTCACCCGGGCCTGCCAGCTGATCGAAACGGCCGAGGTCGAGCCCAGCCTCAAGCAAGTGGCCGCCCATGTCGGCATGAGCCCGTATCACTTCCACCGGGTGTTCAAGGCGGCGACCGGCCTCACCCCCAAGGCCTACGCCAATGCCAGACGCGCGCACAAGGTACGCCGGCAGCTTGAGCAGCCGGGCTCGATCACCGACGCCCTGTACAAGGCTGGCTACAACTCCAACAGCCGTTTCTACGAAGACAGCAACGCCCGGCTGGGCATGACCCCAGCCGCCTATCGCGCGGGCGGCGCCAATGCCTCGATCCGCTTTGCCATTGCCCAGTGCTCACTCGGCGCGCTGTTGGTGGCCCAAAGCGAGCGCGGGGTGTGCGCCATCCTGCTGGGCGACGACCCCGAGGCGTTGCTGCACGACCTGCAGGACAAGTTTCCCAAGGCCGAACTGATTGGCGCCGACGCCGAATTCGAGCAGTGGGTGGCCAAGGTGGTGGGGTTCATAGAAGCGCCCGCCCTGGGCCTGGACCTGCCGCTGGACCTGCGCGGCACGGCCTTCCAGGAGCGGGTGTGGCAGGCGTTGCGCAGCATCCCGGCAGGCAGCACCGCCAGCTACGCCGAGATCGCCCAGCGCATTGGCGCGCCCAGGGCAGTCAGGGCGGTGGCCCAGGCGTGCGCCGCCAACAGCCTGGCGGTGGCAGTGCCCTGTCATCGGGTCGTACGCAGTGATGGCAACCTGTCCGGCTACCGCTGGGGCGTGGAGCGCAAGCAGGCGCTCCTGGCCCGGGAACAACAGCCCAGTGACCTGTAATGATCAGCCCTGGCTGCAGCCATCGCCCATGGCGCGGTACTCGATGGTGTGGCGCTGGCCCTGATGGTCTTCATAGGTCATGGTGGCCGGCACCACTTCGCAGACATTGGGCAGGGTCGAGAGGCTGATCACCCGGGCGATGTCCAGGTTGGTCGAATAGTCATATTGCTCGACCACCGGCTGCGCAGCAGCGGTCTTGACCTCGTCCGCCAAGGCGAACGAAGAGACACCCACCAATACAAGTGCAAGTAAGGTTTTCATGGTATTAGGCCTGCAAAGCAATCAAACGAAGTGTTTGACTTCATCAGCCGAGTTGGCGCGGAGAAGTTGTCATATCAACGAATGGACATAACACGAAGTACCGATCCCGTTACGCTTCTAGTTGCTGGGATGGGTCAAGTTTATAAGGTTGCGAAGGTGGTTGAAGCCCGAAGCCAGACATTCACTGTTACCGCCTCGGTAACAATAACCGCACGACAAGCCCTCGACAGCCTACCCAAGCCCGTGTAAAAGCCCGTGCCAGAGCCCTTGCTGGAAACCGCCGTGAGTGAAATACGCTACAGCCTGCTAAGCGCTGCCGAGCGCCCTTTGCTGAACAAATTCTATCGCGCCGAAGGTACGGCCATGCGTGCCAGTGCCAAGGGCGAGGCCTGGGTGGCGCGTGCGGGTGAGCTTGTCGCCGCAGTGAACATGAGCGCGGTAACCGAGGGGTTCTGGCTGACCGGCTTGCTGGTGGCACCCGCCTGGCGCGGCCGGCGCATTGCACGACAACTGATCGAGCATGCCTGCGCCGGCAAGCCGGGCACGGTGTGGCTGTTCTGCCACCCGGACCTGCTGGCCTTCTACCAGCCACTGGGGTTCAGCCCTGCCGGCGCACTGCCGCTGCAGCTCAATGAGCGCCTGGCGCGCTATCAGCGCAGCAAATCGTTGATCGCGTTGGCGCGGGATCAGTCGTCGCTGGCCGGGTCCAGCCCCGGGAACAGCACCTCGGTATAACCGAACTTGCTGAAGTCATGAATGCGCGAGGGGTACAGGCGACCGATCAGGTGATCGCATTCGTGCTGCACCACCCGCGCATGAAAACCCTCTGCCGAGCGCTCGATGGGCTGGCCCTGCGGGTCGACCCCGCTGTAGCGAATGTGCCGGTAGCGGCTGACCACGCCGCGCAGGCCGGGCACCGACAGGCAGCCCTCCCAGCCATCCTCGACCTCGGTGCCCACCGGGGTGATCACCGGGTTGAGCAGAATGGTCTGCGGCACGGGCTCGGCATCCGGGTAGCGCTCGCTACGCTCGAAGCCGAAGATCACCAGTTGCAGGTCGACCCCGATCTGCGGCGCCGCCAGCCCCACGCCGCCCACGTGCTGCATGGTGTCGAACATGTCGGCAATCAGCTGCTCCAGCTCGGCAGTGCCGAACAGGCGGGCCGGTACGGGCGGTGCAACGCGCAACAGGCGCTCGTCGCCCATCTTCAGGATGTCACGAATCATGCGGGGCTCGGCTCACGGGTTCAGGCGCGGAATCGGACGGGATGGAGTGATCGCGCCCCAACCCGGAAACATGCTTTTTATCATGTTCCGGCGCATCGTCGTCGGGCATTTCCTTCTCGCCAGGGTCCTTGCCTTCGGCCGACATGTGCTCGATCACCGCATTCATCTCCGCCCCCAGCAGCAATACTGCGGCAGAAATATAGAAGTACAGCAACAGCACGATGATCGCACCGATGCTGCCGTACATCGCGTTGTAGTCGGCAAACGTCTTGACGTAGTAGCCAAACCCCAGCGACGCGATGATCCACACCACCACCGCCAGTACCGAGCCGGGGGTGATGAAGCGAAATTCCTGCTCCACATCGGGCATCACGTAATAGATCAATGCCACCGCCACCATCATCAGGATGATGATGGCCGGCCAGCGCAGAATGGTCCACAGCGTGACGATGAACTCCTGCATGCCTACCTGCGAGGCGATCCATTCCATCACCTGCGGGCCGAGCACCATCAAGGCGGCGGCGGCCAGCAGCATGCCGGCGATTCCGACGGTATACAGCACCGAGAGCGGGATGCGCTTCCACACCGGGCGCCCTTCCACCACGTCATAGGCGGCGTTCATCGCGCTCATCATCAGGCGCACGCCCGCCGACGCGGTCCACAGGGCGATCACGATACCTACCGAGAGCAGCCCGCCCTTGGATTGCTGCAACTGGTCGATCACCGGGTTGACCTGCTCCAGCGCCTGGGGCGGCAACACCAGTTCCGACTGCAGGCGCAGCCAGGTGAAGAAGTCGGGCAGATGCAGAAACCCGATCAGGGCGATCAGGAACAGCAGGAAGGGGAACAGCGAAAACAGCATCTGGTAGGCCAGGGCCGACGCATAGGTGGACATCTCGTCATCGAGAAACTCGCTTACCGTGCGCACCAGAACACGATGCAACGGCAGGCCGTGCAAGTTGGGGAAAATCATAGCGTCTCCTTTCGCCGCTCCACTGTCATAGGCAGTAATCCAAGCGTTGGGGGGGTGTTTTACCTGACGGTAGTCTAGTAGACCACGTCTGTGAGGTTACGATTGATTGCCACAGACAGCAGAACGGCCACCCGAAGATGGCCGTTATCGGCTACACGCGCAGCCGGTCAGGGCTTTTTCACAGCATCCTTGACCGCATCCTTGGCCTTGCCCACTGCCTGCTGGGTTTCGCCCTTGACTTCCTGGGCCTTGCCCTCGGCGCGCAGTTTATCGTTATCGGTCACCTTGCCCACGCCTTGCTTGATGTTGCCTACCGCTTCGTTGGCCAAGCCTTTTGCTTTGTCCGAAGTGCTGCTCATGGCATTTCTCCTGAAGGGGAACAGATAGCTGTCAGTGTCGACAGTCAATGGACCCGCCCGCTTCTGCGAGAGTTTCAAATATTTTTGTGCGGTGTGGATTCCCACAATGGATAAACAGCGGGCGAATATCGCACCCAATCGTGCCTGGCCTGCGCCAGGGGCTGTCGGCTTTGCCTAGAATCGGGCACCAGCGCCCTGCAGCCCGGGCGCGATAAAAACAACAGACACAGCGATCACTACCCATGCGTATCTCCCCCTTGCTGGCAGCCCTGCTGCTGGCCGTACCTGCCCATGCCCTGCACGCAGCACCTGCCGTACAGCCCGCCGCCCTGACCACCCTGGTGGTCGATCGCTATGCCGACGACGAACAGCCCGGCAGCCTGCGCTGGGCCATCGAGCGCAACAACCAGGCGCCCGGCGCCTACCGGATCGAGATCCGCCCGGTCGGCCAGCCGCCCTACGTGATCAAGCCCGCTTCGGCCCTGCCGCCGATTCTCGGCCCGGTCAGCCTCGAAGGTGCGGCCTGGAAGCGCAGCGGCGAGTACATCGCCATCGACGGTTCGGCCTATATCGTCGGCAACGGCACGCGCGCATGCCCTGGCGCCGTGCCCGGACAGTTCGGCACCAATGTGCGCACCACCACCGGCCCGGGGCTGGTGATACGCGATACCCAGGGCGTGGAGATTTCCGGCCTGGATGTGCGTAATTTCTGCATCGGCATCCTGGTCAACCGCGCCAGCCACAACGTCATCCAGGACAACCGCATCACCGCCAACAAGGGTGGCGCCGGCATCATGCTGACCGGCGACGACGGCCAGGGCAATTCGACCGCCACCACCACGGTGAACAACAAGGTGCTGCGCAACCAGCTGGTGGACAACGGCGACGGCCTGGAGCTGACCCGCGGCGCGGCGTTCAACCTGGTGGCCGACAACCTGTTTCGCTCCACCCCGGCCAACGCGGAGCCCTCCCAGGGCATCGAGATCCTGTGGGGCAATGACAACACGGTGGTGCGCAACCGCTTCGAGGACTATTCCGACGGTCTGCAGATCAACTGGGGCCAGCGCAATTACCTGGGGGCCAACACCTTTACCGGCAACTCCATTGGCGTGAGCGTCAGCGGTGCGGGCAACATCCTCGATGGCAACCTGATCCACGGCAACCGCATCGGCGTGGCGCTGCGCCCGGAGCCGACCTCCACCAGCAACCGCCTGACCGCCAACCGCATCTGGAACAACAGCCAGGATATCCGGCGCTGCGAAGCGGGCGGTTCGTGCGTGCCCGATCAGCGCACCGGTGCCATCGTGTTTTCGGTGCCGGCGCTGGAGCATGCGATCTATGTGGGCTCGCGTGGCATCGGTGTCGACCCGTCGGGCACCAACCGGGCGATCATCTGCACCGACAAGGCCGCACCGCAGGGTTGCCAGCCGGTACCCAATCACGATCAGGCGGCCCCGCTGCTCAAGGCAGTCAAAGGTGACCGCTTGCTGGGCCAGGTGAGTGGCGAGCCCGACAGCCTGTTGCGGGTGGAGGTGTTCGGCAATGCTGACTCAAAGGCCGGTGAAGCGGAGCAGTATCTGGGCGAAGTGATGGTGGCGACGGATGCCAAGGGTCAGGCGCAGTTCGAGTATGTATTGCCGCAAGCAGATGGGCTGCAGGCGTTCACCGCGACGGTCACCCGGTCCGACGGGGCCACCTCGGAGTTGAGCAAGGCGCTGGCACGCTGAGGACCGCGGGGTGGCCATTCGTCGGCAGGGATCGTCTGCGAATGGTCGGCCCTGTCAGCAGGCCCCGCTTTAGTTTTCAGCGCAATCCCAGCACAATGGCCGACCTTTCAAGCGTCACCCGTAGGAACCTGCATGAAACTCGACAAACCCACCGCCATCGCCCGTCGCAACCAGGCGCTGGAACGCCCTGTGCTCAACAGCGACAACACCCTGTTTGCCGTGCTCGATACCAAGCGCAGCCTGTGGTGGTTCGATGTGCCGGTGAAGCTGGTGCTGCCCAAGAGCGTGGCCGACTGGGTCAACCTGCTGCTCTACACCCCGGAGACCGACCAGTTGCAGCACCTCAAGGTGCCGGTCAACTTCCTGCGCGCGCACCTGGAGAAGATGGAAGTACGCAAGCCGGGCAAGCGTCGCTCGACCATCAGCCTGGCGCTGAGCGCCGACCGCGACTCGCTGCTGCAGGACTTGCGTCCAGGCGGCGAAAACCTGAGTTTTGCCGCCTTCGTGCAGGTCTGATCAGACCAGTTCGATGCGGTCGGCGTGAATCACGATGCGCCCGTCCTTGTACAGGGCGCCGATCGCTTTCTTGAAGTTGCCCTTGCTCACCCCGAACAGGTCGCTGATCACCTGCGGGTCGCTCTTGTCGCTGACCGGCAGCACGCCGTTGGCGGCCTTGAGCTTGTCGAGGATCTTGTCGTTCAGCGTGCTGGCCAGGGCCTGGCCGACCGGCTGCAGGCTCAGGGCGATCTTGCCGTCGCTGCGCAGCTCCTTGATGTAGCCCTTCTCCTGCTTGCCCGAACGCAAGAACTTGAACACTTCGTTCTTGTGGATCAGGCCCCAGTGCTTGTTGTTGATGATGGCCTTGAACCCCATCGGGGTTTCCTCGACCACCAGCAGGTCGACTTCCTGGCCCACGCTGTAGTTGGCCGGCAGCTTGTCGAGGTAGCGGTCCAGGCGCGCGGTGGCGGTGATGCGCCGGGTGCGCTTGTCGAGGTAGGCATGCACCACGCAGTACTCGCCCGCCTTCATCTGGCGTTTTTCTTCGGAGTACGGCATCAACAGGTCCTTGGGCAGGCCCCAGTCGAGGAAGATGCCGATGCTGTTGATTTCCACCACCTTGAGGCTGGCGAACTCGCCCACCTGCAGTTTGGTCTTCTCGGTAGTGGCGATCAGCTTGTCTTCGCTGTCGAGGTAGACGAAGACGTTGAGCCAGTCCTCGACCTCGGTGGGCGTGTCCTTGGGGATGTAACGGTTGGGCAGCAGGATCTCGCCGTCCGCCCCGCCGTCCAGGTACAGACCGAAATCCGTGTGCTTGACCACTTGCAAAGTGTTGTAACGCCCAACTAAAGCCATTTGCTGAAATCCTCGTTGCGAGGCTGGCATTCTACACGCTACGGGAACCGCCAGGCGCGCCGTTGTTCTATAAACACAAGCACGCCCCTGCAAGGATATGCACCCATGGATGCCTGCCTGTCCACGTTGTTTCGCTGCCTTTCGCTGCTGGTGCTGTCGACGCTGCTGCTGGTCGGCTGCAACCGCATGGACCTCGCCTACCGCAACCTCGATGTACTGGTGCCCTGGTCGCTGAGCGACTACCTGAGCATGAATCGCCAGCAGAAAGGCTGGCTGGACGAACGACTCAAGGCGCACCTGGCATGGCATTGTCGTACACAGCTGCCGGGCTATCTGACATGGCTGGGCGATATTCGACAGATGGTCGCGCACAACGAGGTCACCGACGCGCAGCTAAGGCTGCGCACCGAGCAGGCCAAGCAGGCCATCGCCGAGGTGGCCGACCAGATCATGCCGTCGGCCACGCAGCTGCTGCGCGGCATGGACGACGAACAGGTCAGCGACATGCGCGAGGCGTTTGCCGAAGACATTCGCGAGCGCGAGGCCAAGTATGTGAAGACGCCGCTGGCCAGGCAGATCGAGCAGCGCCAGCAGCGCATGGAAAAACGCCTGACGCCATGGCTGGGCGAACTGAACCCGCAGCAGCGCCTGCGCGTGGCGCAGTGGTCACAGGCGTTGGGCGAACAGAACCGTCAGTGGATCGCCAACCGCGCACACTGGCAGGCGCAGTTCACTGCGGCGATGGAGCAACGGCGCAGCGAGGCATTCGAACCAAGGCTGGAACAACTGCTCAAGCAGCGCGAAAGCCTGTGGACGCCGGAGTACCGCATGGCCTACCAGCGTACCGAACAGGAGGCGCGCAGCCTGCTGGTGGACCTGATGGCGCAGAGCAGCGAGCAGCAACGTCAGCACCTGCAGGGCAGGCTGGCCAAGGTGCAGCAGGACTTCAGCAAGCTCAAGTGCCTGCAATCCTGAACCGATTCGCCGGCAAGGCCGGCTCCTACAGGCGCGACGCGCTTCCCCTTGGCGCCGGCAAGGCCGGCGAAGCTGCTCAGTTCTCCCGGCACTTGCGCCGGTACGGGAACACATCGATCACCTTCCCCTCCCGTATCGCCGCCTGCAGCCCCTTCCAGTAATCGGCGTCATACAACTCGCCATGCAGCTGGCTGAACAGGCGCCGCTGGCCGATATCGGCAAACAGAAACGGCGGGAACTCCTCGGGGAACACGTCCAGCGGCCCGATCGAGTACCACGGCTCGCTGGCCATCTCGTCCTCGGGGAAACGCGGCGGCGGGATATAGCGGAAGTTGGCTTCGGTCAGAAAGCAGATCTCGTCATAGTCATAGAACACCACCCGCCCATGCCGGGTAACGCCAAAGTTCTTCAGCAGCATGTCGCCGGGGAAGATGTTCGCCGCCGCCAATTGCTTGATCGCCAGCCCGTAGTCCTCCAGCGCCTCGCGCACCTGGGCCTCGTTGGCGTTTTCCAGGTACAGGTTCAGCGGGGTCATGCGCCGCTCGGTCCAGCAGTGGCGGATAAGCACCGTGTCGCCCTCCACCACCACGGTCGACGGCGCCACTTCCAGCAGCTCGGCCAGGCACTCGGGCTCGAACTTGCCCAGCGGGAAGCGAAAGTCGGCGAACTCCTGGGTATCGGCCATGCGCCCCACGCGGTCGACGCTCTTTACCAGGCGGTACTTCTCGATGACCGTGGCGCGGTCGACACTCTTGGACGGCGAGAAGCGGTCCTTGATGATCTTGAACACGGTGTTGAAGCCCGGCAGGGTGAACACGCTCATGACCATGCCGCGCACGCCGGGGGCCATGATGAAGCGGTCATCGGTACTGGCCAGATGATTGATCAGCGCCCGGTAGAACTCGGACTTGCCGTGCTTGTAGAAACCGATGGAGGTGTACAGCTCGGCGATGTGCTTGCCCGGCAGGATGCGCTTGAGAAAGCCCACGAACTCGGCCGGCACCGGCACATCGACCATGAAGTACGAGCGAGTGAACGAGAAGATGATCGACACATCGGCTTCATCGGTGATCAGCGCATCGATTTCGATGCCGTGGCCTTCGTGGTGCAGCAGCGGAATCACCAGCGGCCACTGTTCATCGTGGGTGAACAGCCGGCCCACCAGGTAGGCCCCCTTGTTGCGATAGAGCACCGAGGAAAACAGCTCCACCTGCAGTTGCGGGTCCTTGCACACCCAATCGGGCAGGTTCTCGCGCAACTGCGCCTCCAGGCGCGCCAGGTCGCCGGGCAGGTCGGCGAAGGGCACCGCGAAGGCGTAGTCGGCGAAGACCTGCGCGAGCATCTCGCCCAGCCCGCCCTGGGGACGGTAGGTGCGGGTCTGCGCGGCGCGCTCATGGGCGCGCAGTGCCGGGCGCGTGGTATGGATGAACATGCAGCCGTCGCTGATCAGGTCATGGCTGAACAGGCTGCAGAAGATCGAGTTGTACCAGGTTTCGGAAAGCTCATCGTCCAGGCGCGGGTCGATCAGGCTGATGTAGGCGCTCTTGACCAGCGGCCAGAACGTCGCATCCAGCAGAACCTCGGGCTCGAAAGCGCCGGCCAGCCAGCCGCTGACCTCGCTGACCTTTTCCTCGTAGAGATTGATACGTGCCGCCGAGGCCGTCTGGATCTGCTGCCATTGCGCGAGCTCGAAGCGTTGGCGTGCCCCGTCGGTGATCTGGCGAAAGTGCTCACGGTAGCTGTCGAAGCCATCGAGAATCATCCGGGCGATGGCGGCGGCCGGCCATTGTTGGGGCATGGGTAAGACCTCTGCGGGAATTTCAAAGACCTGAGCTTAGCCAGTCACGCAAGGCTGCGATAGCCTACTTAGGAACCGTTTCGCGCCCTTCGCCGGCAAGGCCGGCTCCTACAGATACCGCCCCCACAGCAGGAGCCAGCGGTGCTGGCGAAAGCGCCCGAATTGACACCGCAAGAAAGCGAGAGAGCCCACCCTGGCTTTTACCGTAAACTCCCGCCCCTGCCCCTGTTACCCGGAGAACCCCCGTGAGCCCCATCGCCATCACCCGACTGTTGATTCTCGCTGCCGTGTGGGGGGCCAGTTTTCTGTTCATGCGCATCATTGCGCCGGTGCTGGGCACCCTGCCCACCGCCTTCTTTCGCGTCTCCATCGCCTGCGCCGGGTTGCTGGTGATTCTCGCCCTGCTGCGCGTGCGCTGGGACTTCCAGGGCAAACTCAAGGCCTGCCTGTTTCTGGGCATGATCAACTCGGGAATACCCGCAACGCTCTACTCGGTGGCCGCACAGGTGCTGCCCGCCGGCTACTCGGCGATCTTCAACGCCACCACGCCGCTGATGGGCGTGCTGATCGGCGCGCTGTTCTTTCGCGAGGCCATGACCCTGCCCAAGCTGGGCGGCATCTTCCTGGGCCTGTTCGGGGTCGGGATTCTCAGTGGCGCGGGGCCGGTGGCCTTCGACGCCAGGCTCATGCAGGGCGCCCTCTCGTGCCTGGCGGCCACCACCTGCTATGGCTTCTCGGGGTATCTGGCGCGGCGCTGGCTCGACCAGCAGGGCGGCCTGGACAGTCGCCTGTCGGCGCTGGGCAGCATGATGGGCGCCACCTTGCTGTTGCTGCCGCTGTTCGGCTTCAGCGTGATCACCCAGCCACCTGCCAGCTGGGGCGGCTGGCAGGTGTGGTTGTCGCTGCTGGGGCTGGGCCTGTTGTGCACCGCCTTCGCCTACATCCTGTACTTTCGCCTGATCAGCGAAATCGGCCCGGTAAAATCCACCACCGTGACCTTCATGATCCCGGCCTTCGGCGTGCTGTGGGGCGCGTGGCTGCTGGACGAGCCCCTGTCGATGGCGCACCTGTATGGCGGGCTGCTGATTGCCGTGGCCTTGTGGCTGGTGCTCAAGCCGGCCCGCCAGGCCCGTCAGCTGGCCAGCGACTGATCCACCGTGTCAGGCTTGGTCGCGGGCTTGCGGAACACGAACAGCAGGCCCACCACGATCAAGCCCATGCCCAGCAGGCTCAAGGCCGCCAGGCGATTGCCGAAGATCAGGTAGTCCATCACCGCCGTCACCGCCGGCACCAGGTAGAACAGGCTGGTGACATTGACCAGGTTGCCCTTGGCGATCAGCCGGTACAGCAGCAAGGTCGCCAGCAACGACACCACCAGGCCCATCCACAGCACCGAGAACACAAAGCTGGCATTGGGGTTGACCGCCAGCGGCTGGAACGGTGCAAACAGCGCGCACATCAGCAGGCCCGCCAGGTACTGCAAGGGCAGCGTGCCCACCGGGTTGCTGGTGATGCGCTTCTGCATGATCGAGCCGAACGTCATGCTGGCCAGCGCCAGCAGCGCGAACAGCATGCCCGCCAGCGAGATGCCGCCCAGGCCGATGCCCTGGTACACCACCATCACCAGCCCGATCAGCCCCAGGCTCAGGCCGAACAGCCGGCTGAACGAACGCTTGCGCTCCATCAGCACCACCGTGAGGATCGGCTGCACGCCCATCACGGTGGCCATGATGCCGGGCGTCACCTTCAGGTCCAGCGCCAGCAGGTAGAAGATCTGGTAGGCACCGAGCAGCACGCAGCCGGTGGCGATGGCTTGCAGCAACGGGCCGCGACCGCGTGGCCAGTGCAGGCGCAGCAACGGGCCGAGCAGCAGCAGGCCGACAAAGGCAATCGCAAAGCGGATCAGCAGAAAGGCAAAGGGCGAGGCCTGCGCCAGGCCGAGCTTGGAGACGATGGCGCCGCTGCTCCAGAGCAGGACGAACAGGCTGGTGGTGGCCGCCGAGGCCACGGATTGTTTCGAGATAACTGACATGAAATGCCACCTGTATTCGGGCAAGTAAGCCGAACGGTCGAGCTGCGCGGTGCAGCCGGCCGTATTCAGTAGGGTTCAGGTGTGGTGGGGGCGCAGCCAGTGGCCGCTCAGCCCAGCACTACAACCACGCCGGGTGGTGCGACAACGCACGCCACGGGGCTACTGACAGGTGGAGGGTAGTGACTGATCATGACCGGCTGCTGGGACCCACGCACGACCACGACCGCGTCGGGCGCGGTAGCGAATACGGTGGTGGGGCGGGAAGCTGGCATGTGCAGGTCTTCGGTGAGGTGAACTGTGGGTGAATATAGCCACACTCGCGACACGGTGCAAGGCCCGCCCCGGCAGGGGCCAACCTTGCACCGAGTGTGGTCAGAACAGCCAGCGGTACAGCAGGTAAGCAACCAGCACCGCCAGCACCGGGCGCAGCACGCGGTAGGCCTTGGGGTTGGCGCGCTTGAAGGTCTTGACCCGGCTGCTGATCACGGTACTGAAGCGTTTGCTCCAGGCATACGCCTGGTTGATGCCGCCCACGCGCTCGTCGTCGGTGTTCTGCGGCGCGGTGGCCCGGCCCAGGAAGGCACTGACCTTGCGGTTGATGCGGGTCATCAGCGGGCTGGTCAGCGGTCGCTCGATATCGCAGAACAGGATCACCCGGGTGGTCTCGGTTTCGTTCTTCACCCAGTGCACGTAGGTTTCATCGAACATCACGTCTTCGCCATCGCGCCAGGCATACACCTGGCCGTCGACATAGATGCGGCAGTCGTCCGAGTTCGGCGTGGACAGCCCCAGGTGATAGCGCAGCGAACCGCCGAACGGGTCGCGGTGCGGGTTCAGGTGGCTGCCGCCCGGCAGCAGGGCGAACATCGCGCCCTTGACGTTGGGGATGCTGTTGACCAGCTCGACGGTGCGGGGGCACAGCGCCTCGGCCGATGGCAGCGCCTTGTCGTACCACTTCAGGTAGAAGCGCTTCCAACCCTTCTTGAAGAACGAACCGAAGCCGGCATCGTTGTCTTTTTCGGCGGCGCGGATGTAGCCCTCGTCGAACAGGTGCATGGCCTCCTCGCGGATCACCTGCCAGTTGTCCTTGAGCACGTCCAGCTCGGGGAAGCGGCTACGGTCCAGGTAGGGCTTGGAAGGCACCCCGGAAAACAGGTACATCAGGGCGTTATAGGGGGCGAACAGCGCCGAATGGTTGACGAACTGGCGCAACACGGGCAAACGCGCCTTGCCGCGCAGGTGCACGTACAGGGTGCTGCCGAAGAACAGCAGCAGTACACCTGCCTTGGCGACAAAGGAAAAGGTCATGCAACACTCCTTGAATTTCGATCAGGCCATCGCTGCCGGATAATCGGACATGATAAACCGATCCGGCCCCGGTAAAAACAACCGGGGCCGGACATTCAGTGTTGGCAATTGTGCAACAACGCAGTGCGCCGAACATTGAGGCGGATCAGCCTCGGTGGAGCCTGGCGGTGGTTACTGCTGGTTTTCCTGCTCGGTGAACAGGTCGCTGAAGAGCATGCTCGACAGGTAGCGCTCGCCCGAATCGGGCAGGATCACCACGATGGTCTTGCCC
The DNA here is from genome assembly GCF_024261405.1 of Pseudomonas sp. FBF18. Taxonomy (NCBI): domain Bacteria; kingdom Pseudomonadati; phylum Pseudomonadota; class Gammaproteobacteria; order Pseudomonadales; family Pseudomonadaceae; genus Pseudomonas; species Pseudomonas sp. FBF18. The sequence goes on along the minus strand of NZ_QKRS01000006.1, from coordinate 237,591 downwards.
TGCATTTCCGGCTTTTCGGCCAGGCGTACCGCCACGGCCATCGCCGCGCCACAGGAGATACCGCACAGGATGCCTTCCTCCTGCATCAGGCGCAGGGCCATGGCCTTGGACTCCTCGTCGCTGGCCAGCTCGACCTGGTCGACCATCGACAGGTCCAGGTTGTTGGGTACGAAACCTGCGCCGATGCCCTGGATCTTGTGCGGGTTGGGCTTGATTTCCTGGCCGGCCAGGGCCTGGGTGATCACCGGAGACACCAGCGGCTCGACCGCCACCGACAGAATCGGCTTGCCCTGGGTGTTCTTGATGTAGCGCGACACACCGGTGATGGTGCCGCCGGTGCCCACGCCGGCAACCAGCACATCGACCCCGCCGTCGGTGTCGTTCCAGATTTCCGGTCCGGTGGTCTTCTCGTGAATGGCCGGGTTGGCCGGGTTGTCGAACTGCGCCGGCATGAAGTAGGTGGCCGGATCGCTGGCTACGATTTCGGCGGCCTTCTCGATCGCGCCCTTCATGCCCTTGGCAGGCTCGGTCAGCACCAGCTCGGCGCCCAGCGCCTTGAGTACCTTGCGCCGCTCGATGCTCATCGAGGCCGGCATGGTCAGCATCAGCTTGTAGCCGCGCGCAGCGGCCACGAAGGCCAGGCCGATACCGGTGTTGCCCGAGGTCGGCTCGACGATGGTCATGCCCGGCTTGAGCCGGCCGCTGCTTTCGGCGTCCCAGATCATGTTCGCGCCGATCCGGCACTTGACCGAATAGCCGGGGTTGCGCCCCTCGATCTTGGCCAGGATGGTCACGCCCCGCGGGGCGATGCGGTTGATCTGCACCAGCGGCGTGTTGCCGATGGAGTGCGCGTTGTCAGCGAAGATACGGCTCATGGCTTGGGTCCTTTTGGCACCGTGCGAAAACTTCAAGGGTATGCCTGCCCCTGCGGTGCGTCCACCCCGAACGAACCGATGCGCCCGTGCGGCGGTCAACCGATCATCCTCAATCACGGAACCCACGCTGATGAAACGCCGCTACCGCTGGCCCCTGTGGGGGCTGCTGGGCATTGCACTGTTGCTGCTGGCCCTGCACCTGACGCTGCCGATCCTGGTACGCAACTACCTGAACGAAAAGCTCGCCGACATGGGCGACTACCGCGGCCAGGTCACCGATGTCGACCTGGCCCTGTGGCGGGGTGCCTACAAGATCAACGGCCTGACCATCGTCAAGACCACGGGCAAGGTGCCGGTGCCGTTTCTGGAGGCGCCGCTGATCGACCTGTCGGTGAGCTGGCATTCACTGTGGTACGACCATGCCGTGGTGGCCGAAGTGACCTTCCTGCGCCCGAAACTGAACTTCGTCGATGGCGGCAACACCCAGGCGTCGCAGACCGGTAAGGGCACCGACTGGCGCGCGCAGCTGAGCAAGCTGCTGCCGATCACCCTCAACGAGCTGCGCATAGACGACGGCACCCTGACCTTTCGCAACTTCAATTCCAAACCGCCGGTCAGCCTTGAAGCGACCCAGCTCAACGCCAGCGTCTACAACCTGACCAACGTGGTGGACGTCGAAGGCAAGCGCGACGCCCGCTTCGAGGGCAAGGCCCGGCTGCTGGGCGACGCGCGGGTGGAAAGCACGGCCACCTTCGACCCGCTGAGCAACTTCGAGGACTTCCAGTTCCGCCTGCGCGCCACCGGCATCCAGCTGCGCCAGATGAACGACTTTGCCAGCGCCTACGGCAAGTTCGACTTCAATGCCGGGCACGGCGACGTGGTGATCGAGGCCGAGGCGAACAAGGGCCAGCTCAAGGGCTACATCAAGCCGTTGTTGCGCGATGTCGAAGTGTTCAACTGGCAGCAGGACGTGGAGAACAAGGACAAGGGGTTTCTGCGCTCGATCTGGGAAGCCCTGGTGGGCGGTACCGAAACGGTGCTCAAGAACCAGCGCAAGAACCAGTTCGCCACGCGCGTGGAGCTCAGCGGCAGCGTGCATCACAGCGATATCAGCGCGTTCGAGGCGTTTTTGCAGATTCTGCGCAACGGCTTCGTGCAGGCATTCAATGCGCGGTATGAACAGGGGCCGCCGAAAGCTGACTGATCCATGGCGGTACTGGCCCTTTCGCTGGCAAGCCAGCGACGAGGCCAGGCCTGCCACCCCGGTTCCATGACCAATCATCCACAGACTGAATACCCCGTCCGCGTTCACAGCCACGCAAGCCCCGCGTTATAGTCGTCGCATGATAGTCACCGCATGACCATTTTTGAGGATCGGTACATGAAGTTCGAAGGCACCAGCGCATACGTCGCCACAGATGACCTGAAACTGGCCGTCAACGCGGCGATCACCCTGGAGCGCCCGCTGCTGGTCAAGGGCGAACCCGGCACCGGCAAGACCATGCTCGCCGAGCAACTGGCCGAAGCCTTCGGTGCCAAGCTGATCACCTGGCACATCAAGTCCACCACCAAGGCCCACCAGGGCCTCTACGAGTACGATGCGGTCAGCCGCCTGCGCGACTCGCAGCTGGGCGTGGACAAGGTGCACGACGTGCGCAACTACCTGAAAAAGGGCAAGTTGTGGGAGGCCTTCGAAGCCGAGGAGCGGGTCATCCTGCTGATCGACGAAATCGACAAGGCCGACATCGAGTTCCCCAACGACCTGCTGCAGGAACTCGACAAGATGGAGTTCTACGTCTACGAGATCGACGAGACCATCAAGGCCAAACAGCGCCCGATCATCATCATTACCTCCAACAACGAGAAGGAACTGCCCGACGCCTTCCTGCGTCGCTGCTTCTTCCACTACATCGCCTTCCCCGATCGCGCCACGCTGCAGCAGATCGTCGACGTGCACTACCCCAACATCAAGCAGGACCTGGTCAGCGAGGCGCTGGACGTGTTCTTCGACGTGCGCAAGGTGCCGGGCCTGAAGAAAAAACCCTCCACCTCCGAGCTGGTCGACTGGCTCAAGCTGCTGATGGCCGACAACATCGGCGAAGCGGTATTGCGCGAGCGCGACCCGACCAAGGCCATCCCGCCGCTGGCCGGTGCGCTGGTCAAGAACGAGCAGGACGTGCAGTTGCTGGAGCGCCTGGCGTTCATGAGCCGGCGCGGCAACCGCTGAGCCAACGGGGTCATTGCCATGCTGCTGAACCTGTTCAATGAAATGCGCGCGGCCAAGGTGCCGGTGTCGGTACGCGAGTTGCTCGACCTGCTCAATGCCTTGAAGCAGCGGGTGATCTTCGCCGACATGGACGAGTTCTACTATTTGGCGCGCGCCATCCTGGTCAAGGACGAGCGCCACTTCGACAAGTTCGACCGGGCCTTCTCGGCCTACTTCAAGGGCCTTGAAAACCTCGACCACCACCTGGAGGCGCTGATCCCCGAAGACTGGCTGCGCAAGGAATTCGAGCGCTCCCTGACGGATGAAGAGCGTGCGCAGATCCAGTCCCTGGGCGGTCTGGACAAGCTGATCGAAGCGTTCAAGAAACGCCTGGAAGAACAGAAGGAACGCCATGCCGGCGGCAATAAGTGGATCGGTACCGGCGGTACCAGCCCGTTCGGCTCGGGCGGCTTCAACCCCGAGGGCATTCGCGTGGGCGATGCCGGCAAGCGCCAGGGCAAGGCGGTCAAGGTATGGGACCAGCGCGAGTACAAGAACCTTGACGACGGGGTGGAACTGGGCACGCGCAACATCAAGCTGGCCTTGCGCCGGCTGCGCAAGTTCGCCCGTCAGGGCGCGGCCGAAGAGCTGGATATCGACGGCACCATCGACCACACCGCGCGCGATGCCGGGCTGCTCAACATCCAGATGCGTCCGGAGCGGCGCAACAGCGTGAAGTTGCTGCTGCTGTTCGACATCGGCGGTTCGATGGACGCCCACGTGAAGATCTGCGAAGAGCTGTTTTCGGCCTGCAAGACCGAGTTCAAGCACCTGGAGTACTACTACTTCCACAACTTCGTGTACGAGTCGGTGTGGAAGAACAACCTGCGCCGCACCTCCGAGCGCACCTCGACCATGGACCTGCTGCACAAGTACGGCGCCGACTACAAGGTGGTGTTCGTGGGCGATGCGGCCATGGCGCCCTACGAGATCACCCAGCCCGGTGGCAGCGTGGAGCACTGGAACGAGGAAGCCGGGTATGTGTGGATGCGCCGCTTCATGGAGAAATACAAGAAGCTGATCTGGATAAACCCCTACCCCAAGGACACCTGGGGCTATACGGCCTCGACCAACATCGTGCGCGAGCTGGTCGAGGACCGGATGTTCCCGCTGACCTTGCGCGGGCTGGAGGAAGGGATGCGGTTTCTGTCCAAATAGCGGTGAACCCTTCGCCGGCCTTGCCGGCGAAGAGGCCCTGTCAGTCGGCAAACCTCTGCAGATAAACCTGCTGCTCTCGCCATGCCATCTCCTGCACCACGGCCCGCAACCGCACCACACGCCCCGGCAGCAACTGCGCCAGGCCGGCCAGCGCCAGCGGGGTCAGCGCCCCCAATCGCGGATAGCCGCCAATCGTCTGCCGATCATTGAACAACACGATCGGCTGTCCATCCGGCGGTACCTGCACCGCGCCCAGCGGTATCCCCTCCGAGATCATCGGTTGCCCCTGATACTGCAACGCCGGGCCCAGCAGGCGCATGCCCATGCGGTCGGCGCGGGTGTCCAGGGTCCAGTCGCGGTTGAAGGCATCGAACAGGCTCTGCCCGGCAAACTCGCCGATCTGCGCCCCCATCACCAGGTCCAGCACGGTGCAGGTACCAGGCACGGGTCGAAGCCCTTCGGGCACCTCACGCACACCCGGCGCGTTGCCGGCGTAGCCCAGGCACTCGCCTCGGGCCAATGCTCTGCCCAGTCCCGTCAGCCCGCCCAGCTCCTCGCGCACCACCGTAGCGCAACTGCCCAGCACCTGCGGCGCAGCGAATCCCCCTGGCGCCGCCAGGTAGGCCCGCACACCCTGCAGCGGCTGGGTGAACTGCAGGCGCTGCCCCTTGGCCATCACGAAATTGCGCCACGGCGCCAGCGGCTGGTCGTCGAGCCGTGCGCCCAGGTCAGCACCGGCCAGTGCCAGGCAGCACGCCTGCTCGGCCACCAGCGTCAGCCCGCCCAGGGTGATCTCCACCACCGCCGCCTGCGGTGCATTGCCCAGCAGCCAGTTGGCCCAGCGCATCGATACCCAGTCCAGACCACCGCCCTGGGTCACGCCCAGGTGGCGCACGCCAAAGCGCCCGGCATCCTGCAACAGGCACAGCGGCGTGCTGGCCTCGATCAGCAAGCGGCTCACGGCGACACCTGCAGGGGCGTGTCGTCGCCGCCGAGTGCAAGGAATTCGGCACGGTCCACCGCCACGAAGCGCACCCGGTCGCCCGGCTGCAGCAGGCTGTAGCCCTCGCGCTGGCGATCGAACAGGCGGCTGGGGGTACGCCCGATCAGGTTCCAGCCCCCGGGCGACACCGCCGGGTAGGCCGCCGTCTGGCGCTCGGCGATGCCCACACTGCCGGCTGCCACGCGCTTGCGCGGGGTGGCCAGGCGCGGCGCGGCCAGCGCCTCCTCGACCAGCCCCATGAACGCGAAACCCGGGGCGAAGCCAAGGGCGAACACCTGGTACTCGCGCGTGCTGTGGCGGCGGATCACCCCCGCCACGGAGTCGCCGCTGCGCTGCGCCAGCAAGGCCAGCTCGGGCCCGACGCTGGGGTCGTACCACACCGGAATGTCGTGGCGCTGCCCTGCCCCGCCCTCGTCGGGGCGAAGACCTTCGAGCGCCTGCGCGATACGCTCGCGGGCCTGGGTGGGCGACAGGTCGAAATGCACCATCACGGTGGTGTACGACGGCACCAGATCGATCAGCTGCGCCGCAAAGGCTGCACGCAGACGCTGGGTGGCAGCGAGCATCCAGGGCATGTTGGACTCATCGATCGCATCGAACAGGCGCACCATCAGGCAATCGACAGCAACCACCTCGACGCGCCACTTCATGGCGCCGCCTGCGCATCGAGAGCCTGACGAATCTGCCGCACCGCAGCCACCGAGCTGGCATTGTCGCCATGCACACACAGCGTATGGGCCTGCAGGCGCAGTGCGCTGCCATCACTGGCAACCAGCGGTTCGCCCCGTGCCAGGCGCAGGGCCTGCTCGACGATCAGGGCCGGGTCGTGGTGCACGGCACCGGGCAGACGCCGCGACAGCAGGCGTCCGGCGGGGTCGTAGGCACGGTCGGCAAAGGCCTCGAACCACAACGTGACGCCATATTCGTCACCCAGTGCCTGGGCCGCACGATTGTCGGCCGTGGCCATCAGCATCAGCGGCAGGCTGCGGTCGTAGGCGGCCACCGCCTCGATCACCGCACGCAGCTTGCCCGGCTCGGCCATCATGTCGTTGTACAGCGCCCCGTGGGGTTTGACGTAGGCCACCTGGGTCTTCTGGGTGCGGCAGATACCGTCCAGCGCGCCGATCTGGTAATGCAGCAGGTCGCGAATCTCTTCATTGCTGCAGGCCATCGAGCGGCGCCCGAAACCGGCCAGGTCCTGGTACGCCGGGTGCGCCCCCACCAGCACGCCCCCGGCCACGGCCAGCGCCACGGTGGTGCGCATGATGCCCGGGTCGCCAGCATGAAAACCGCAGGCGATGTTGGCGCAATCGATAAAGGGCATCACTTCGGCATCCAGCCCCATGCTCCAACTGCCGAAACTTTCACCCATGTCGCAATTGAGTAGCAGGCGGCTCACGCGCGTTGCTCCTGTGTCGGGTGGGGGGGCGGCCCGGAGGCCGTCTAGCGCCAGCTCGGCTCCACCGGCTTGCGCCGACCGCCGAGGATCGCCCAGCCGATCAGCATCAGCAGGCTCTCGATCACCAGTGCCAGCAGCATGGCGCTGGCCAGGCCCCAGGCCATCGCCTCGGGCGCCAGCAGGATCTGGTAGCTGTAGCCCTTGAGGGTTTCCTCGCGCAAGGCCGGATCGGCCGCCACCAGTACGTGCCAGGTGCGTACCAGCCACGGGCGCTGCAGGGTCTGCCACTCTTCTTCGAGCAGGCGATTGCGCGCCACCAGGCTGTCGATGCTGTCGGCATCGCTGTTGAACACCGGGTCGTCGCTGGCACGGTAGTGACGTACCAGCGCCTGCAGGTCGCCATTGAAAAAGCGCTGCGCGGTCTGGTTGAAGCCCTTGAGGCCCTCGCGCGATTCGAGCAGGTGCGCCTCGACCCGCTGGGTATAATCGTTGATCAGCCCGGGGATTTGCACACCGACCAGCAGGCCGAAGGTAAACAACAGCAAACGCAGGTAACTTCTGAACATGAAGGCTGATCCTTAGCTGGCCTGACCCTGGGCAATGCATTCACCGCGCCGCCACAGGCCCCACTGGCCAGGCTCGTAGCGGTGCCAGATCTCGTCTTCGGTCAAGGCCTCGGTGGCAATGACGGTGACCACGTCGTTGGGCGTGGTCTCGGCCTGGAAGTCGACGATCATGTCCACGTCCTTGAGCCGCGCCGGGCCGAACGGTGCGCGCCGGGTGATGTGTACCAGCTTGGTCGAACAGAAGCAGAACAGCCAGTCGCCATCGCTGAGCAGGCAGTTGAACACGCCCTTGCCACGGAACTCGGCGCAGGCCTGCACCAGCACCGGGATCAGCTCCTCGACCTCGACCGGTTCGGGGAATGCCTCGCGGATGCGGTTGAGCAGGTCGCAGAAGGCGGCCTCGCTGTCGGTATCGCCCACCGGGCGGTAGAAGGTGCGTTGCCCCTGGAAGTCGCCCAGCTGGCCGTTGTGTGCGAAGCACCAGTTGCGCCCCCACAGTTCGCGCACGAACGGGTGGGTGTTGGACAGGCACACCTTGCCAACGTTGGCCTGGCGAATGTGGCCGATGACCACCTCGCTCTTGATCGGATAACGCTGCACCAGGTTGGCGACTTCCGACTCGCAGCTGGCCGCCGGGTCCTGGAACAGGCGCAGGCCACGGCCTTCATAGAAGCCGATGCCCCAGCCGTCACGGTGCGGCCCGGTACGTCCGCCACGCTGCATCAGCCCGGTGAAGCTGAACACGATATCGGTAGGGACATTGGCGCTCATGCCCAGTAATTCACACATGCAGGGGTCGCTCCAGGGCGGATCTTACAAACGCGGTTCGAGGCGCTCGCGGCTGCCGCCGGCGGGTGCTTCAGGGGGTTCGCTGCGGTAGCGGTCACGGCTGTCGGCGGCGAACGGCTGGTCGTCCAGCGGCTCGTCGGCATCGCGCCTGGCGGCGGCTTCGGCAGCGGCGCGGCGGGCCTTGGCACGGCGCTCCAGCGGCCAGCGCAGCAGCACGAACACGCCATACAGGATGAACGCGATCATGCCGTACATGGCCAGGTCGGACGCGGCGCGCAGCACGTTGTTGCCGACCTTGAAGGCCAGGTCCAGGGCAGTGATGGCAATGGCCGGGGCGAACTTCTCCTTCACCGGGTCGATGATGGTCGGGGTCAGCAGCAGCACTGCCATGATCACCCGCAGCGGCTCGCGCAACCAGCGCCACATCCACGCGGTCAGGCGAAAGCCCACCAGCAGGCAACCCAGGGCGGCCAGGGCATAGAGTCCCCAGGCGAGCAGATAATCGTTCTCGGTCATGGCGTCCGTGGCAAGCTAGGCAAATAGATGCTTATGATAACGACTTTTCAGCGCGCAGGCGCGCCCCAGCAAAGAGAACCCCGCATGTCCGCAGCTGCCAACGCCCCCCAAGCCCCGATCGCCCGCCAGGATGCCGGCACCGATCCCTATGCCTGGTTGCAGGCCCGGGACACCCCCGAGGTGCTGGCCTACCTGAACGCGGAAAACGCCTATCAGGAGGCGCAACTGGCCGACCAGGCCGGGTTGCGCGAGCAGCTGTTCGAAGAGATCCGTGGCCGCATTCTCGAAACCGACCTGTCGCTGGCCTCGCCCTGGGGCCCCTACCTTTACTACACCCGCACCACCGCCGGCGACGAGTACCCGCGTCATTACCGCTGCCCACGCCCGGCAGACGATTCGCCGACGGTCGATGAAAGCCGCGAAGAGCTGCTGCTGGACCCCAACCTGCTGGCCGCCGGTGGCTTCCTCAGCCTGGGCGCCTTCAACATCAGCCCCGACCACCAGCGCCTGGCCTACAGCCTGGATACCAGCGGCGACGAGGTCTACACCCTGTACGTCAAGGACCTGGCCAGCGGCGCGGTCGAGCAGTTGCCGTTCGAAGACTGCGACGGCAGCATGACCTGGGCCAACGACAGCCAGACGCTGTTCTTCGCCGAACTGGACGACACCCACCGCCCGCACCGGCTGATGCGTCATCGCCTGGGCACCCAAGGGGCGGTGAAGGTGTTCGAGGAGGCCGACGGTCGCTTCTTCCTGCACTGCTACCGCGCCAGCTCCGAGCGCCAGCTGATCCTGCTGCTCAACAGCAAGACCACCAGCGAGGCCTGGGTACTGGATGCGCACACCCCGGAACAGGCGTTCACCTGCCTGGCACCACGGGTCGAAGGCCATGAGTACTACCCTGACCATGGCCAGTTGAACGGCCACTGGCACTGGTTCATCCGCAGCAACCAGCAAGGCATCAATTTCGCCCTGTTCCACGGCCCGGCCGACACCCTGCCAACCCACGAGCAGTGGCAGGTGCTGGTGCCGCACCGCGACACCGTGATGCTCGAGGGGCTGACCCTGAACGCCAGCGCCCTGACCCTGAGCCTGCGCGAGGGCGGCCTGCCGATCATCGAGGTGCGCCCCCACGGCCTGCCCACCTACCGCGTCGAGCTGCCGGATGCAGCCTACAGCCTGTACGTGCAGGACAGCCTGGAGTTCGACAGCCCACGCATCCGCCTGCGCTACGAGGCGCTGAACCGACCTGCGCAGGTACGCCAGCTGACGCTTGCCGATGGTCAGCAGCAGGTGCTCAAGCAGACCCCGGTGCTCGGCCCGTTCGACCCCGACGCCTACGTCAGCCAGCGCCTGTGGGCCACCGCCGGCGACGGCACGCAGGTACCGATCAGCCTGGTTCAGCGCCGTGAGGACCTCGGCAAGCCGGTGCCGCTGTACCTGTACGGCTACGGTGCCTACGGCGAAAGCCTGGACCCGTGGTTTTCCCATGCGCGCCTGAGCCTGCTGGAGCGCGGCGTGGCCTTCGCCATTGCCCACGTGCGCGGCGGCGGCGAACTGGGCGAGGCCTGGTACCGGGCCGGCAAGCAGGAGCACAAGCCCAACACCTTCAGCGACTTCATCGCCTGCGCCGAACACCTGATCGCCACCGGCGTGACCGATGCCGAGCACCTGGCGATCAGTGGCGGCAGTGCCGGCGGGCTGCTGATCGGTGCGGTGCTCAACCAGCGTCCCGAGCTGTTCAAGGCGGCGATTGCCGAGGTGCCGTTCGTCGACGTGCTCAACACCATGCTCGACCCCGATCTGCCGCTGACCGTCACCGAGTATGACGAGTGGGGCAACCCGCAGGAGCCCGAGGTGCACGCGCGCATCAAGGCGTATGCGCCCTACGAGAACGTGAAGGCCCAGGCCTACCCTGCCCTGCTGGTGGTGGCCGGTTACAACGACAGCCGCGTGCAGTACTGGGAGGCGGCCAAGTGGGTGGCCAAGCTGCGCGTGCACAAGACCGATGACAACCTGCTGCTGCTCAAGACCGAGCTGGGCGCCGGGCATGGCGGCATGAGCGGGCGCTACCAGGGGCTCAAGGACGTGGCACTGGAGTACGCGTTCGTATTTAAAGTGCTGGGCCTGGTGTAATTCAGGATTTCTGTTGTCTGAATCAGCAATTCGCCGGCAAGGCCGGCTCCTGCAAGCTATGCACTGGCCATTGCAGGAGCCGGCCTTGACGGCGAAAACCAGACACCACAAACCTCCAAGAAAAAGACCAACCGCGATGCCCGACCCGACCTCCCTGAACAACGAAATTCGCGACATGCTCATGGACTGCGGCCTGTTCGACCAACTGCTGCCGCCTGACTTTCAGACCGCTGCCGGCTACTTCAGCATCAGCACCATCGCCCAGGGCGAGGAAATCTTCCACGAAGGCGATTCCGGCACCTTCATGTGCATCATCCACTCGGGCCAGGTATCGGTACGCAAGACCGACCCCGACGAGCATCAGGTGGAGATCGCCACCCTGCGCAAGGGCCGCGCTTTTGGCGAGATGGCCGTGCTGGACGGCGAACGCCGATCGGCCAGCTGCGTGGCCGCCAGCGACTGTCAACTGCTCAACCTGGGCAAGGACTCACTGGAAAAAATGCTCAACGAAACGCCCAAGGTGGCCGCCAAGATCATCCGCGCCCTGGCCGTGGCACTGTCGCGTCGCCTGCGCATGCTCGACGGCCAGCGTCTCTCGCAGCAGGTCTAGCCCTCGCGCGGTTTGTCCTTGCCGGCATCCGGCGCAAGCCCTGGCAGCGGCTGGTCCTTCGGCGGGCTGGGCAAGGGAATCGGCGGCAACAGCGGCGCACCCGACGAGCCCTGCCCTGCACGGGGGATGGTCGACGGGGCCACCTGCGGGTAAGGGGTGGGCGTGGGCGTACCCGGTGCACCCGGTACCGGTGCGAGGGTGCGTGGCTGCAGGTCCGCAGCCTGGGCCTGGCCGAGCCAGGCAATCAACAGCAGGGCAATGCTCGCATGGCGCATGGGGCGGGCTCCTGGAGAGTGCTGCCTACAGGCTACGCGCAAGCGCTGCGGTTTGCCTGTCCGAAATGCCCGTCATGGCGCTAAACTTCACGGCATAACCGTAACAAGCCCGAGAAAGGTACAACCATGAGTTCGGCAACCTCTTCCGCCGCCGCCACCGCGCGGCTGGACCGCATCCTCGCCGATGCCAAGCGCGACAAGGAAATGGGCTACCGCGACAAGGCCCTGCGCATGTACCCCCACGTGTGCGGCCGCTGCGCCCGCGAATTCGCCGGCAAGCGCCTGAGCGAACTGACCGTGCACCACCGCGACCACAACCACGACAACAACCCCCAGGACGGTTCGAACTGGGAACTGCTGTGCCTGTACTGCCACGACAACGAGCACTCGCGCTACACCGACCAGCAGTACTTCAGCGAAGGCTCCACCGCCAGCCCAAGCATCGCCAAGGCCACCCATAACCCGTTCGCCGGGCTGGCCGGGCTGCTCAAGAAAGACTGACCCTGCGCCCCACCCGTGCCGGCAAGCCCGTATAATCGCGTCTTTTTTCTCAAGGGCCCCGGCACGTGGCGAACAAACGGTACAGCTGCATTGGTCTGTTCAACCCCAAATCAGCGGAGAACGTCGGTTCGGTGATGCGTGCGGCGGGTTGCTATGGCGTGAACTCGGTGTTCTACACCGGCAAGCGCTACGAGCGCGCCCGCGACTTCGTCACCGACACCAAGCGGGTGCACTATGACATCCCGCTGATCGGCATCGACGACCTGCAGAAGATCATCCCGCTGGGCTGCACACCGGTTGCCGTCGAACTGGTCGAGGGCGCCCGCCCGCTGCCCGAATACACTCACCCCGACCGCGCGATCTACATCTTCGGCCCTGAAGACGGCTCGCTGGATGCCGACGTGCGCGCCTGGTGCGAAGAGACCATCTACATCCCGACCAATGGCTGCATGAACCTCGCTGCCACCGTCAACGTGGTGCTCTACGACCGCATGGCCAAGGGCCTGAACACCCGCTCCGGGCCCAAATTCAAGTAATCCGCGGGAACGTCCTGGCGGCCCTGGCGGTCTGCTGACTATCCATGCCCCCACAGGAGTACGACCATGTCCCAGAACAAGACCCTGACCCTGGCCACACCGTTTCAGAGCAAGACCGAACACAACGTGCAAGGCTGGGAGCGCGCTGGCTCCCTGGCCACGGGTGTGGTGATGGTCGGCAAGGGGCTGCGTCGCGGCGGTTTCTTCGGCCTGATCCAGATCGCCATCGGCGGCGTGGCGCTGGCCCGGGGCATCACCGGACACAGTTCGGCCAAGAGCCTGATCGAGCGCGGGCGCCGCGACCTGGATCAGATCCGCAGCAAGATCGAACGCACCGGTGAAGAGCTCAGCGTGCTGAAGGCCAATGCGCAAGCGGCCACCCACAGCGCCACGGTCACCGGCAACGACTCGCTCAAAAGCCCCAAGGCCTAACGCAACAGCTTGGTGTCCAGCACCTCGGAGCCACGCCCCAGCACGTTTTCACTGAGCTGGATGAACTCCGCGGTGCTGACGCTGTTGAGCCGCATCAGGCCCTGGGTCACGTCGTCCAGCGAACGCTGGTTATGCGTGTGCAGGCGGATCTCGCGGTCCAGCGCCTGCAGCAGCAACACCGCACGGGCCACCCCCGCATCGGTGATCTGCTCACCGCGCAGCGTGGTGACCTTTTCACCCTGCCTGGCCAGCCGGGCCTGCACGGACTGGTAGCGGTCCTCGGTGATGCCGCCGGCACGGCGCAGCAGTTCGATGCCGTAGTATTCGGCCAGCCCCTCGCCAATCCAGTCACTGCGCTCCTGGTCGTTGACCTGGGCGAACACCCGCACCAGTTCGCGCAACAACGGGCTGCTGCCGTTCTCGTTGACCAACGGGCGATTGCTGTTGAGGTAGATCGAGTGGTAGCCGGCCCGGGTGCCGCGCCACAACTGGTCGCGGGCGCCCACCAGCAGCAGCTTGGGCGGGTTGCGCGGGAACACGCTCTGCAGCTGTGGCCACACGAACGTCAGCAGGGTCAGGGTGTCCATGCGCCGCAGGCCCTGGCCCTGGGGCCCGGCGACGGTGACCTCGGTCTCGCCCAGACGGGTGCGCCGGCTGCCCAGGTTGCCGGCGAGCATCCAGCCGGTAGGCCGGTCGAACAAGCGCGAAGGGTTGTCGATGCGGAAACGCTGCTTGCCAATCCGCGGCCAGGGCGTTTCGACACTCTTCCAGTCGCCCGGCAACTCGAACACCAGGCGCGCGACCAGCTCGGTGCCGTCCTGCTGGTCGAGGCGTGCGGCAGGCACCAGGTCATCGCCCCGGAACAAGGCCCATTGCGCAGTGATGCGGCTGTCGTAGCCGGCGTTCTTCAGGGCATGGTTAAGCTGTACCCGGTAGCTCAGGCTGGACACTCCCGCCCCCGGCTGCCACAGACCACGGCGTGCTCCGGCCTGCAACTGCCAGGCGCCATCGGCCTTGAAATCGCTGTAGACGGCTTCCTTGCCCAGGTCGAAATCCAGGCTGCGCACCGCTGCGCCGTCGGCCAAGGTCAGGCGCACCTCGGCCTGCCCGCTCTGGGGCAGCAGGCGCACGTGGTAATCCAGGTCGACCTTCTTCGCCCAGGCGCCATGGCTCGCCAGCAACAGCGCAGCCCCCAGCAAACAGCGACGTATCTCCATTCACATCCCCTTGCGCCGCAGCCTCAGCCGGCGCGGAAAATCAGATAGTCTTCCCAATCGTCTTCGGCCACGCTGTCTTCACTGAGCATGCGGCCAGACCACGAAATGCGTTGCTTGTGCACCTGCTCGCGATCGCCACTGACCAGGTGATGCCAGCTGGGCAGGTCCTTGCCCTCGCTGACCAGCCGATAGCCACAGGTGGGCGGCAGCCACTTGAACTGGTCGGCCTTGCCCGGGGTGAGCTGGATGCAGTCGGGTACCGAGGCAAAGCGGTTGGGGTAATCGCTGCACTGGCAGGTCTTGAGGTCGAGCAGCTTGCAGGCAATGCTGGTGTAGTAGACGCTGTTGTCGTCTTCGTCCTCGAGCTTTTGCAGGCAGCACAGGCCGCACCCATCGCACAGCGACTCCCACTCCTGGCGATCGAGCTGATCGAGGGGCTTGCTGATCCAGAAGGGTTGGGTGGCAGGCATGGTGCGTTTTGTCCTGTTTCAATTCAAGTGCGCGCGCGTGGCGGCGCCAGTCTAGGGCGTGTGGCCGGGCTTTGCCAGACCGCTTGTCAGGGCTGGCGCCACGCAGTAGTTTGACAGGCTGTGTGTTTTCCCACCCTGTCAGGAACCCCTCCATGAGTGCCAACCCTCGCGTTGCCGACTATGCCATTGCCGAGCAGTTCATCCAGCGCTGGTCGCCCCGGGCGTTTACCGCCGAACCGATTGCCGAAGACACCCTGCTGAGCTTCTTCGAAGCGGCGCGCTGGGCCCCCTCGGCTTACAACTCGCAGCCGTGGCGCTTTCTGTTCGCGCGCCGTGACACGCCGAACTGGGAGCGCTTCCTGGGCCTGCTCAACGAATTCAACCGCAGCTGGGCCCAGCACGCCTCGGCGCTGGTGCTGGTGATTTCCAAGACCACCTTTACCGCCCCTGGCGCCAGCGAAGAAACCCCGGCGCTGTGGCACACCTTCGACACCGGCTCGGCCTGGGGCCACCTGGCGTTGCAGGCCAGCATCAGTGGCTGGCATACCCACGGCATGGCCGGGTTCGACCAGGCGCTGGCGCGCAAGGAGCTGAAGATTCCGGACGGCTATGAACTGCATGCGATGGTCGCCATCGGCAAGCTGGGCGACAAGGCCAGCCTGGCCGAGTACCTGCAGGCCCGCGAAGTGCCAAGCCCGCGCAAGCCGTTGAGCGAGCTGGCGGCCGAGGGTGATTTCAGCCTGTAGGGCTGAAGTTCGCGGCGCCCCGTTCGCCGGCAAGGCCGGCGCCTAAAGGATCTCCTGTAGGCGCCGGCCTTGCCAACGACGGCTGCGACGCGGTTTCAGTCAGTAGCCCCGCTCGAAATCCACCTCGCCACGCAACGCCTGCCCCGCCTCGTATGCCCGCAGATTCTCCACGAACAAACGCACCATCGCCGTCGGCGAGGTCGGCGCCGAGCTGTGCCCGGTCAGCAGCAGGCCCCAGGCGGTCCAGAACGGATGACGCTGCGGCAGCGGCTCCTGGCGGCATACATCGATCACCGCGCCCGCCAGGTGCCCCAGCTTCAGCGCCTCGACCAGATCGGCATCGACCACCGACACCCCACGCCCGGCATTGATGAACAGCGCCTGGGGGTTGAACCTGGCGAACAGCGCGGCGTTGTACAGGTCGTGGGTGGCAGGCGTGTCGGGCAGCAGGTTGACCACATAATCCACCTCGCCCACCAACCGCCCCAGCTCATCCAGGCCGGCCACCTCGACAAACGGCGCCTGTACGCGGGCCTGGCTGGCCACGCCATACAAGGTGACACCGAAGGGCAGCAGGAACTCGGCAACCTGCTGGCCGATGTCACCGGTGCCCACGATCAGCACGCGCCGCCCTTCCAGGCTGCGCCCCAGGCGCCCGTCCCACTTGCGTTCCACCTGGCTGAGCACGCGCGCGAGCACCTCGCGCTCATGGCCGAGCATGTAGGTGAGCACGTACTCGGCCATCACCTGGCCAAAGATGCCCACCGCCCGCGTCAGGCGATAGCCACGCGGCAAGCCGTCGACCAACAGCGGGGTGATGCCGGCCCAGGTCGACTGCACCCAGGCAGGGCCGTGGCCCTGACGCAGCAGGGTGGCCAGCAGATCGGGCTGGCCGAGCCACACCGGGCACTCTGCTGCCAGCTTCGACAGTTCGGCAGAGTCGCCGCTGGTCACTACCTCGAGGTCCGGTGCCATCTCGCGCAGCAGGCGAGCGTAAAGGGCATGATCCTGTTCAACGATCAGAACGCGCATGTTTTGGATAACCTTGGCATAAACCACGGCGCTGGCCCGCTCACTGCGCGGGCCGCGCCATGCAAGACAGAAAAAAGCTCAGACCGGGTCGTTGCGCCGCAACAGCTCTTCGGGAAGATGCTCGATGTACTCGTCTTCAAGTGGCGGCATCTGCAGGTGGTAGCCCTGCTTCTCCAGATTGGCCAGCACCTGGGTGATGTCTTCGCGGGCCAGTTGGCGTTCGGGGGTCAACACCAGGTCGAAGGCATGCACCGGCTTGCCAAAGGCCGGCAGCAGCCCCTCGGGCACGCGCTCCAGGCCATCGGCCTTGAGCACGTAGAGGTACATTTCATTCTTGCGCGGGCTCTTGTAGATCGAGCAGATACGTTTCATGGCTGGTCTCCGGTGCCGGCCAGGCAATCGAGCAGCGCCTGGCCCATCCGCTCGCGGCGCCAGCCGCGCAACGAATCAGGCAGTTGATAGGGCCCGTTGGGGTAGCCGCTCTTGAGCAGCGCCTCGAGGGTTTTCTTGCGCAGCATCAGTTCGGGCGCGATGCCCAGGCGCTCGCCTTCGGCCTGGCCGATGGCACGCAGCTGCTTGAGCAGCGCCGAAGCCTCGATCGGCAAGGGCTCGGGCAGGGCCGGCGGCCACTCGCTGGGCGGCACGCTGGCGGCCTTCTTGATCAGCTCGAGCAGGAACTCGCCATCCTGGCGAATGGTGCGCGGGTGCATGTCTTCGATCTTGGCCAGGGCCGACAGATTGTCGGGCTGGGTACGGGCCAGAGGCCACAGCGATTGCTCGCGCAGCACCCGGTTGCGCGGCAGGTTGCGCGCACGCGCCTCGCGTTCGCGCCAGGCGCACAGCTCGCGCAGTACCGCCAGTTGCGCACGCGACAGCTTCCAGGCCAGCTTGGCATCACGGTACAGCTCGTAGGGGTCGGTTTCGCGGCGCAGTTGGGCCACCAGCTCGGCGCCGTCTTCCAGCACCCAGGCATTCTTGTCTTCGGACAGCTGCGGGCGCAGGCGCTCGTAGACTTCGGCCAGGTGCACGGCATCTTCGGCGGCGTAGCTGACCTGGGTTTCCGACAGCGGACGCTGCAGCCAGTCCGAACGGGTCTCGCCCTTGGGCAGCTCGATGCCGAGTACTTCCTGCACCAGTCGCGAGTAGCCCATGGAGAACCCGAGATTCAGGTAGCCGGCGGCCAGTTGGGTGTCGAACAGCGGCGCCGGCAGGCTGCCGGTCAGGCGCATCAGCACTTCGAGATCTTCGCTGCAGGCATGCAGCACCTTGGTCACGGCGCTGTCTTCGAGCAGCTCGGCCAGCGGCTGCCAGTCGCCGATCAGCAACGGATCGATCAGAAAGGCACGCTGCCCGTCGCCGACCTGGATCAAACCGGCGATGGGGTAAAACGTGTCAACCCGCATGAATTCGGTATCAAGCGCTACATAAGGCAACTGCCGCCACTGTCGGCAGTGCTCGGCCAGGCTGCGGTCGTCGCAAATCCAGTGAATATCGATGGCCACAAGGCTCTCCCACGAACAATGGCGCGCAGTATATACGGCGCAGGCCACCGCCGGGAAACCGCTCGACCGCCGTTCCCTCGCCAGCCTGCGCACGCGGTCAGTGTGTAGCGACAACCGGACGGCAACTGGCGAACATGTCCAGTTGCGGGTCGTACACCGAGGTGTGCACCCGCAGCAGGCCGAGCATCGAATGGAACAGGTTGTCCTGGCTCAGCGGCTGGTTGCGCGAGCGCTGCAGACAGTCGGTATCGACGGCATAGTCCTTGCGATAGCCATCGGAAAACCACGCCAGCATCGGTATGTGCTTCTGCTGCTCGGGAGCGAGCATGTAGGGCGTGCCGTGCAGGAACAGGTTGTACTCACCCAGCGACTCGCCATGGTCGGACAGGTACAGCATGGCGGTGTCGACCTTGTCCTGGCGGCTGCGCAGGACGTCGATCAGCGTGGCCAGCACGTGGTCGGTGTACACCAGGGTGTTGTCGTAGCCATTGATGATGCTCTGGCGGTCGCACTTGTCCAGGGCATTGCTGCGGCACACCGGGGTGAAACGCTCGTAGGCCTTGGGGTAGCGCTTGAAGTACTCCGGCCCGTGGCTGCCCATCTGGTGCAGTACCAGCACGGTGTCCTGCTGCAGGTTGTCGAGCATCGCCTCCAGCCCCTTCAACAGAATTTCGTCGTGGCATTCGCTGTCGGCGCACAGGGCCGGGTCCTTGAGGTTGCTGACATCCTCGAACGCCACGCGATCGCAGGTGCCCTTGCAGCCGGACTGGTTGTCGCGCCAGTGCACCGCGATGCCGGCACGCTGCAGCACGTCGAGCAGGCCCTCCTGGTTCCTGGCCTTGCTGGCGTCATACTGCTTGCGGGTGAAGGTGGAGAACATGCAGGGTACCGACACCGCCGTTTCGGTGCCGCACGAATGCACGTCGCTGAAGGCCACCAGCCCCGCCTCCTTGCTCAGCTGAGGCGTGGTATCGCGGTCGTAACCGAGCAGGCCGAAGTTCTGTGCGCGGGCGCTCTCGCCCACCACCAGCACGGTCAACGACTTGCGGGCCTGGGGCGTTACCGCCAGCGGGCGCACGGCATCTTCGCCAATGCGGCGCAACGGTACATGCGCGCTGCCTAGCTGCTCGCTGACATAGGCTACTGCGGCGCCGACATAGTTGCTGGGCACGACCATCAGGTGCAGTTCATGGTGATTGCGAAACAACGAGGAAAGCCCCTGGTAATTGAGCAATGCCACCGCGCCCAGTACTGTTGCGCTGGCCGTACCGACCACCAACTTGCTCAACAACTCACGGGGGAAGGTGCGATAAAGAATCGGGGTTTTATATAAAAGAATACTCGGCACTACGCCCAGTAACAGGATATAGCCGGCCAACGTGAACGAGAGCAGATCACGCACTTCGGTGGCATTGGTTTCCATGGTATTGCGCAACATGCCCACATCGATCAGCACGCCGTAGCGGTTCATGAAGTAGGCCACCCCCGCGCTGACAAGGAACAACCCCGCCAGCACCGGCTTGAACACGGGCCGGAAGGCCACCAGGGTCAGCATCAGGTTGAACGCGCAGAACACCAGCACGGCAAACGCCAGGCGCAGCACCAGGCCCGGGGCATCCCCCGGCACGATACTGAAAACATGCTGCCACAGTACCGCGTTGAAACCGATCAACAGGTACAGGCTGGCAATCAACGTTACCCATTCGGCACGCAGGGGCTTTAACTTGAACATGGCGCTTCGCTTCTTGAAAGTCCGGGACGATGTCATTGCAACATCAATAAAAAACAAGGCGGACTGTAGGCAGGGTGCCATCAATTTTTCGTGAAAAAGACGCCAACAAATAATTGCACTTTATTGAACGAAGGGCAGAACACTTCTTGTTCAGCCTTTATTCAGGAACAGGGCCTTGTCGCCCTGCTCCCGAACAGCGGTCAGGCGGGCAACAGCACCTTGGCGTAGCTGTCGCGGTCCATGTCGACCAGCTCGACGCTCAATTGAAGCTCGCGACCGCTCATCTCGACCACCGCATCCTTGAGCACCTCGAGCAGGCTGCCCGAGAGCTGCTTCTTGACCTCCGGGGAGCGGCCGCTGAGCAGTGACAGCCGCACACAGACAAATGCCCGCTCGACCGGGGCCACGCCCACACGAAAATGTTCGAAGGCGCGCGCGCGACTCTTGATATCCAGTTCCTGGGCGAACTGACCACTGCCGACCAGCGCGTGATTCAGGCGCAGCAGAACCTTGTCGACTTCAAGCTCGCGCAGGTTGGCGCTGTATTCCAGGTGCAGATGGGGCATGACTCGGGCGTCCGTCGGGGGAAATGATTCGACAGACTACCCCATCTGCGGGGGGCGGCAAACGCGTCTATCCTGAAGGTTCATGCCCACCAACCTATCAGCAGAGGTGAAGAGATGCCGGTCAAACACGATTTGCTTGCAGACCTGAATCTGACCAGGGAAGCCTTCGACGAAAAAAAGAAAACCGATCCGCGGCTCAGTACGTTGCACGAGAAGTACAACGCGATCGACGCCCAAGTGGTCGAGGCAGAAAGCGGCAGCGCCACGGACGATCAGGTGACGGAACTGCGCAAGAAACGGCTGCTGACCAAGGATGAGATCGTCGACCATCTCAAGGCCTAGGCGTTGTACCGCTGGCCGTGCTGGATAAATCTTAGTTGACCACAACAGTTAATATCATTTTGATATCAATTTTTTTGCCAGATAATTGGCAAGCCAAAAAAAACCCCGACACTTGGCGTGTCGGGGTTTCTTGATCAGGCCGCAATGGCCTGATCACGCCAAACTTACTGCTGCTGCGGCAGTTTGTCGATTGGACCGCAGCCACCAATAACCTTGGAGATGGAAACCGAAGGGTGGAACAGGTAATCGTACGAGCAGTTCTTTGGCTGGTTGTACACTTGGCCAGTGCAACCGGACAGCAGGGCAACACCCGAAACAACAGCGATTGCGACCGATGCCTTGATAAACTTTTTCATTCTAAATCCCTTAAATTACGATTCGCCGTCTTACTGATGGCGCGGCGATTGTAAGGAGGCCAGCACAATAAATCAAAAGATTTGTTACACCTTTCAAAGTCTTGTGGAACGTTCGTGCTAGTTGCCCGGGCAGGGCCTGCGAATCGACTTCGACGGTCATTCTGATTTTCGGCTCAGATTCTCGAGCTTCACACCGGCGACACTTCGCCTGCTGCCGAGGCTTGGGTGAGCATGGCAAGGCGCAGTGCGCGCCTGATGTCTGCATTGATATCGTCGGTGTCTTCCAGCCCCACAGAGATCCGGACCAACCCGCGAGGTACGCCCATTCGCTCCAGGTCGGTGCCGCCTGCTCGGGCAAAACTACCGTAGTGATAACACAGGGATTCAATGTTCCCGAAGGTGGTACCTGTTCGTATCAATTGCAGTTGACTAACAAAGATTGTGCCCGCTTCCTGCGAAGGCAGCACAATGGCAATAAGGCCTGTATGCAATGACGGATCAATGCCGTTGGCCTGTGCGCTCCTGGTCGACCAAACGGCACGCCATTGCAACGTGGGAAACTCCTGATTCAACATGGCAATGACCGCAAGTGCATTGTCGGCATGCTTTTTCAATCTGAGCGCAAGTGTTCTCAAACCACGCACCGTGAGCCAGGCCGAAAACGGGTCGAGGATCAGCCCGGCACTTTCCCTGTGAGACTTCAATGCCTTGAACAGATCCGGGTCATTGGTACTTACCATCCCGCCCATTACATCGCCGTGCCCATTGATATGCTTGGTGGTGGAATACAAGGTCACTGCCGCCCCCAGCGACAACGGCTTCTGGCAGAGTGGCGTTAGAAAGGTATTGTCGACAACCAGAAGAACGGCGTTCTTCATGCAAAGTTGCGCCAGTTCCGCAATATTGATGTCCAGAAAAGCCGGGTTGGTAGGTGCCTCGATAAAGATCATTCTGGTGTCGGGCCGCAGGGCCGCCTGAAACGCCGCCGTTTCGTACGCTTCAATGACCGACAGCGTCATGCCACGCTGACGTGTTTCATGCTCAAGCTGTTCGATCACTTCATAGAACAGGCCGCGGGGCACGATGACATGGTCACCTGCACCAAGCAGCGCGCGAAAGACCAGCAGGCAGGCGGTCATTCCGCTGTTGACTGCCAGACTGTAGGCGCAGTGTTCGATGGCACGAAACTTCGCCTCCAGGACGGAAACGGTGGGGTTGGCGTAGCGCTGGTAGGCAAAGTTTTCCTCCTCTGCATTGCCGAGCATGTCCCTCCCCGCTTCTACGGAGTCCAACAGTGCCGCGGAATTGCAGATCAGTGCGGGCACTGGAAACTGATCCAGGCCCGCCTCATGTTGCCCCAGGTGGATCGCGCGGGTAGCAGCGCCGAGTGGCGAAGACAGCAGATAATCACGGCGCTGCCGTTCACGCGGGCTCACGTTTTTGGTTGGGCTCATGAATGGCCTGATTCCGAAAGAGAGGGCTGATCCAGCCCGTTGATGATGACCTGCCCCTGGCGACCTGAGGGTGGTGCCGTTTACTCGTACTTGTAGCAAGGCACCACTTTTCCACCCAGCGAGACGATGGAGAACCTTTCCATTTTCGGCATGACGGCACAGGCCAGGCTCACTTGGGCCGCGCTGCAATGCAGCTCCTTTACCCAGATGGGATGATCCGCCTTGAAACACTCGTGCTTCAGGTGCAGCAAATGTTGATCCAGTGGCATTCTGTCCGGGTCGCGTGGCATGGGGGCAGATGTCATCCTGGCGCGCTGCGTCGAATCAAACGCCAGGCGCAGGCACCGCAGCAGCCGTGGGTGCCGTGCCAGGTTGTTCCTTGAACCTGTCCATTCCCGGGTGACCTCTTCCAGGCCTTCGGCGACCTTGTATTGCTGCACCAGCTCCTTGATGGCGCGTGCTGCGGCGTGGCTCGGGTACAGCGAACAGCCACCGCCAACCACATGCACATCGGCGATTGTCTTGTCTGGGCAATAGGCAATGAAAACGGGATAGGGTATCTGGCTGGTGGCGTCGAACACTTCGATCGAGGCCCCGATAGCACCTTGCGCATCGCGCAAGGTTTGCAGCAATGCTTGCGGCATCGAGGCGTGAGCGATCTTTCTTATGGGTGTTTTGCACTCGTAAAAGAAGTGCTGTGCAATAAAGCGGCCGATACCGTGGCGCTCTATGACTTCGCTCGCGGCATGTATCGCCGCCTCGGCGAACCCGTAGCCTGCTGCCACACCCGTACCACAGGAATATCGGCGCGCAGCGCCATAGTCGGTATCATCGCCAGCGATGGCTTCATTGGCATACTGATGATTGATCAGGAATGACGGGTAGTGCAGATCAGCGCCGCCTGATGCTTCATGCGCCGCAAAGTGGATGACAGCCATCTGTGCAGTCTTCGAATGACGAAGCATCTGCACCGGCAGTACGTCCTGCAGGGCCGGTTGGGAAACAACCGAATCAAAACACTGCAAGGCGCTATGGGAGCGTAGTTGAAGTGGCCCCATGCTATGTTCATACGCTTCATACTTGGCGCCGATGCGCGCCTCTGCTTCATACCCTTTTCCGCAGCCGACAGACTCCATGTCACGGCTGTCAAAGGGGAATTCAAGCGTGGCCACAGTGCTGGACAGCGGGCTACCGTAACGGTTCAGGGTTACCTGTATTCCTTCGTTGATAAAGTGCTGATCTATCACACTTTCTGCATCTTGCAATGACAACGTTCGTTCGGGAGCAATCATGTTCATCGGCTGGAATTTCCATATACGCTGAAAGAAAAATGAGGCGCAGCAAGCGCCTCATTCATTTTCATCACTCAGCCAGTACAGCAGCTTCTTCTGGCGTGAACTCTTCTTCCAGCTTGACGCTATCCACTTCGTCTTCAGCAGGTTGGTCGACCTTGAACTCGTTGATATACATGCAGCAGTACTTACCCATGGAAATATCCTTTTCATGATGGATTCATGTGCGCACTTGTTTTCAGGTGCAGGTCGAGAGTAATACCGGCCACTTTCACTGCCCATAGGAAAAGTCCTGACTCCAGGCGTGAATACGTGGTTTATGGGGTGTTACTTGAGTGCCAGAATGCGCCGAAACAGGGAACAGTGTTTCCTACGCACAATTGCTGTGCGCACGCGAAAAGCAAAAAGCCCCTGAAACCGTAGGTTTCAGGGGCTCTTGCATGTATGGCGGAGAGATAGGGATTTGAACCCTAGGTACTGTTGCCAGTACAACGGATTTCGAATCCGTCCCGTTCGGCCACTCCGGCATCTCTCCAGTGGCGCGCATGATACCAGCAGTTTCCCCAAACGCAAAGCTTCTTGTGAAAAAAATTCGCGTGGTATCAGGCGCTTGCGTCAGTCACGCGCTTACAGCGGCACGCCCAGACGCTTGGCAACTTCTTCGTAGGCTTCGATCACGTCGCCCAGACCCTGACGGAAGCGGTCCTTGTCCATCTTCTTGCGGGTTTCCTTGTCCCACAGGCGGCAACCATCCGGGCTGAACTCGTCACCCAGCACGATCTCGCCATGGAACACGCCGAACTCGAGCTTGAAGTCCACCAGCAGCAGACCAGCGTCGTCGAACAGCTTGCTCAGCACTTCGTTGACCTTCAACGACAGCGCCTTCATTTTCACCAGCTGCTCGGCGGTGCCCCAGCCGAACGCAACCACGTGGGATTCGTTGATGAACGGGTCGCCTTTCTCGTCGTTCTTGAGGAACAGCTCGAACGTCGACGGCTCCAGCTTGATGCCCTCCTCCACGCCCAGGCGCTTGACCAGGCTGCCGGCTGCGTAGTTGCGCACCACGCACTCGACCGGAATCATGTCGAGCTTCTTGACCAGGCATTCGTTGTCGCCCAGCAGCTTGTCGAACTGGGTTGGAATGCCGGCTTCTTCAAGCTTCTGCATGATGAAGGCGTTGAACTTGTTGTTCACCATGCCCTTGCGGTCGAGCTGTTCGATACGCTTGCCGTCGAACGCCGAGGTGTCGTTGCGAAACAGCAGGATCAAGCGGTCGGCGTCGTCGGTCTTGTACACCGACTTGGCTTTGCCGCGGTAGAGTTCTTCACGTTTTTCCATGATGGGCTCCGCTTGCTAAATTGAAATGGGCTAGGCGATTTCGCGCCAGTCGAGCCCGTAATCCTGATTCGCCACTTGCAGCCAGTCCGGGTCACACCCGAGGGCGTCGACGAAACATTGCCGGGCCAGCTGTGGCAGGTTGTTCTTGCTGCTGAGGTGGGCCAGCACCAGGTGCTGCAGGTTCTGCCAGCCCAACTCCGACACCAGGCGCGCGGCCTGGTGGTTGTTCAAATGTCCGTAGTCGCCACCCACGCGCTGCTTGAGGAACATCGGGTAATGCCCGCGGCCCAGCATGTCGCGACAATGGTTGGCTTCGATCAGCAAGGCGTCCAGGCCCTGATAGCTGTCGAGCAGGGCCGCGTCGTACGAGCCCAGGTCGGTCAGCACGCCAAACCGGCGGCGGCCATCGCTGAACACATACTGCAAGGGCTCCAGCGCATCGTGGCTGACGCCAACGGCGGCAATGCTCAATGCACCCAGCTGCAGGGTATCGCCAGCTGCCAGGAAGCCGCTGGGCTCCACGGGCTTGCGCATCCCGCGCAAGGTGCCACGACTGAGGTACACCGGCACATTGTAGCGCCGCGCCAGCAAACCCACCCCATGCACGTGGTCGGCATGCTCGTGGGTCACCAGCACCGCGCTCAACTGCGCCGCCGACACGCCGAGCAGCGCCAGACGCCGCTCGGTTTCGCGCAGGGAGAACCCGCAATCGACCAGTACGCAGGTACTGCCACTGACAATCAGCGTGCCATTTCCCTGGCTGCCACTTCCGAGTACGGCGAAGCGCACTTAACCCAGGTTGTCCTGGATGACGCTCAGCACGCGACGGGCCACATCGGCCGGGGCCACGGTGTTGATGTTCTTCTCGACCGTCACCTGCACGCTGTCACCCACCTTGCTCAGGCGTACCTGATAGCGCTCGGCGCGGGCTTCACGCTCTTCCTTGCTCGGCGCGCTGCCGAACAGGCGGCTGAAGAAACCAGGCTCCTGGTCCTTGGCCTCGGCTTTTTCGGCAAGGTTGATGTAGTACAGGCCCAGGCTGCGGTTGATGTCCTCAACCCGCCATTCGCCCTGCTCCAGGGCACGGCCGACGCTGGACCAGGCGCGATCGAGGTCGGCGCCCAGGTTCAGTACCGGGTTGCCGCTGCCGTCTTCGCTCAGGCTGACACGGCTCGGGGTATCGAAGTCACGGGCCGCCAGCAGCGATACCGAACCGCCCTTCTCGGCGCTGCGGGTCATGCTGGCAAGCATTTCGTCGACCAGTGCAGCGTCCACACCGGTGTTCTCGGCGCGTGCCGGGAAGTCCTGTTCGGCGGTGCTGCCGGCAGCACGCTCGACGGTCACCACATAGACTTCACTGGTATTGCGCTGTACGCCCGGCTCGATACGAACCCGGGCACGGATTTCATTGTTGCTGCTGCCTGCAACACCGCCCAGGCGCTGGGCCATGGACGCCGACAACTCGTCGAAACGCTGCCAGGTGGTGCTGAACTCACCGGTCTGCGGGCGCTCTTCGGCGATGCGGAAGCCGTTGTCCTCGAAGAACTGGTGGGCCACCGGCCACACCTCGGCCGGGGCGCGCTGGGCCAGAACCCAACGCGAAGCGCCGCTCTTCTGCAGGCTGAAATCGCTGATGTCGGCACCTGCCGCCAACGGCTGTGGACGCGGCACTTCGAACTCGCCCTTGACGTTGTCGTCGGCGACGTTGCGCGGAATCGGCAGCAGCGGGTCAAGACGCTTGACGTTGCTGACATCCGGCGGCAGCTGCATCGGCGGCTTTTGAGTGGCCTCCAGATAATCGCTGCCCCGGTCACGGAAGTAACCCTCTTCGCCCCAGAGCCAGCCACAACCACTGGTGCTGGAGATGATCAAGGCAAGGGCGGAAAGACCAGCCAATCGCTTCATGCGGTGTACGTCCTCAATTAAAACTTCAGGCCGCACTGGCGCATGGCCTGGCGTACCGTATCGTGACAGGATTCGCTCAGCCAGGTCAGCGGCAGGCGGATGCCCTTGTGCATCAGGCCCATTTCGACCAAAGCCCACTTCACCGGAATCGGGTTGGCTTCGACGAACAGGTCCTTGTGCAGGGGCATCAGTTTTTCGTTGATGGCGCGGGCCTCGTCGGCCTTGCCTTCGAGTGCGGCGTTGCACAGGTCGGCCATTTCGCGCGGGGCGACGTTGGCGGTCACCGAGATGTTGCCTTTACCGCCCAGCAGGATCAGTTCGACGGCGGTCGGATCATCGCCGGACAGCACGATGAAATCCTTGCTCACGCCATCCAGGATCGCCTTGGCACGCTTGAGGTCGCCGGTGGCTTCCTTGATGCCGATGATGTTCGGCACGCTCGAGAGACGGATCACGGTCTCGGCCTGCATGTCACAGGCGGTACGGCCGGGCACGTTGTAGAGGATCTGCGGGATGTCGACGGCTTCGGCAATGTGCTTGAAGTGCTGGTACAGGCCTTCCTGGGTCGGCTTGTTGTAGTAAGGCACCACCAGCAGGCAGGCGTCGGCACCGGCGTCCTTGGCATTGCGGGTCAGGTGCACCGCTTCGCTGGTGGAGTTGGCACCCGTACCGGCGATCACCGGAATACGGCCGTTGACCTGCTTGACCACGGCCTTGATGACTTCGATGTGCTCATTGACATCCAGGGTCGCCGATTCGCCGGTGGTACCGACCGCAACGATGGCGTGGGTGCCGTTTTCCAGGTGGAAGTCCACGAGTTTGCTGAGGCTGTCCCAGTCAAGACGCCCTTGTGCATCCATGGGTGTGACCAATGCCACCATACTGCCCGCAATCATGAAGCTGCTCCTGCCGGAAAAAGAGAGCGGTAATGGTACTGGCGCCACAGGGCTTGCACAAGCGAAGCAGGCGGCAGGAGCATTCCCCTCGGCGACCATTTTCGCTACCCTTCTCTCTTTGATCGGTACACAGCGGCCCGCCGGGCTGCCGACAACGCGCCCCGACAGTGCCCGAGCCCTCGATCCTGAGCCACGGAACCACGCCGACAAGCCTATTTGCCCCGTCACGTACCGACCGCTCATCGCTTTAGGAATGCTGCATGTCCACCCCCACCGTTCGCGAACAATTCCTTGTCATCAGTGCCCTGGGCGCCAACCCCATGGAACTGACCAACATTCTGTGCCGGGCCAGCAACGACAATCGCTGCTCGGTCGTCACCTCGCGCCTGACCCGCCACGGCGAGTGCAGCGCACTGGTGCTGCAGGTCACCGGTAGCTGGGACGCCCTGGCGCGTTTCGAAGCGGCGCTGCCGACCCTGGCCAAGAAGCACACCTTCACCGTGAATGTGGTGCGTAGCGCCGAACTCGAAGTGCGCCCGCTGTCGCTGCCCTACGTCGCCTATGTCAGTGCCGCGTACCGCCCCGACATCATCAACGAGCTGTGCCAGTTCTTCATCGACCACAACGTCGAGCTGGAGAACCTGACCTGCGACACCTATCAGGCACCACAGACCGGCGGCACCATGCTCAACGCCACGTTCACCGTGACCCTGCCGGCCGGCACCCAGATCAGCTGGCTGCGTGACCAGTTCCTGGACTTCTCCGACGCCCTGAACCTGGATGCGCTGATCGAACCGTGGCGCCCACAGAACCCCATGTAAGGAAACCCGCAATGGCCGTAGCACTCGACCAACCCGTCGCCGATTTCGAGGCGCAAGCCACCGGCGCCCAGACCGTCAGCCTGAGCGGCCTGAAGGGTCGCCAAGTGGTGATCTACTTCTACCCCAAGGACAGCACCCCGGGCTGCACCACCGAAGGCCAGGGCTTTCGCGACCAGTACGCGGCGTTCCAGGCGGCCAACACCGAGGTGTTCGGCGTATCGCGTGACGGGCTAAAGTCCCACGAGAACTTCAAGGCCAAGCAGGGCTTCCCGTTCGAGCTGATCAGCGACAAAGACGAAGCCCTGTGCCAGCTGTTCGACGTGATCAAGCTCAAGAAGCTGTACGGCAAGGAATACATGGGGGTGGACCGCAGCACCTTCCTGATCGACAGCGAGGGTGTGCTGCGCAAGGAATGGCGCGGCGTGAAGGTGCCCGGGCATGTGGAAGCGGTGCTGGCGCAGGCGCAAGCATTGAACAACGGCTGAAGCGCTTCGCCGGCGAAGCGTGCGCCGCGGCTAAAGCAGCGGCGCCACCACCGGCTCACGCCGCGGCCAGGCGTCGAGCACCGCCTTGAACAGCGTCGCCAGCGGGATCGCGAAGAAGATCCCCCAGAAGCCCCACAATCCGCCAAACAGCAGTACTGCGCAGATGATCGCCACCGGGTGCAGGCTGACCGCTTCGGAGAACAGCAGCGGCACCAGCACGTTGCCGTCCAGCGCCTGGATGATCGCGTACACCGCCATCAGGTAGATGAACTGGTCGCCCCAGCCCCACTGGAACAGGGCAATCAGGGTCACCGGTACGGTTACCACCACCGCCCCCACATACGGCACCACCACCGACAACCCCACCAGCAGCGCAAGCAGCGCCGCATAGTTCAGGCCCAGTGCGATGAACGCGATGTAGGTGGCCACGCCGCAGATCAGGATCTCGATGCCCTTGCCGCGAATGTAGTTGGCGATCTGGCGGTTCATCTCCTCGGCCACGCGGGTCATCAGGGCCCGCTCGCGCGGCAGGTAGCCGCTGACCCAGCGCGCGATCTGCTCGCGGTCCTTGAGAAAGAAGAACACCAGGATCGGCACCAGCACCAGGTAGATCATGATGTTGACCAGCAACGGCAGGCTCGACAGCGAGAAGGTCAGCGCCCATTGACCGAACTTGCCGATCTCGCCGCGCATCGCCTCGATGGCCTGCAGCACCTGCTCATCCGAGACCAGATGCGGGTAGCGCTCCGGCAGCAGCAACAGCAGCGACTGCCACTTGCCAAGCATGCCCGGCAGTTCGTTGAACAGGGTGATCAACTGGTGCCAGAGCAACGGCACCAGCACCAGCAGGAACACCGCCAGCGCGCTCAGGAACAGCAGGAACACCAGCCCCACCGCCACCTTGCTGGGCACCCGCAGGCGCTCCAGCGCATTGACCAGGCCCTGCATCAGGAACGCCAGCACCATGCCCGCCAGCACCGGCGCCAGCATGCCGCCCAGGGTCAGTATCGCGGTGAACCCCAGAAACAGCAGGACCGCCAGCACCACCGCTTCTTCATCCGAGAAATAGCGGTGCAGCCAGCCACGAAGCACTTTGAACATCGGTGATCCTTAAAGAAAAGGGTTCAGGCTTTCTTGAGCCAGTAGGTGTAGACCCCGGCGTCGGCCTGCTCATGCAGCAGCGTATGACCGGCCAGGCGGGCAAAAGTGCGGAAGTCGCGCTGCGAGCCGGCATCGGTGGCCACCACCTTGAGTACTGCACCACTGCCCAGGCGGTTGAGCTCCATCTTGGCCTTGAGCAACGGCAAGGGGCAATTCAGGCCGCTGGCATCCAGTTCGGCGTCGCAGGGTACGGCATCGGTCATCGGGCTTCTCCAGGCAGGTGCATGCCCACGGCAGGTAGCGGCATGCACAGACCTCGTAGGATACCGCCACTGGTCGTCAACGTGTGAGCCGGCTACAGTAAGGTTCTTTGTCGACCCGAGCTTCGTGCATGAATTTTCTGCGCCCTACCCTGCTGACGCTGGCTTGCCTGCTGGCTCTACCGAGCCATGCCGACGACCTGCCGTCACTCGGCGACGCCAGCTCGGCCATCGTTTCCCCGCAACAGGAACACCAACTGGGCCGCGCCTGGTTGAGCCTGCTGCGCGGCAACGTGCGCCAGCTGTCCGACCCCCAGCTCAAGGACTACGTCGAAACCAGCGTCTACCGCCTTGCCGAAACCAGCCAGCTGCAGGACCGGCGCCTGGAGTTCATCCTGATCGACAGCAAGGAACTCAACGCCTTCGCCGCCCCTGGCGGGATCGTGGGGGTCAACGGCGGCCTGTTCCTGAACGCCCAGACCGAGGGCGAGTACGCCTCGGTGCTGGCCCACGAACTGGCGCACTTGTCGCAACGCCACTTCGCCCGCGGCGTGGAAGCCCAGCAACGCATGCAACTGCCGATGATGGGCGCCCTGCTGGTGGGCATCATTGCCGCCGCTGCCGGGGCTGGCGATGCCGGCATCGCCGCGATTGCCGGCACCCAGGCCGCCGCGATCCAGGAACAACGGCGCTTCTCGCGCCAGAACGAACAGGAGGCCGACCGCATCGGCATCCTCAACCTGGAAAAGGCCGGCTACGATCCACGCAACATGCCGACCATGTTCGAACGGCTGATGCGCCAGTACCAGTACAGCGCCAAGCCACCGGAATTTCTGCTGACTCACCCGGTTACCGAGTCGCGGGTCGCCGACACCCGCAACCGTGCCGAACAGGCCCCCAAGGGCGGTGTGGATGACAGCCTGCGCTACCAGTTGATTCGTGCACGCCTGCAACTGACCTACGAAGGCACGCCGGGCCTGGGTGCCAAGCGCTTCCGCGCCCTGCTGGACGAAAACCCCAACCTGGATGCGGCGCGTTACGGCCTGGCACTGGCGCAGATCAAGGGCGGCCAGCTCAACGAGGCCCGCGAGAGCCTCAAGCCCTTGCTCGCCAAGGCACCCAACGACATCACCTACAACCTTGCGCAGATCGACCTGGACGTCACCAACAACCGCCTGGCCGATGCCCAGCAACGGGTGGAGAAGATGCGAGCCCTGTACCCGGGCAACTACCCGCTGCAGCAGTCACGCATCGACCTGCTGCTCAAGCAGAACCGCCCGGCCGAGGCAGAGAAGGCGCTGGATGCGCTGCTCAAGAATCGGCCGCAAGACCCGGATGTCTGGTATGAGGTGGCGGAGGTTCGCGGCCTGTCGGGCAACACAATCGGCCTGCACCAGGCTCGCGCCGAGTACTTTGCCCTGGTGGGCGACTTCGACCAGGCCTTGCAGCAGCTCGACTACGCCAAGCAGCGGGCGGGCAACAACTTTGTGCTGTCGTCGAAGATCGATGCCCGTCAGCGCGAGCTGATGGAACAGCAGCGGATGGTCAAGGACATGATGCGCTGACACGCATCAAGGTAGCGCGCACACCATATCGCGGGTCAGCCCCGCCCCCTTGTGGGAGCGGGCTCGACCCGCGATGCTGCTTTCAGGCGTTGCCGGAGAGCTTGAGCCGCGCCGCCTGGGTGAAGTCCAGCATGCGCTTGAGTGGCTTGAGTGCCTGCGGGATAAGCGCCGGCTCGACGAAGATCTCGTTGCTGCCCTCGCGCAGGCACTGCAAGGTGCGCTCAAGCGTGTTCATCGCCATCCACGGGCAGTGCGCGCAACTGCGGCACGCCGCGCCGTTGCCGGCAGTGGGCGCCTCGACAAAGACCTTGTCCGGGCACAGCTGCTGCATCTTGTAGAAAATGCCGCGGTCGGTGGCCACGATGAAGGTCTTGTTCGGCATGCGCTGCGCAGCCGCAATCAGTTGGCTGGTGGAACCCACCGCATCGGCCAGGTCGATCACCGCCTCTGGCGACTCGGGGTGCACCAGGATCGCCGCGTCCGGGTACAGCGCCTTCATGTCCAGCAACTGACGCGACTTGAACTCCTCGTGAACGATGCAGGCACCGTCCCACAGCAACATGTCGGCGCCGGTGTTCTTCTGGATGTAACGGCCCAGGTGCTGGTCAGGCCCCCAGATGATGGTCTCGCCGTTGTCCATCAGGCTTTCGACGATCTCCAGCGCACAGCTGGAGGTCACCACCCAGTCGGCCCGCGCCTTGACCGCCGCCGACGTGTTGGCATACACCACAACGGTGCGCTCGGGGTGCTTGTCGCAGAACGCCGAAAAGTCCTCCACCGGGCAACCCAGGTCGAGCGAGCAGGTAGCCTCCAGGGTCGGCATCAGCACGCGCTTTTCGGGGTTGAGGATCTTCGCCGTCTCACCCATGAAGCGTACACCGGCCACCACCACGGTCTTGGCCGGATGCTGGTTGCCGAAACGGGCCATCTCCAGCGAGTCGGACACGCAACCGCCGGTCTCCTCGGCCAGGGCCTGGATCACCGGATCACAGTAGAAGTGGGCCACCAGCACGGCGTCCTGAGCCTTGAGCTCGGCGGCGATGGCGGCACGGTAGTCAGCCTCTTGCTCGGGCGTCAGCGGCTTGGGCTGCTTGGCGTCGAGGTGGGCCTGGACCAGAAGGCGTTCGGAAATCTGGGTCATGTTCGCAAGACCTGCAGGCGCTAGTGCGCGTAAGTCGAGTGTATCACCGAGCCCTGGCAAATCGGATAACGGTTCAGCCTGTACGACAGAACCAAAGACCCTCTGCGGCCTCGGGTTTTATGGGTTGCCGAAGGCTACAGTTAATCGAATGAATTCTAAAGGGTTTTTTGCCAAACCAGGCTGGCGGGGCAAGCCCGCCAGCCCAGCGGTCAGTTGCCTGCCGGTTGCAGGCCGCCGAGGCTGGACATCACCAGCGCGGCGAACTCTTCAACGGTCATCTTCTGCCCGTTGAAGGCCACCTGGCCATCGGCATAGTGCAGGTTGGCGATGATGTCATTGCCCTTGAGCGTGGCCAGCTTGGAATACAAGGCCATCTGCCCGACCATCTCGCCGGCCATTGCGGCCTGCTTGACCTGCGCCTCGTCCTGCCCTGCCAGGCTGGCCTGCAAGGCTGCCAGGTCACCGATCATCGGCTTGGACAGCGACAAGCTGCTCTGCAGTTTCTCGATCATCTGGCGCACCAACTGATCGGAAGGCAGGTCGGCCGACGTCGGCTTGGCCAGGTCCAGGGTGAGGTTGAAGCGACTTTCACCGTTGGCGGTCTTGAAGGAAAGGTCCTCCACGGCCACCTGAGGCTTGCCCGCCAGCAACTGCATCATCTGCACCTGCATCAGCGCCTGCTCTTCGGCATTCAGCTCCAGCTCGGGCGGTTGGCCGGCAGCGGCCGTCTCCTGCAACTGGGGCATGTGCTTCTCATAGATCGCCATGATCGCCTGCAGCGCAGGGATATCGAAGCGGTTGACCGCCACCACCAGTTGCCCGCCGCCCACGGCCTTGCCGTCATAGGTGATGGCGTCGACCTTGTAGGCGGCCCTGGCATCGACCTTGTCGCCGTTGACCTTGTAGGTGTTGCGTTGCTCCACACCCTTGACGCTCAGCGGTACCTGGCGATCGCCAAAGGTGAAGGCGCTGTCGTCCAGGGTCACGTCGGCCTGGCCTTCATAGAAGTCGTAGGGCGTCAGGGTGAGGTCTGCAACCAGTTTCAGGCCCTTGAGGTCGAACTTGAGCGGCGGCGTCTCGCTATCGACCATCGACACCTGCAAGGTGCCCATGCTGCCATCGAGCTTGAGGCGCTTGCCTTCGAAGTCACCGCTCATGCCCAGGTCGAAGCCGGAGAACTTCACCGACGAACCGTCCTTGGCGATGTCCAGCGGCATCAGCCTCAACGTGCCGTCATACGACTGGTCATAACCCAGGCTGAACTCGCCCTGCACCGGCGAGACATCACCGCTGGCCGCATACCACTCGGCTGTGGTGGCATCCTTCTCGATCGAAGTGCTGGATGCCGCCATCACCGGCATCAGCTTGAATGCCTTGACCCGCTGCCAGGGAAACGGCCCGTGCTCGATGCGATCGACCAGGGTCAGTTCCAGGTTGCTCGGCTCATCGCCCAGCTCCAGGTTCTGCACGGTGAACCTGTAACGCGCGACACTGCTGAACAGGTGTTGCTCCAGCGATACCAGCTCAAGCCGCGCCGTGGCACCCAGGCCCTTGAACGACTTTTGCATCTGCAGATTGGACTGTGCGGTAGCGTGCTCCAGCACGCCAGGCAACTGCTTGCCCGTATACCACGCCCCGGCCGTGCATACGGCCGCTACGGCGACGGCAAGCCCGCACACCACTCCCAGTGTTTTCTTCATGAATTGATCCGTTTGCTATCCATATTGAGGTGAAGCGATGTTACTCGTTGACGTCCATGAACTCCCGCGCCCAGACGATGTAGTCGCCGGGTACGGTGTAGGTATGGGTGAGTTCGGTGGCACTGAGGTCCGAGGCGCTGCTGGTGATGCGGCGCTGCTCGCGCAGGCAGTCGTAGGTGGCCTTGATCGCGGCGAAGTAGGCGCCATGGCCATCCACGGCGATACGCACGCCCAGCTCGGCCAGGCGCGTGTCGTCGTGCAGCTGCGGGTTGCCGTAGGTCACCAGCATCAGCGGCACGCTGACGTGGCGGGCAATCTCTTCGAGGTGATCGAAATCGCGGATGCCGACCATGCACACGCCGTCGGCGCCAGCATTCTGGTACGCGACCACGCGGGCAATGACTTCTTCGACCGGGATCAGCGCGGCATTGGTGCGCGCGATGATCGACAGCTCCTGGTCGACGCGAGCCTCCAGGGCAGCGCGGATCTTGCCCACGCCTTCGTCGATGCTGATCAGGTCGGTGGACTTGCGCCCGAACTGGGCAGGCAGCAGGGTGTCTTCGATGGTCAGCGCAGCCACGCCGGCGCGCTCGAGCTCGGTGACGGTGCGCATCACGTTCAGCGCGTTGCCGTAGCCGTGGTCGGCGTCGGCGATCACCGGCAGCTGTGCGACACGCCCGATGCGCGTGGCCTGCTCGGCAAATTCACTCAAGGTGATCAGGGCAAAGTCCGGAGCCGCCAGCACCTGTAACGAAGCCACCGAGCCGCCCAGGATGCCGACTTCGAAGCCGAGGTCGGCGGCGATTCGCGCAGACATCGGGTCGAACACGGAAGCCGTGTGATAGCAGACCGGGGAGGCCAGGAGTTTACGAAAGGCACGGCGCAAATCTTGGTGGGAGGCTCTAGGCATGATCATTCCAGTTTCTTCATCTTCATTCTGGAGGAGAACATACCATTCCTGCCCGACACTCCGACAGTCGCCAGACCCGAACCCAAACAAAAATAAGCGAACAGAAAACGAAAACGCCCCCCCTCCAGAAGCCCTGCACGCGCTGCCCCCCTCATTCTCAGGGAGAGACCAGTCGCGGCTTGCAGGGCTGTCGAGAGTGACCGACCAAGGGCAATCTCAGACCGAGGCCACGATGAAGGTGCGCTTGAACGGGAACAGCGTGCGCCCGTCGTCCTCACGCGGGTAGTGCGCTTCCAGAAGCCTGAGGTACTTGCGCAGAAAGGCCTCACGGTCCTCGTCATCCAGGGAGCTGAGCACCGGGCGCAGTGCCGAAACCTTGACCCAGTCGAACACCGGCGACTGGCCTTCGACCACCTGCAGATGCTCGGTTTCCCAGATATCCAGCTTGCTGGTAAGCGGCGCCAGCAACCGGTAGTAGCAGTCCAGGGACAGGACATTGCGCGCCGACATGAACTTGCGCAGCTCCAGCGTGCCGATCACCCGGCCCGCAGGCCCGCATTCGCTCAGGGCCCTGAGCATCAGGTGGTACCAGGGTGCATCCCGCCAGTTGGGCATGTGCAGCGCCAGGTAGCCGCCGGCGTGCAGATTGCCGAGCAGCCGCGGCAGCAGGTTTTCGTGGTCCTCCATGAAATGCAGCACGGCAGCGGCGAACAGCAGGCTTGCCGGCTGCTTGGGCTCCCACTGGCCTATGTCGCTGTTCAGCCATTGGGCATTGACCGGCAGGGCTCGGGCCTCGGCGAGCATTTCTGCCGAGCTGTCGACGCCGAACAACTGTGCCTCTGGCCAGCGTTCGGCCAGCAGCCGGGTGGCGATTCCGGTACCACAGCCCAAATCATAGATGGACGCTGGTGCCTGCAACGGCAGGTGATCGAGCAACTCGATCACCGGACGCTCCCTCAAACGCGAAAACTGCTGATAGCCTTGCGGGTCCCAGGTCGTACTCCCGCGCAGACCCTGTTGCTGTTTTACAAGCATTGCCACGTTCCTCTCGCTCCATGCGATCAATATTGCCGTCCAAGATTGTTCAACACCCTCAACACCAGCGCGATACCACTTCGCGTTTGCGGCTCGCGCAGCAGTTGCACCAGGCCCAGCAGGCTTGGTGGCTGGGTATCGCTGCTCTGCGCCTGCGCCATGCGCAGCGCGTTGCCCACGATCCAGGTCAGGGCTGTCACGTCCTCGAACCCATGGGCCAGCTTGTCCACCATCGCAGTGTCGAGCAGGTCGACCAGGTCGGACCCCAGCGACAGCAAGTCGATGATGTTGTCCATGCGACCACTGACCAGCAGCGGTTCGAGTTTTTTCATCAGGGCGTCAACGCCCGGGTGAGCAAGGTGTTCCACGGTAGGCTCGAAGGTTTCCATATCGACGTACTCCTGCACCGCTCGACTCAGATCATTCCACGGGCAACCGCCCAGTAGAGGCCCCGGTTGAATCCATTGCGCAACAGGCCGCCCAGCTTGGTCGGCGGGGTGGGCACCACATCCTGCTGGTAGTTGTAGGTCAGTGGCATGCCGGCGTTGAGGCCCATCTGCGCAACGGCCTGGACCTTCCCGTCGTAGACGGCGCAGGGGGTGCCCAGGCGGATCTCGCCGGCGATGTTGTTGGCCACCACCGGTGCCTGGTTATGGCAGGCACCGCCCGCCTTGCTGATGGGTAGGTCCATGGTGTCGCCGATCACGTAGACGTTCTCCAGGCCGTAGACCTGCAGGGTCTCGTGGTTGGTCGGCAGCCAGCCCTCGTTGTTGGGGGCCTGGGACGCACCGCTCTGTATCACCGCGTCCACTGCACGAATGGGTGGGGTCGCCATCAGGATGTCGAACGGCTGCGCCTGGCCTTCGGCCGAATAGGCAATACGTTGATCCGGGTCCACGCGGTCCAGGGTGAAGCCACGCTGAAACCTGATGTTCTTCTGTTCAAAAAGGGTGGGCAGCAGTTCTCCGGTTGGCCGCTGCATGAACAGACAGTTTCTGAGCAATTGCGCAGTGGTCGGATAGGTATAAATAATTTCAACGTTATTGCGAACACCGCGACGGCGCAGCAAGTCATCCAGCATCAAGGTAGTTTCCACCGGCGCAATACCGCACTGGTGCGGAACATTGGGCGTCTGTGGGAAAGAAACGGATATGAAGATGCGCCCTTTTTCAATCGTCATCAGACGTTGCGCCAATTGTCGCGCCGCCTTGTACTGATAGAAATGATCCCCCGCCTCCTGCAGCCCCTCGATGCGCTCGGGAGCGGGTACGCAGCCCGTCGCGATCACCAGAAAGTCATAGCCCACGCGCCTTCCAGAGCGGGTGTGCAGGGTTTGCCCGGGGAAGTCGAAGCGGGTCACCTCCTCCACCTGGAAGTCGATTTCAGGTCGCAACAGCGAACGCTCGGGCCGTTTCAGGTCTTCCTGGAAATAGCTGTTGAAGGCAACGTACATGAAGGCAGGTTTGTAATAATGATCCGGCGAATTCGACAGCAGTTTGACCGTGACCTGGTGTTTGAGTATTTCCGGGTAAAGTTGTCTGACCAATTGATTGGCGAGCATCGTGCCGCCTACACCTCCCCCCACGATGACAATAGTTTTAGACATAGCCCCACTCCCTGGCTGGTTTTGAATCCATGCCAAGTACCATAGCAATTATAAAAAAATGCCATATACAGAATCGCTATAGCAAAACAGACATTAATTTCTGTTTCAAAAAAATATTATCATCCCACCGGTGAAACTCTGCCCACTTAGCATTATTCCTTGGCACAGGCAGACTCTCCTCAGCCGCTGGCTGCTTTGTGTGAAATTTTATTAACGTTTCAATTTTCACGCCTGATTGCTGTTGACTTCGCTCCCCCTCCTGAGTAAATTGCGCGGGCCGGAAATCCGGCCTTTTTCAACTCACCAAAGAAGCCAATGGACATAGTATCTAGACGCTGTCTGGTCATTGCCGCTGCGCAACGCCAGGCACTTAACCCTGAAAATGACGGGACTCGACTCCGCGGTCGGGTAAGCTGCGCTAGGGCTTGATGCTCCAACGTGGCTTGCCTCCCCGGTTCGTCCGGTCGCGAGGCACACGTTATGTACTTCACTTCTTCTGCAATACCGGGCGTACGCGCCTTCACTTCAGCCCTGCGGGCCAGGCTTCTGCGCGCGCCCAGGCTGCCCGTGCGTGCGCCAAGGCTCCCCTGCGACTCCCCTGCCAGCAGCGCTGGAGCCTGGACGACAGCCAGGACCCACCGAGTCGGGGCGCCGCCCTGTTTCTGCAGCACGCCTGATCCAGGTTTGCATGCATTCGGGGTGCGTACTTCCCCTTGAATAAACGGCAACTTTGCGCTTATTAAAAAACGAATTTTCTAGTTGGAAAATTCGCCGGCACTTTATTGCCTTCGCATTAATAAAAATCTGTGGAGCACATTATGGAAGAGGCCAGTAGTCGGTTCGCTGCCTGTGCACGTTCATTCAACAGGCAGCGAACGCCACCGCTAAAGATTCCACTCTTCGAATCGATCGCCTGCCCGCGACTAGACATACTTTCACTCGCCTATGATTAGTTGAGTTGTCGGTGTGTCGTGCCGCGAGCAGGCGGCAGGAGCACAGACCATGACTGTAAAAAACCCAACACCCCGCCACACCCACCCCACCCGTGACAGCAACAAGCTGTCGATGCGCGCCGCGCGCGAAGCCCAGAACGGCCTGGCCGTTACCCTGGCCAACGTCAACTCCAGCCCCGCCGGGCTCACCGAAGAAGAAGCCCAGGGCCGCCTGCAACGGGACGGCCACAACGAAGTCGCCCATGACCGTCCGCCCCATGCACTGGTGCAGTTACTGCACGCTTTCAACAACCCCTTCATCTATGTGCTGATGACCTTGACGGGTATCAGCTTCTTCACCGACTTCTGGCTGCCGCTGCAGGCCGGCGAAGAAACCGACCTGACCGGCGTGATCATCGTGCTGGTGATGGTGTTGGCGAGCGGCGTGATGCGTTTCTGGCAGGAACACCGATCGGCCAAGGCCGCCGAAGCCCTGAAAGCGATGGTGCGCACCACCGCAGCCGTGCTGCGGCGCGAGCAGCTAGGGGCCCAGGCGCGGGTTCGAGAACTACCCATGCGCGAACTGGTGGTGGGCGACATCATCCAGCTGTCTGCCGGCGACATGATCCCCGCAGACATTCGCCTGATCGAGTCCCGCGACCTGTTCATCAGCCAGGCGGTACTGACCGGCGAAGCCTTGCCAGTGGAAAAGTACGACACCCTGGGTGCGGTGCAGGAAAAATCCGCCAAGGCCCAGGCCGCCGACCAACAGGACCTGCTGGACCTTCCCAACATCTGCTTCATGGGCACCAACGTGGTCAGCGGGACCGCCACGGCCGTGGTGGTCGCCACCGGGGCTCGTACCTATTTCGGCTCACTGGCCCGCTCCATCGTCGGCTCCCGCGCGCAGACCGCCTTCGACCGCGGGGTCAACAGCGTGAGCTGGCTGCTGATCCGCTTCATGCTGGTGATGGTGCCCATCGTGCTGCTGATCAACGGCTTCACCAAGGGGGACTGGGCCGAAGCCTTCATGTTCGCCCTGGCGGTAGCGGTTGGCCTGACCCC
The DNA here is from genome assembly GCF_024261405.1 of Pseudomonas sp. FBF18. Taxonomy (NCBI): domain Bacteria; kingdom Pseudomonadati; phylum Pseudomonadota; class Gammaproteobacteria; order Pseudomonadales; family Pseudomonadaceae; genus Pseudomonas; species Pseudomonas sp. FBF18. Next base: position 197,060 of record NZ_QKRS01000006.1, on the reverse strand, counting down.
GGAAATGCTGCCGATGATCGTCAGCGCCAACCTGGCCAAGGGCGCGGCCGCCATGGCCAGGCGCAAGGTAGTGGTCAAGCGCCTGAACGCGATCCAGAACTTCGGCGCCATGGACGTACTGTGCACCGACAAGACCGGCACCCTGACCCAGGACCGCATCATCCTCGAACACCATGTCGATGTCGGCGGCAACCGCTGCGACGAGGTGCTGCAACTGGCCTGGCTCAACAGCCACCACCAGAGCGGCATGAAAAACCTCATGGACCGCGCCGTGGTCAGTTTCGCCGAGGACAATCCGCAGTTCACCCCTCCGGCAGCCTGGCGCAAGGTCGATGAACTGCCCTTCGACTTCGTACGTCGGCGTCTGTCGGTGATACTGGCCGATGCCAGTGGTGGTCACCTGCTGGTGTGCAAGGGCGCCGTGGAAGAGATGCTGGAGACCGCCAGCCGGGTCCGCCAGCAGGGCACTGCCGTAAGCCTGGATGCCGAGCGCCGTTCGGCCCTGCTCAATCTCGCCGAGGCCTATAACCGCGACGGTTTTCGCGTGCTGCTGGTGGGTACCCGCCAAATAGCCGCAGGCGAGACGCAGACCCAGTACAGCGCCAGCGATGAGCGCGAGCTGATCATCGAAGGCTTGCTGACCTTCCTCGACCCGCCCAAGGAAAGCGCCGGCCCGGCCATCGCCGCACTGCGCGACAACGGCGTGACGGTCAAGGTACTCACCGGCGACAACCCCACCGTTACCGCCAAGATCTGCCGGGAAGTGGGCCTGGAGGCAGGCGAGCCGCTGCTGGGCCGCGACATCGAGCACATGGACGATGAGGTGCTCGCGCGCCGGGTGGAAGAGCGCACGGTGTTCGCCAAGCTCACGCCACTGCAGAAGTCCCGCGTACTCAAGGCCCTTCAAGCCAACGGCCACACTGTCGGGTTTCTGGGTGACGGGATCAACGACGCCCCTGCCCTGCGCGACGCCGACGTCGGCATCTCGGTGGACAGCGGCACCGACATTGCCAAGGAGTCGGCAGACATCATCCTGCTGGAAAAGAGCCTGATGGTACTGGAGGAAGGGGTGATCAAGGGTCGCGAGACCTTCGGCAACATCATGAAATACCTGAACATGACCGCCAGCTCCAACTTCGGCAACGTGTTCTCGGTGCTGGTCGCCAGTGCCTTCATCCCCTTCCTGCCGATGCTGGCGATTCACCTGTTGCTGCAGAACCTGATGTACGACTTCTCCCAGCTGGCGCTGCCATGGGACAAGATGGACAAGGAGTACCTGGCCAAGCCACGCAAATGGGATGCCCGGAACATCGGGCGGTTCATGCTGTGGATAGGGCCAACCTCATCCATTTTCGACATCACCACCTTCGCGCTGATGTGGTACGTGTTCGCCGCCAACAGCGTGGAAATGGCCAGCCTGTTCCAGTCGGGCTGGTTCATCGAAGGGCTGCTGTCCCAGACCCTGGTGGTGCACATGCTGCGCACCCGCAAGATCCCGTTCATCCAGAGCACTGCAGCCTTGCCGGTAATGCTGGCGACGGGGCTGGTGATGGCGCTGGGAATCTACGTGCCCTTCTCGCCGCTGGGCAGCATGGTCGGCCTGGTTCCGCTGCCGTGGGAATACTTCCCTTGGCTGGTGGGCACACTGCTCAGCTACTGCGTGGTCGCCCAGACCATGAAGACCTTGTACATCCGCCGCTTCAAGCAGTGGTTCTGAAGAACGTGGCTCAGGGAGAACGCCTATGCGCGTACTGATTTGCGCCGGCCGCCATTACGCCGACAGCCGGGTGTGCCGGCAGGTTCTGGAAGCTTTCCAGCGCCTGCACCCGGTGCAGGTGGTCATCCACGGTGGCAGTCAGTTCCTCGGTGCACATATCGAGGACTGGGCCCGGGAAAACGCAGCCCACATCGTGCGCTACCCACCCAACTGGCAGCACCACGGCAAACAGGCCGAACGCCTGCGCAACCGCTTCATGCTGGCCGATAGCCGACCGGACATCGTGCTCGCGCTGCCCGGCGGGGCAGACACTGAAGAACTGCTCGAGCAGGCCCGAAGCCAGGGCCTGCAGACACTCTCGGCAGGCAACCCGTAGACCGGTGACCCCCTCCCGCGCCAGCTCGCACCTAGCCGAGCTGGCGCGAACGCAATCTCCAGGTCAACCCGCAGATCACGGTTCAGTTGCTGAACAGGGAGGGAAATTCAACAGACGAAAAAAAACCCGCTTTCTCATGGAAAGCGGGTTTTTCGAAATGGTGGGTCGTGTAGGATTCGAACCTACGACCAATTGGTTAAAAGCCAACTGCTCTACCAACTGAGCTAACGACCCGTTGCGTGGGGCGTATAATACTGATTTCCTTAAGGAAATCAACACCCCACCGTAAAAAAAATCAAAAATATCGGGTAGGGTCGGTCACGCCGGCTGCCCGGAAGCCATCTGCACGCAGGCGGCAGCTGTCGCACTTGCCACAGGCACGGCCTTGATCGTCAGCCTGATAGCACGACACAGTGAGGCTGTAGTCGACACCACGCGCCATGCCCGCCTGAACGATCTGCGCCTTGCTCAGGTTCTGCAACGGTGCCTGGATGCGAAAGCCCTGCCCCTCGACACCGGCCTTGGTGGCCAGGTTGGCCATGCGCTCGAATGCCTCGACGAACTCGGGACGGCAATCCGGGTAGCCCGAGTAATCCACCGCGTTCACGCCGATGAAGATATCCCGCGCCTGCAACACCTCGGCCCAGCCCAGCGCCAACGACAGGAACACGGTATTGCGCGCCGGTACGTAGGTCACTGGAATGCCTTCACCCGGCGTCTCGGGTACATCGATGCTGCTGTCGGTCAGCGCCGAACCACCAATGCCATCCAGGCTCAGGCCGATCACCTTGTGCTCGACTGCACCCAGGTCACGGGCAACTCGCGCAGCGGCGTCCAGTTCGGCGCGATGACGCTGGCCGTAATCGAAACTCATGGTATAGCAGCTGTAGCCTTCGGCCTTGGCCATCGCGACCACCGTGGCCGAGTCCAGGCCACCAGACAGCAGGATTACCGCACGTTTATCAGTCATGACATCACTCCCCAATCAGCGTCCCGGCTCGTCGTTCCACAATTGCTTGTGCAACTGCAGTTGAAAACGAACCGGCAAATTATCGGCCACGATCCAGTCGGCCAGGTCGCTGGCCTTGACCTGATGGTGGCTCGGCGAAAACAGCACCTCCCCGGCACGCTTCTCCAGACCATACTGGATCAGCTTGGATACCGCCCAGTCATAGTCTTCACGGGAACAGATGACGAACTTGACCTGATCGTTCGGGGTCAGCAGCTCGATATTCTCGTAGAGGTTGCGGTGCATCTCTTCGGAGCCCGGCGTCTTGAGGTCCACCACCCGGCTGACGCGCTGGTCGACCTTCGAGATGTCCAGTGCTCCGCTGGTTTCCAGCGACACCTCATAGCCGGCGTCGCACAATTGCTTGAGCAAGGGGATGGCGTTGGGTTGGGCCAATGGCTCACCGCCAGTGACGCACACGTAACGCGGGCGAAAACCAGCCACCTGCTCGAGAATCGAGTCGAGGCTGCGCACGGTACCACCACTGAAGGCATAGGCACTGTCGCAATACTGGCAACGCAAAGGGCAGCCGGTGAGACGTACAAATACCGTGGGCAGCCCAGCGGTACGCGTTTCACCCTGCAACGAGTAAAAAACTTCGGTAATTCGTAATGTGTCTTGCATAGTCGCCACGGACGTAACAGCTAAACAGGCTGTCCGCCTCCGTCAGGCACTGCAGCGAACCCGGCATCGCGTAGTTCGCAGCAGCGTGTGTCAATAAAAGGGCATCGATTCTAACGAAAAAACCCGCGACTAGCGCGGGTTTCTTCCAGGCGGGCAGTTCAGAGCTTCTGCAGGTCGCGCTGGGCCAACTGTGCGGCGGAGGTACCCGGGTACTGGGTGACCACCTGCTGCAGAATACCCTTGACCCGGTCGGTGTGACCCAGGCGGCGCTCGACATCGGCCAGCTTGTACAGCGAGTCCGGCACCTTGCTGTGCTTCGGATACAGCTGGCTGACCTTGGCAAACGCCTGACCGGCGCCCTGCAGGTCGCCCTTGGCAAGGTTCACTTCACCCAGCCAGTACTGGGCATTGCCGGCGTACTGACTGTTGGGGTACTTGCGCAGGAAGGCATTGAATGCCTGGCTGGCCTTGTCGAAATCCTTGGCCTTGATCAGGTCGAAAGCAGCGTCGTAATAGAGCTTTTCTTTCGCCGGGTCGCCAGGTTCGCTACTGGCTGCAGGGGCGGTGGCCGCGCCTGCAGCGGCACCGGCGGCTACATCACCACCGGTGGAAGAATTCTCGGGAGTTGCAGCGGGTGCACCGCCGGCTCCGATACGCCGATCCAGGTCCTGGTAACGCTCCAGGCCTTCCTGTTTCAGGCGGGCTACATCGTTTTGCAGTTCTTCGATCACGCCTTGCTGACGCGAAATCTGATCCTGCATCTGCTGCAATTGCATGAACAGCTGACCCTGCGCCGAGGCAGGGGCCGAAACCCCTCCCCCGGCGTAGGCGCCGCTCGTACCATAACCCGCTGGCGGATAACTGCTTGCGCCGTTATAGCCAGCGTTGTCATCAACAACAGGAACCTCGGCCCAGGCCACGAGTGGCAGGGCGAGAGCCAGGACGGTTACAGCACGGCGGCACGTTCGCATATCGAATTACTTACGCAGTTCGACGCGACGGTTCTGAGCCCAGGATTGCTCGTCGTTACCGGTAGCAACTGGACGCTCTTCGCCGTAGGAAACCAGTTCCAGTTGGGCTGGGGAAACGCCTTGCAGTACCAGGTAGCGCTGTACGGCTTTAGCACGACGCTCGCCCAGGGCCATGTTGTATTCGCGAGTACCACGCTCGTCGGTGTTGCCTTCCAGGACGACGCGAGCGCCATTGCCTTTCAGGTCTTTGGCGTGAACGTCCAGAGCGCGCATGGCTTCTGGCTTCAGGTCCGAGCTGTCGTATTCGAAGTAGAAGGTGGTGATTGCGCGCAGAGCGGCTTCTTCGCTCAGGGAACCGTCAACAGCACCGGTGTTAGCGCCGTAACCAGCGTTTGGATCAACAGCGCCTTCACCAGCGTTGTCGCCGCCCTTGGAGGAGCAACCTACAGCTACAGCCATGGCCAGAGCCAGCGCAGCAAACTTACCAAACTTCAGCATTTCCATCGTGAAACTCCTAATGAACCCCAATGTGTTAAGTGTTACGTAAAGCGCCGCGTCAGTTCAGGTAAGGGGACCAGGACGGTTCTCTGACTTCGCCTTGAGCGGTAGGAAGCGGGAGCCTCACGCGTCCGTTGAGAGAGACGAGCATCAAGACTCCCCGGCCCTGCTGGCGGGTGGCGTAGATTAGCATGGTGCCGTTGGGCGCAACAGTGGGTGACTCATCAAGACTTGTTTCAGAGAGGATTTTTACACTTCCTCGCTGCAAATCCTGCGCGGCCACCTTGAAGTTGGTGAAACCTTGCTGGCGATGAATCATTACCAGGGTCTTTTCATCCGCCGACAGTTTAGGGTTGGCGTTGTAGTTACCCACGAAAGTTACACGCTCGGCACCACCACCCGAAACGTTGGTTTTGTAGATCTGCGGCTTGCCGCCACGATCCGACGTGAAATAGATGGTCGAACCATCCTTGCCCCAGAACGGCTCGGTGTTGATACCCGGACCGGCCGTGACACGCGACATCTGGCGCGAAGCCATGTTCATCACATAGATGTCAGGGTTGCCGTCCTTGGACAGCACGAACGCCAGGCGCGAACCATCGGGCGACCAGGCTGGTGCACCGTTGAGGCCTTCGAAGTTGGTGATCTGCTCACGACGGCCAGTGTCGATGTGCTGTACGAAGATACGCGGACGACGCTGTTCGAACGACACATAGGCAATGCGCTTGCCGTCTGGCGCGAAGCGCGGCGACAGGATCGGCTCGCGCGACTGCAGCAGGGTCACGGCGCGGGCGCCGTCGTAGTCCGAACGCTGCAACGTGTAACGAGTGTTGTCCTTGGAGAAGCGTTCGGCGGTGACGTACAGCATGCGCGTGGAGAACGCACCCTTGATGCCGGTGAGCTTCTCGAACGACTGGTCGGCAATGTAGTGCGACATGTCACGCAGCTGGTCGGCAGTGCCCGAGACGCTGCCGGTCAGCACTTGCTGCTCGGTGGCGACGTTGAACAGCGCATATTGCACCTGCAGGCGACCGCCCGCTGGCACGATGCTGCCTACCATCACGTACTGGGCGCCCAGGGCCTTCCAGTCGCGGAAGATGACTTCGCTGGCCTGGCTAGGCTGGCTGATCATGTTCTGGCGCGGAATCGGCGCGTAGTAGCCGGAGTTGCGCAGGTCATTGCCAATGATATCGGCCATGTCCTCGGGCAGCACACTGCCACCCTGCAGGGCGAACGGCACGACCGCGATCGGCGTGGCACGGTCACTGCCGCTGGTGACCAGGATGTTCTTTTCTTCTGCAACGGCCATCCCTGCTGCGCAGCAGAGAACGACCAGCAGTCCTCTAAGAAGGTTAATCACAAGGCTAGATCCTCAGGTGTGAATGTCATCTTGAATGAACGATAGGGATTGAATTCGCTCGGTTTCAAGCCCTGCATTTCGGTCAGGCGGCCAATGTTCTTGACCGCTGCTACCGCAGAGGCATCGAACGGACCATCACCACTGGAGCGTGCAACGCTCACCGTGGTCACGGTGCCATCGGGCAACATGCCAATCTGCAGGACCACCGTCATGTTCTTGCGTGCAGAAGGTGGGCGCGCCCAGCCTTCGGCTGCGCGGGCACGAATCAGGTCGTCGAAGTCGCCGGCCACCTGGTCACCCTGCTCGTCGGCCAGCGCCTGCTGCCGTTCGGTGGAGTCGGACAACAGCTCAGCCAGGGCCTGGGCTTTCTTGTCTTCCGCCGCCTTGCGCGCCGCTTCTGCTGACTTCTTCTTGGCCGCATCGGCTGCGGCTTTCTTCTTGGCATCCTCGGCGGCCTTTTTCTTGGCCTCTTCGGCTGCCGCTTTTTTCTTCGCATCCTCGGCTGCCTTTTTCTTGGCATCCTCGGCGGCTTTCTTCTTGGCGTCTTCAGCGGCCTGCTTCTTGGCCTCTTCTGCTGCCTGTTTCTTGGCCTCTTCCTCGGCTTTCTTCTTGGCGAGGTCGGCCTGCTGTTTCTCTTCGACCTTCTTGGCTTCCTCGGCTTTCTTGGCCGCGTCCGCTTTTTTGGCCTCGTCGGCTTTCTTGGCCTCGTCGGCCTTCTTGGCTTCGGCCGCCTCGCGGGCTTCTTCGGCCTTTTGAGCCGCCTCTTCTTTCTTTTGTTCCGCAGCCTTCACCGCTTCCTGCTTCTGCTGCTCGACCTTCTTCTGTTCCATCTGCTCGACTTCGGTCTGGCGCGCAGCGGTTTTCTTCGCTTCACCCGCAATCTTCTGATTGGTCTGGGTGGTGGCCTGACTTTTGGACTTCAGCTGGTACAGGGTCGCCTGGACAATAGGCTTGGCCGGCGGCAGTTCCGGGGTCATGGCAAAGCTGACGAACAGCATGCCGAACACCAGAACGTGCAGCGCGATGGCCCAGACGCTGGGCCAGAAATAGCTTTCCGAGGCGGATGGCTCTCGCTGTTGCATCAGGGCGCCTCGGTAATCAGGCCAACGTTACCGACACCGGCCTTCTGCAACCCGCCCATGGCGCCCATCACCGCGCCATAGTCGACGGCCTTGTCGCCACGGATGAACACCTGGGTCTGTTTGCCCTGGTCACGTCCGGCCGCGATGATCTTGGTCACCGCGTCGGTCATTTGCGGCAAGGTCATGGCCTTGTCCATCTGCTTTTCGGTGTCGACTTCGCTGCCAAGGTTCCAGAAATAGGTCTTGTCGGCCTTGATCGAAATGGTAAGGATCTGGACGTTGTTGTCCTGCGGCAAGGCTTCGCTGGAAACCTTGGGCAGGTCGACCTTCACGCCCTGGTTGAGCATCGGTGCGGTCACCATGAAGATGACCAGCAGTACCAACATCACATCGATGTAGGGCACCACGTTCATCTCCGCGACCGGCTTGCGTTTGTGTCGAACTCGAGCCATGGGCTTTTACCTGATCACTCTTCGCTGGTGTGCACTTTACGGTGCAGGATGGCCTGGAACTCGTCGGCGAACGTGTAGTAGCGGCCGATCAAGACTTCACTGCGTGCAGCGAAACGGTTGTAGGCAATAACTGCCGGGATTGCGGCGAACAGGCCGATCGCGGTGGCGATCAGTGCCTCGGCGATACCCGGAGCCACAGTGGCCAGGGTCGCCTGCTGGGCCGAAGCCAGGCCGCGGAAGGAGTTCATGATGCCCCATACGGTACCGAACAGACCGATGTACGGGCTGGTGGAACCGACGGTGGCGAGGAACGGCAGGCTCTGTTCGAGCTTCTCTTCTTCACGCGAGATGGCCACGCGCATGGCCCGGCCAACGCCTTCCATCACGGCGTCAGGGTCGACACCCGGTTGCTGGCGCAGGCGCGAGAACTCCTTGAAGCCGGCACGGAAGACCTGCTCCACACCCGAGTCCGGGTCCGGGTTGCTGCCGGCCTGGCGGTACAGCTTGGACAGGTCGATGCCCGACCAGAAGCGCTCCTCGAAGCTTTCCAGCGCACGACGACCGGCACGCAGCATGGTGCTGCGCTGAAAAATCATGATCCACGAGGTCACCGATGCGGCCACCAGAATCAGCATGACCAGCTGCACCACGATGCTGGCATTACTGACCAGGCTCCACATGGAGGTATGGTCGACGACGTTAGCTTCCACGCTTAATCTCCTGCAATTGTTTGGTTACCCGCACCATCCGCCGCCACAAAGGCTGCACGCAGCTCGGAAGGAATGGCCCGGGGTTTGAACGTATCGGCGCGCACACAGGCCACCAGGAACTGCCCCTCGCAGAGCAGCGTTGCATCACGCTCGCGCCAGACCTGCTGCACAAAGCGCAGGCTGGCACGATTCAATTCAAGCACTTGTGCGGTGACCCGCAATTCATCGTCCAGGCGGGCCGGCGCGTGGTAGCGCGCCTCGCTGGAATGAACGACGAACAAGGTGTTCTGTTCTGCCATCGCAGACTGGGCAAAGCCCAGCTCGCGCAACCGCTCGGTGCGGGCACGCTCCATGAATTTCAGATAATTGACGTAATACACCACGCCGCCCGCATCGGTGTCCTCGTAATAGACGCGACAGCGATGTGCGAACGACTCAACCCCATTTTGCGCGCGCATACTCTAGTGCTAACTCCTCAGCTTGCCAATCCGCCCCACCAACTGTTTTTAACGGATTATGTCGTATTGCCAGCGCGACTCATGCGTGTCCGCCGATAGGACCACGAAAACGCCGGATAAGTCTGTCATTCATCGGCCAGGTCGGAAAAACCCTCGCCGTTGACCGACTCGCCCATGCGGCCCGGAATGTTCAGGCCAAAGTGCAGGTAGGCGTGCCGGGTCACCACGCGCCCACGGGGTGTGCGCATGATGTAGCCCTGCTGGATCAGGTAGGGCTCCAGCACGTCCTCGATGGTGTGACGTTCTTCGCTGATCGCCGCTGCCAGGCTGTCAACACCCACCGGGCCACCGTCGAACTTCTCGATCATGGTCAGCAGCAGGCGCCGGTCCTGGTGATCGAAACCACGCTCGTCCACGTCCAGCAGGTTCAGCGCCAGGTCGGCGATGGCCTTGGTGATGTCACCTTTGCCACGCACCTCGGCGTAGTCGCGTACACGACGCAGCAGGCGGTTGGCGATACGCGGGGTGCCACGGGCGCGCCGGGCGATCTCGAAGGCGCCCTCGTCCTCGATCGGCAGGCCAAGAATCCCGCCCGAGCGGCTGACGATGGTGGCCAGGTCTGCGGTGTTGTAGAACTCCAGGCGCTGCACGATACCGAAACGGTCGCGCAGCGGATTGGTCAGCATGCCGGCGCGGGTGGTTGCCCCGACCAGGGTGAACGGCGGCAAATCGAGCTTGATCGAACGTGCGGCCGGCCCCTCGCCGATCATGATGTCCAGCTGGAAGTCTTCCATGGCCGGGTACAGCACTTCCTCGACGATCGGCGAAAGCCGGTGAATCTCGTCGATGAACAGTACATCGTGGGGTTCCAGGTTGGTCAGCAGCGCCGCCAGATCGCCCGGGCGCTCGAGGATCGGCCCGGAGGTGCTCTTGATCGAAACGCCCATCTCCTGCGCGATGATGTTGGCCAGGGTGGTCTTGCCCAGACCCGGCGGGCCGAAGATCAGCGTATGGTCCAGCGACTCGCTGCGCCCACGTGCCGCCTGGATGAACAGCGCCATCTGCTCGCGCACCACTGGCTGCCCGATGTACTCGTCCAGGCGCAATGGCCGGATCGCCCGGTCCTGGACCTCTTCGCGGTCGCGCCCGGTAGCGGCTATGAGTCGGTCGGCTTCGATCACTTAAATCATCCCCTTGAGGCTGCGCCGGATCAGCTCTTCGCTGCTCAGGCCCTTGGCATCGATGGCCGCCACGGCGCGGCTGGCTTCCTGCGGCTTGTAGCCCAGCGAGATCAGCGCGCTGACCGCATCGGTTTCGGCAGTGGAGGCACTTGCCACCGGCTGCGGGCCGTCGGACACCAGGGTAAACAGGCTTGGCGCGGTTTCCCAGGCCTTGAAGCGGTCCTTGAGTTCGACCAGCAGGCGCTCGGCGGTCTTCTTGCCCACCCCCGGCACCTTGACCAGCGCCGAGGTGTCCTGGGCCTGCACGCAGCGTATCAGGTCGTCGACCTCCAGGCCCGACATCAATGCCAGGGCCAGCTTGGGCCCTACGCCGTTGAGGCGGATCAGCTCGCGGAACAACTCGCGCTCGCGCTTTTCGTGAAAGCCATACAGCAGGTGCGCGTCTTCACGTACCACCAGGTGGGTGTGCAGCGTCACTGCCTCGCCAACCTTGGGTAGGCGATACAGGGTGGTCATCGGCACCTCGAGCTCGTAGCCCAGGCCGTTGACATCGACAATCAGGTGCGGCGGCTGCTTTTCAGCCAGGGTACCGCGCAAACGTCCAATCACGTTCAGGTCCTTTATCCAGGGCGCCGGGGCGATCAAGCCCGCCATCAGCCGCCATGATTGCAAGCCGGCGGTGGCCGGCAAGCGAAATTGTGTTAACCGATGATGCTATCAGAGCCTTAGGCGGCCACTGCGGCTGCGTGCAGCGCCCAGCCCGTGCGGCACCAGGCTGGAACGGGTATGGGCATGGCACAGGGCGATAGCCAGGGCATCGGAGGCGTCTATCTGCGGCTTCTGGGTGAGCTTGAGCAGGTGCATGACCATCATCTGCACCTGTTCCTTGTTGGCCCCGCCCGTACCGGCGACCGCCTGCTTGACCTGGGTGGCACTGTACTCGGCGATCTCCAGGCCCTCTTCGACCCCGGCGACGATGGCGGCGCCGCGCGCCTGGCCGAGCTTGAGCGCCGAGTCGGCGTTGCGCGCCATGAACACCCGCTCGATACCCATGGTCACCGGCCCGTGCAACTGGATGATTTCGCGCACGCTGCGGTATACCACCTGCAGGCGCTCGGGCAGCTCGCCGCTGCCGGTACGGATGCAACCGGAGGCCACGTACTCGCACCCGCGCGCCGTGTGGCGCACCACACCATAGCCGGTAATCCGCGAGCCGGGGTCAATACCAAGAATCAGAGTCATATCGCCTGCGCAACCAGTGGCGCACCGGGGCGCCATTAAAAAGACAGAAGCCGGACCCGTCACGGGCACAAGGTGCCTGCGGACGAATCCGGCCTCGAGTACGCCAGAACTGAACCTTAGCCGAGTTGTTCCATGACTTCGTCAGGAATTTCGGCGTTGGAATACACATTCTGCACATCGTCCAGGTCTTCAAGCATGTCGATCAGCTTGAGCACCTTCTGTGCACCCTCCAGGTCGAGTTCGGCGCTGGTGGTCGGCTGCATGACGATTTCCGCATCCGCAGCCTTGAAGCCGGCAGCCTCCAGGGCAGTACGCACCGCGTAGAAGCTGGCAAACGAGGTGAACACGTCGAACGAGCCATCTTCGTTGCTGACCACGTCGTCGGCATCGGCCTCCATCGCCGCTTCCATCAGCGCGTCTTCATCGACACCGGCGGCAAAGCTGATCTGCCCCTTGCGCTCGAACAGATAGGCCACCGAGCCATCGGTGCCCAGGTTGCCACCGCACTTGCTGAAGGCATGGCGCACGGCCGCGGCGGTGCGGTTGCGGTTGTCGGTCATGGCCTCGACCATGATCGCCACGCCGCCCGGGCCGTAGCCTTCGTAGCTGAGCTCTTCGACATTGTCGGCTTCGGTTGCGCCTGCACCACGGGCCACGGCGCGATCGATGATGTCGCGGCTCATGTTCGCGCCCAAGGCCTTGTCCAGCGCCAGGCGCAGGCGCGGGTTGGAATTCGGGTCACCACCGCCCTGCTTGGCAGCGACGGTCAGCTCACGAATCCACTTGGTGAAGATCTTGCCTCTCTTGGCATCCTGGCGCTCTTTGCGGTGCTTGATGTTCGCCCACTTGGAATGACCCGCCATAACTGACTCCAGAAATCCTTGAAACAAAACCACGCCCCCGCCAGAAGAAAACCTGGCGTGGGCAATCAATTCGGTATGCCGTAACGCAAAGGCGCATCCAAGTGGATGCGCCCCGGGCCCGCTTACTCAGCCTTGGGCTGTTCGCGCAGACGGATGTGCAGCTCACGCAGTGCCTTGGCATCGACCAGGCCTGGGGCCTGGGTCATGACGCACGCCGCGCTCTGGGTTTTCGGGAAGGCGATCACTTCACGAATCGACTGGGCGCCGGTCATCAGCATCACCAGGCGGTCCAGACCGAAGGCCAGGCCACCGTGCGGCGGTGCACCGAACTTCAGCGCGTCGAGCAGGAAGCCGAACTTCTCTTCCTGTTCCGCCGCCTCGATGCCCAACAGGCGGAACACGGCCTGCTGCATCTCTTTGCGGTGGATACGGATCGAACCGCCACCCAGTTCGGTGCCGTTGAGCACCATGTCATAGGCGCGCGACAGCGCGGTGGCCGGGTTGGCCTCCAGCTCTTCAGGGGAGCATTTTGGCGCGGTGAACGGGTGGTGCAGCGCCGTGAAGCTGCCGTCGTCGTTCTCTTCGAACATCGGGAAGTCTACAACCCACATCGGTGCCCATTCGCAGGTCAGCAGGTTGAAGTCGTTGCCGACCTTGATGCGCAGCGCGCCCAGGGCTTCGCTGACGATCTTGGACTTGTCGGCACCGAAGAACACGATGTCGCCATCGACCGCGCCCACGCGATCGAGGATCACGTTCAGGTTGGCCTCGGGGATGTTCTTGACGATTGGCGACTGCAGGCCCTCGACGCCCTTGGCGCGCTCGTTGACCTTGATGTACGCCAGGCCCTTGGCACCGTAGATGCCGACGAACTTGGTGTACTCGTCGATACGGCTGCGCGGCATGCTCGCCCCGCCCGGTACACGCAGTGCGGCAACGCGGCATTTCGGGTCGTTGGCCGGGCCGCTGAACACCTTGAAGTCGACCGCTTGCAGCTGGTCGGCCACATCCACCAGTTCCAGCGGGTTGCGCAGGTCAGGCTTGTCCGAACCGTAGCGGCGCATGGCCTCTTCGAAGGTCATGTGCGGGAATTCGCCGAACTCCAGGTCCAGGACTTCCTTGAACAGTTTGCGGATCATGCTTTCGGTCAGGCCCATGATCTCGGTCTCGTCCAGGAAGCTGGTCTCGATATCGATCTGGGTGAATTCCGGCTGGCGGTCGGCGCGCAGGTCTTCGTCGCGGAAGCACTTGGCGATCTGGTAGTAGCGATCGAAACCGGCCACCATCAGCAGTTGCTTGAACAGCTGGGGCGATTGCGGCAGGGCAAAGAAGCTGCCAGCGTGGGTACGGCTTGGCACCAGGTAGTCACGCGCGCCTTCCGGGGTAGCGCGGGTCAGGATCGGCGTCTCGACGTCGAGGAAGCCGTTTTCGTCAAGGAAGCGACGGATGCTGGTGGTGATGCGCGAGCGCAGACGCAGCTTCTCGGCCATCTCCGGACGACGCAGGTCGATGAAGCGATAGCGCAGGCGGGTCTCTTCACCCACGTCGGAGTACTCGTTGAGCGGGAACGGCGGGGTTTCCGCTTCGTTCAGCACTTCGAGCTCGTAGCCCAGCACTTCGATGGCGCCCGAGGCCATGTTGGCGTTGACTGCGCCTGCAGGGCGCGGACGCACCTTGCCGGTGATCTTCACCACGTACTCGCTGCGCACGCGGTCGGCGGCGGCAAAGCTTTCTGCGCGGTCCGGGTCGAACACGACCTGAGCCATGCCTTCGCGATCACGGATGTCGAGGAAAATCACCCCGCCGTGGTCGCGACGACGATGGACCCAGCCGCAAAGGGTAATTTCCTGACCTTCCAGGCTCTCGTTCAGTTGGCCGCAATAGTGGCTGCGCATCATGATGGTGGTTTCGCTTCTCGTCATTCGTGAATTCGGGTGTGGACCTTGCCGGCCCCAGGGGGCCCATAGTGCAAGACCCTGGCAGTACAGTTCAACTCAGTCGGCCTTGTCGGCGCCCGCCAGGTTCTTTTTGGTGCCGGTCTTGAAGTCGGTTTCATACCAGCCGGTGCCGCCCAGGCGGAAGCCCGGGGCAGAAATCAGCTTCTTCAGGGCAGGTGCCTGGCAGGCCGGGCAATCGGTCAGCGGCGCTGCGCTGATCTTCTGCAGAACTTCCATCTGGTGGCTGCAGGAACCGCATTGATAGTCGTACAGGGGCATTGGCGTATCTCGTTGACCACTGCGCGGGCCGCGCCACGCAGCAAAAAGCGGGATTATATATGGTTAACCGGGGCTGTGCAGCCCGCCCGCCGTGCCAGCGCACGAATGGTTCAGGGCTTGGCGCCGCCCCCCAGCACGTAGACCACGCAGATCACCCGCACCAGGCCGCTGAAATTCTTGACGCCGCCGTGGCGAAGGTGGACTTCGCGGTCCACATGGGACAGCACCGCATTGACCGTACACCGGTTGGCGGCGGCAATGCGCTCGAGGATTTTCCAGTAGACCTCTTCCAGGCGCAAGCAGGTGGCGAAGCCGTTGAGTCGCACCGAACGCGACAGCGGGCGCGCCAGGCCCATATTGAAATCTGCCTGAAAAGGATCACCAGGGGCCATACGAAGTTGCTCGGCGGTGCATGCACGTTCATTCACGACTCGCGACATATTCATCCCACGCATTGACTGACAGGAAGTTCATCACCGGGATACTTGCTATCCAGGTACCTGCCTATGAAGCGCTGTTCATCGTATTGCAACCAGCAGACCGCGAGCCTGCGCAGCGTAGGAATAACCTTTTAGTTGAGTTCATGTACCACACCTGCTGAAACTGTTCCACGCCGGCCGCAGCACGCAGGAAGTACCCATTAAAAAAGCCCGACTCCTCTAAAGAAAAATCGGGCTTGCGTCTTTCAACAGGCGCCTTTACAGGCGCCGAACACTCACTTGGCCAACAGCGAGCGCAGCATCCAGGCAGTCTTTTCATGGGCCTGCATGCGCTGGGTCAACAGGTCGGCGGTCGGCTCGTCGCTGACCTTGTCCAGCAACGGGAACAGGCTGCGCGCGGTCCGCACCACGGCTTCCTGGCCATCGACCAGTTGCTTGATCATCTCTTCAGCCGCCGGCACACCTGGCTCCTCCTTGATCGAGGACAACTTGGCGTAGGTGGAATAAGTACCCGGCGCCGGGAAGCCCAGTGCACGAATTCGCTCGGCGATGGCATCGACTGCCAGGGCCAGTTCGTTGTACTGGCCTTCGAACATCAAGTGCAGTGTATTGAACATCGGCCCGGTCACGTTCCAGTGGAAGTTATGGGTCTTCAAGTACAGTACATATGTATCCGATAACAGATGCGACAAGCCGTCAACAATGGACTTGCGATCTTCTTCACTGATACCAATATCAATTGCCATGTACATTTCCTTCCTGTGATGTCAGTTCAACATGCTGGAAGCACTGTACCAAGAGTTGCGCGTGCCTGCAGCTCCGATTGCCGGTCTGGCGTGCGACACAGGGCTGCAGCCGCGCGGCCCGTTTGGCCCGCTGATTTGAGAAGCACCCGGCTTTGCTGTTAAATAGGCACTGTGCCGTCATTGCGCATTTTTTGTGCAATGGCGCATAGGCTGCAGCCACGCTTTGGCGCCTCATCGGTAACCGCGCACCGTGGGTTCAGCTCTTCCTGTGATATGCCTGAATAAAATGTGAGCCAAACCACCATGTTCAAGATCGTTCACCTGTTGACGGGCGCAGCTGCCTTGCTGCTGTCCCTGATTCCTAGCCTGAGGGGCGAAGCTGTCCCTTTCCTGCAACAACCCGATGCCATCTACCTGGCGCTGTTCGGGCTGCTCAACCTGATCCTGGTGCCTGTGCTGCCAATGCACTACCGCGGCGCGCGCCAGTACCTGCAACACACTGCCAGCGCGCTGCTGGTGCTTGCAGTGGTATTGCAAGCGGTCACTGTGCTGCTGCGCCCGGAGCTGGGCAATGTCGCGGCCATGGTCTGCGCCCTGCTGGCCGTGCTGCTGCATCTGGTGGCGGGCCTGGCCAAGGTTGGCCGTGCGCGCAGCCAGGCACCTGCCTACGACATGAGCAACCGCGACACGGGCACCGTGAAGTGGTTCAACACGTCCAAGGGCTTTGGATTCATTTCGCGGGATTCCGGCGATGACATCTTCGTGCACTTCCGGGCCATTCGTGGCGAGGGTCACCGGGTGCTGGTGGAGGGTCAGCGCGTGGAGTTTTCGGTGATGAACCGGGACAAGGGCCTGCAGGCCGAGGATGTGATTGCGGCACCGCGTCGCTGATCCTCGCGTGAAGAACCGCGACGGCCACTCGGCCGATCGCGGTTTTTTTACGCCTACTCACCCGCCCTGTTCTGCTGTGGATCTGCACTGAGCCTTTAGGCCCGCTGCGCGAGGCGCATGCATCAATAGTGCGGGGGCGGCGCTTCTTCCTCGTTGGACTCGTACTGCCCCACCATCTCCTCATAACGCTTGAGCAGCGCGCCCATCTGCAGCTGCAGCCTTTCAACCACCCGCTGCTGCTCCACCAACACATCGTTCAGCGCCAGCAGCGTATCGTCCTGAAATGCCAGACGACTCTCCAGCTCGGTTACCCGTGCTTCCAGGGTCATGATTCAAGCCTCGATCGGTTGAAGATAATCACCAAGCTCACGCTCGACGATGCGGCGCACATGAGCCAGCGCCTCGGCTGTATAAACCAGCGCCGGCACGCGCCCCCACACCGGGCCAGGCCATGCCACATCGCTCTGGCGTCGCACGATCACATGCATGTGCAACTGGCTCACGACGTTGCCCAGGGTCGCGACATTCATCTTGTCGGCATCGAACAGCCCGTCGAGCAACTTGGCCAGCAACGTGGTCTCTTGCCAGAGTTGCTGCTGCGCCTCTTCATCAAGTTCGAATACTTCGCTGACAGCAGGGCGCCGCGGCACCAGAATGAACCACGGATAGTTAGCATCCTTACTAAGTAACAAGCGACAAAGAGGTAAGTCCCCCAGCGCAATCGTGTCTTGTTGCAAACGTGAATCAAGAGCAAACACAGAACAATCTCCTCGCACCTTTCAATCCCGATACCTGCACCCGGCAGGTGATTGACGCAAGGATACCCCCGATTGGAGTCACAGGCATGAGTACATGGCGCTCCATCCCGGGGCAGGCAGACCACACTGCACGCAGGAGGTCCGCTCACGCCGGTAACAAAACGCTACTTTTCGCACCAAAATAGCGCCTCGCGAACACAATCAGCACCGCCTCCTACCGAAAACTACTCACTTGTCCTACAAGCCGGTAACGTTTTGACTTCAAAGTCGATTTTTTGCTTATTCCGCGACGGCATCGACCCTCAAACCAAAAGATCTGTACACCCCCGGTTTTCGGGCACCACGCGCCCTTCGGCCAACGAAATGTGAAAATTTCATCAACGCACCGCGCAATTGAGCACGCTTGTTGCATTCATCTCTGCCCAACGTCGGCATGGCGCCTGCATAAGCAAGCCAAGTGCGACAAATAACAACAGCTGCAAGGGCAACCAGGGAGTTTTGGCATCAAAGGCTTGGCGTGATTGCGCTGCCTTTGCTGCTCTGCGAAACAGCGCTGTAGTTGAACGCACCGGTCATGCCGGGGCGTAATTTGCGACAGGGATTTAACCGTTTGCGACGGGACCATAAAGTTAATGAAAGGTTCCTTTCGCAAGTATCGCCAACGACAGTCAGCGTGATATACATTTCGCCGACTCAAAAAAGAAAGAGCCGCCCCATAAAAAAACCAGGGGGCAAGGCCGTAATCTTCCAAAACCAAAGGAGCAAATCACGATGCGCGTGATGAAGTGGAGCATAATCGCCCTGGCCGTAGCGGCAGGCACCTCGCAGCTGGCCATGGCGTCTTCTCAGGATGAATCCAAGGGGTTTGTAGAAGACAGCAGCTTGAACGTCAAACTTCGCAACCTGTACTTCAGCCGTGACTACCGCAACGTCCCCAACACCGAGCAGAGCCGCGCTGCAGAGTGGGGCCAAGGCTTCATCGGCACCTTCGAGTCGGGCTTCACCCAAGGCACCATCGGCGTCGGCGTCGACGCAATCGGCATGCTGGGTCTGAAACTGGACGGCGGCAAGGGCACTGCCGGCACCGGCCTGTTCCCGACCGGCTCCGACGAACGCTCGCAGGACGACTACTCCAAAGGCGGCGCAGCCATCAAGTTCCGGATTTCCGACACCGTCCTGAAAGTGGGTGACCAGTTCACCTCGCTGCCAGTGCTGGCCACCGACGACAGCCGCCTGCTGCCTGAAATGGCCCAGGGCGCGTTGATCACCAGCAACGAAATCAAGGGGCTGACGCTCAACGCCGGTCGCTTCACCAGCATCACCGCACAAGACCAGACCAACCGTGACGGCGGCATCCACCTGACCAAGGCCGACGTACTGGGCGGCACCTACGCGTTCAGCGACGAGCTCAGCACCAGCCTCTACTACTCCAAGGTCGAAGACTACTGGCGCAAATACTACGCCAATGTGAACTGGAGCCTGCCGATCAACGACGAGCAGGGCCTGGTGTTCGACTTCAACTTCTACAACACCAAGAGCACCGGCGCCGCGCTGGAAAAAGCCTACGACGGCGACAAGATCGACAGCCGTGCATTCAGCCTGTCCGCTGCCTACACCATCGGCGCGCACACCTTCACCCTGGCGCACCAGCGCATCAGCGGCGACGGCGGCTACGCCTACGGCGTCGACGGCGGCGGTACCGTGTTCCTGGCCAACTCGGTGGCACGTTCGGACTTCAACTCCGAAGACGAGAAATCCTGGCAGGCTCGCTACGACATCAACATGGCCACCTTCGGCGTACCGGGCCTGAGCTTCATGACCCGCTACATCCGTGGTACCGATGCCAACGTTTCCTCCGGCAACAACGGCAAAGAGTGGGAACGCGACATCGAAGCCAAGTACGTACTGCAGGAAGGCCCGGCCAAAGACCTGAGCTTCCGCGTTCGCCAGGCCACCTACCGCTCCAGCGATGCGGTGTACAACAACTCGTCGCCTTCGATCGACGAACTGCGCCTGATCGTCGAGTACCCGCTGAGCATCCTGTAAGCCTTCCGGCTCACGGACCCCAGCTCGAAAAAGCCCGGCCCTGCCGGGCTTTTTCTTTTGTGTTGATGCACTTGGCGCAGTTTCCCGCGCCACCATCCTATACGTCACCGAATCGCCCCCGTACAATGCGGGGTCATTTCAGTTAAGCAACCGACAACGGCCTACCATGCGCACCAGTCAATATTTGCTCGCCACACAGAAAGAAACCCCTTCCGACGCGGTCGTCATCAGCCACCAGCTCATGCTGCGTGCCGGCATGATCCGCAAGCTCGCATCCGGCCTTTATACCTGGCTGCCGATGGGCCTTCGCGTGATGCGCAAGGTCGAAGCCGTGGTACGCGAGGAAATGAACGCCGCAGGCGCCCTGGAAGTGCTGATGCCGGCCATTCAGCCCGCTGAACTGTGGCAGGAGTCCGGCCGCTGGGAGCAGTACGGCCCCGAGCTGCTGCGCCTGAAGGACCGTCATGGTCGCGAGTTCTGCGTGGGGCCTACCCACGAAGAGGTCATCACCGACCTCGCGCGCAACGAGCTGAGCAGCTATAAACAGCTGCCACTGAACATGTACCAGATCCAGACCAAGTTCCGCGACGAGATCCGTCCGCGCTTCGGCCTGATGCGCGGTCGCGAGTTCATCATGAAGGATGCCTACTCCTTCCATGCCGACCAGGCGTCCCTGCAGCAAACCTACGACCGAATGCACCAGGCGTACTGCAATGTGTTCACCCGCCTGGGCCTGGATTTCCGCCCCGTGCAGGCCGACACCGGCTCGATCGGTGGCAGCTGGTCCCACGAATTCCACGTGCTGGCCGAGTCCGGTGAAGACGACGTGATCTTCAGCGACAGCTCCGACTACGCCGCCAACATCGAGAAGGCCGAAGCAATCCCGCGGGAAACCGTGCGCCCTGCCCCCACCGAGGAGCTGCGCCTGGTCGATACCCCGGACGCGAAAACCATCGCCGCCCTGGTCGAAAACTACGGCGTGCCGATCGAGCGCACCGTCAAGACCCTGATCGTGCATGCCGCCGAAGAAGGCAAGCTGATTGCCCTGATCGTCCGCGGCGACCACGAGCTCAACGAAATCAAGGCTGCCAACCTGCCACAGGTGGCCAGCCCGCTGGTGATGGCCAGCGACGCCGAACTGCGCGACGCCATCGGCGCCGGCGCCGGTTCCCTGGGCCCGCTGAACCTGCCGCTGCCGTGCATCATCGACCGTTCCGTGGCCTTCATGAGCGACTTCGGCATCGGTGCCAACATCGACGACAAGCACTACTTCGGCGTGAACTGGGAGCGCGACCTGCCCGTACCGGAAATCGCCGACCTGCGCAACGTGGTAGCCGGCGACCCGAGCCCGGACGGCAAGGGTACGCTGATGATCAAGCGCGGTATCGAAGTCGGGCACATCTTCCAGCTGGGCACCAAGTACAGCGAAGCACTCAAGTGCCAGGTGCTGGGCGAGAACGGCAAGCCGGTGACCCTGGCCATGGGCTGCTACGGCATTGGTGTTTCGCGCGTGGTCGCCGCTGCCATCGAGCAGAACTACGACGACAAGGGCATCATCTGGAGCGATAGCCTCGCGCCATTCCAGATCGCCCTGGTACCGCTGCGCTACGAAACCGCTGAAGTGCGCGAAGCCACCGACAAGCTCTACGCCGAGCTGACAGCCGCCGGTTTCGAAGTGCTGCTGGACGACCGTGACAAGAAAACCAGCCCGGGGATCAAGTTCGCCGACATGGAACTGATCGGCATCCCGCACCGCATCGTGGTCAGCGACCGGGGCCTGGCCGAAGGCAACCTGGAATACAAGTACCGCAAGGACAGCGAGGCCCAGGCCTTGCCCGTGGCCGAGGTGCTGTCGTTCCTGCAAGCCCGTATTCGTCGCTGATAGCCAACACAAGAGTAGCCATGTTCAAGCGAATCACCTTCGGAGGCGCCGCCCTGTGCGGCGCCGTGCTGCTCAGCGGCTGCGCCAACCAGATGTCCCAGCGCAGCGAGCATGAGGAGCGGATCGAGCGCAAGCTGCTCGAGCACAGCCTGCAGATCGATGTCGGAGAGCCCAAGGTACTCGAGCTGCCGCAACGGCGCGTGCGCGTTCACGAACAGAAGAACTTCGAAGTCACCGAATTCGAAGTGACCCGTCGTTATGATCGCTACACGCCCTACCAACCCTGGCGCGAAATCTACGAGATCCCGCTGGGCGCAGTGGCCGTGGTTGCCGGTATCGGCGCCAATGTGGTCAATGTGTTCGCACTGGGCAACCTGCCCGACAGCGTGACCCATGACTGGCTCAGCTATGGCGTGGCCGGGCTCAACCCGTTCATGAACGTGCAGTCCAACGGCCGCGCACAACAGAACCTGGCCAGTATCAGCGAAGTGCAGAAGGACAAACGCCAGGAGTACACCAGCCTGCCGTGGGGCGAACGCCCGGTCGAAGTCAAGGCTGGCAAGCTCACCCACGAGCTGACCACCGACCGCAATGGTGTGTTGCGCCTGAACCTGCTCGACAGCCCGTTCACCGAACAGAACCTGACCCAGGTGGGCACCTTGCACTTGGCCGTGGCCGATGAAGAAAATAACGTGCGTGCCGACGCCAGCCTGCTGCTCAGCCCAACGCTGCGCGGCAAACTGGTCGAAGCCCATGAGCTGATCTACGACGACCTTGAAGACGACGAGGTGAGCGAGTGGGTGCACCGGGTCAAGCGCTTGTCCGAACTGGGCCTGGAAGAGGAAGCCAGCGAGCTGGAACAGAGCCTGATCGAGCTGACCCGCAATGATCCTGAGCTGCAACAGGAGTTTCTCAAGGCGCTGACCAGGGATGCCGGCCGCCTGGTGGCAGACCCCGGCGCGAAGTAGCTCCAGCTCCATGAACGCCAGGCATCGACCACGATGCCTGGCGTTTCATTCGGGCGTGAACAGCTCCAGCTGAACATGCGCCCCGCGCAAGTCGTGCAACCGCACGCCAATCCCCAGCAACCTGACCGGCTTGGCGCCACGCGCGAAAGCCTGGCTGAGCAGTTGCCGGTAGCTTTCAAGATCACGCCCCGCCCCCGCCTGCTCCAGGGTGGTCTGGGTGAAGTCATGGAACTTGACCTTAACGAACGGCTTGCCCGGCCGGTAACTGTCGTCGATCCGGGCCATGCGACCGCCCAGCGATTCCAGCAGTTCAGGCAGTTTTTCAAGGCAGCTGGCCAGGTCCGGCAGGTCGCTGTCGTAGGTGTTCTCGACGCTCACCGACTGGCGCCGGCTGTCGTTGTGCACCACCCGCTCGTCAATGCCGCGCGCCAGCCCGTAAAGACGCTCGCCGAAACTGCCGAACTCGCGGACCAGGGCCAGGCGGTCCCACTCGCGCAGATCCTTGCAATCGACAATGCCCAGGCGCCCCAGCTTGTCAGCCGTGACCTTGCCAACTCCATGCAGCTTGGTCACTGGCAAGCAGGCGACGAAGTCTTGCACCTGTGCCGGGGTAATCACGAACAAGCCGTTGGGTTTGCGCCAGTCACTGGCAATCTTGGCCAGGAACTTGTTGGGCGCCACCCCCGCCGATACCGTGATGTGCAGGCGCTGGGACACCCGCCGGCGAATGTCGTCGGCAATGCGCGTGGCACTGCCGGAAAACTTCGGGCTGTCGGATACGTCCAGATAGGCTTCATCCAGCGACAATGGCTCGATCAGCTCGGTGTACTCGCGGAAGATGTTGTGAATCTCCCGCGAGGCTTCCTTATAGGCATCCATGCGCGGCTTGACGATGGTCAGGTCGGGGCACAGCTTCAACGCGTGGTGCGACGACATCGCAGAGCGTACGCCAAAGGCCCGCGCTTCGTAGTTGCAGGTAGCAATCACCCCGCGTCGGTCGGCCGAGCCACCCACGGCCAGAGGCTTGCCGGCCAGCCGCGGGTCGTCGCGCATCTCGATGGCTGCGTAGAAACAGTCGCAATCGATGTGGATGATCTTGCGTTGGGACATGGATGACCGTTAACACCGTTGATTCGTACGCGCAGTATCTCACTCGTCACCACCGGCTGCACCCTGCACCCGTCACCCCGGGCAAATGCCCTGCAGCCCCCGCCTTAGCGCGCCCGCAGCCAGATCACAAACGCTAAGCAATTGAACAAAAAAGGATTTCTGGACTTTAGCGGTTGACACGTTCTGAGATATCTGTAGAATCCACTCCACAGACGCGGGATGGAGCAGTCTGGTAGCTCGTCGGGCTCATAACCCGAAGGTCGTCGGTTCAAATCCGGCTCCCGCAACCAAACATCAGAGAAGGCCACTTGAAAAAGTGGCCTTTTTTGTTGGGCGCTGTTTGGCCCATAGCAGGTTTTTGTTGTAAATCAACAATTAAGCATTGACAGCATCTCCATACGCTGTAGAATCCGCCCCACAGACGCGGGATGGAGCAGTCTGGTAGCTCGTCGGGCTCATAACCCGAAGGTCGTCGGTTCAAATCCGGCTCCCGCAACCAAACAACAGAAAAGGCCACTTTGAAAAAAGTGGCCTTTTTTGCGTCTGGCGAAAAGTTACCTTCCCCTCCTCTCCATGCCCTTGCGGCAGCATGAAACTTCTTTAACTATCCTGATGGGCGCGGATCGGCATGATCGCGAGTAAGATTCAGACATTATTTTTCCATAGGGATTGGTAACTTGGTCGGATACATCGTCCAGTCGCGCGCAATCCAAAAAGGTGATTGATGCGCCCACAAACGCCCGAAGCAGAAACCCCTGTTAGCGCCGCCCAGCCCATCGCCCCGCATCGCCTGCGCTGGCTGGAACTGCTCAGCCGGTATCGTCAGCCGATCGGCCTGGCGGTCACCCTGCTACTGTTCGGCATCGCCCTGATTGCCTGTCGCCATCTGCTCAGCGAGCTGGATATCTATGCCCTGCACGATTCGCTGCTGAGTGTGCCCAAGCCCGCCCTGGCCGGTGCACTGCTGGCCACGGTCGCAGGCTTTGTCATCCTGCTGGGCTATGAATGGTCAGCCAGCCGTTATGCCGGGGTCCGGCTGCCTTCAGCCACCCTGGCCATGGGCGGCTTCTGTGCATTCGCCATCGGCAACGCGATCGGGTTGTCGCTGCTGTCCGGCGGCTCGGTGCGTTACCGGTTGTACGCCCGCCACGGCATAGGCGGTGCCGAAGTGGCCCGCATGACGCTGTTTGCCAGCCTGTCGCTGGGCTGCGCGCTGCCGCCGCTGGCAGCGCTGGCCACCCTGAGCAACCTGCCCGCCGCGGCCATGGCGCTGCGCACGCCGGCCCCGGTACTGGCAGCCATCGCCGTCGCGGTACTGGGCCTGAGCATGGCCCTGGCCTACGGGCTGTACCGGCGTCGACTGCCGGAACAGCCGCTGGCCGACAACCTGCTGGTACGCATACGCCGACGCACACTGCGCCTGCCGGGCGCGCGCCTGACCTTGCTGCAGTTGCTGATCACCGCACTGGACGTGGCTGCCGCCGCCACGGTGCTGTACCTGCTGCTGCCCGAGGCTCCGCCCTTCGGTGCGTTCCTGCTGGTGTACCTGCTGGCCCTGGCTGCCGGTGTGCTCAGCCACGTGCCCGGCGGGGTCGGGGTCTTCGAGGCCATCCTGCTGGCCGCCTTCGCCGACCAGCTGGGGGCAGCGCCACTTGCCGCTGCGCTGCTGCTGTACCGCCTGATCTATGTCGTGCTGCCGCTGCTGGTGGCCTGCGTGGTCCTGCTGGCCAGCGAAGCCAAGCGCTTTCTGTTCGCGCGCCAGGCCATGAAGGTGGCCTCCGGGCTTGCCGCACCGGTACTGGCGATTCTGGTGTTCCTGTCGGGCGTGGTGCTGTTGTTCTCCGGGGCCACGCCTGAAATCGACACGCGCCTGGAGCACCTGGGTTTCCTGGTGCCGCACCGCTTGATCGATGCCTCGCACTTCGGCGCCAGCCTGATCGGCGTGCTGTGCCTGCTGCTGGCCCAGGGACTGCGGCGGCGCCTGTCGGCAGCCTGGATACTCACCACCGTGCTGCTGCTGGTCGGCGCCCTGCTGTCGCTGCTAAAGGGCTTCGACTGGGAAGAGGCCAGCCTACTGACGTTTACCGCCTGCCTGCTGGCAGTGTTCCGCGGTTCGTTCTACCGGCCCAGCCGACTGCTCGAGCTGCCCTTCTCGCCGGTCTACGTGGTGGCCAGTGCCTGCGTGATCGGCGCGTCGGTGTGGCTGCTGCTGTTCGCCTACCAGGACGTGCCCTACAGCCACCAGTTGTGGTGGCAGTTCACCCTGGACGCCGATGCCCCGCGCGGGCTGCGCTCATTGCTCGGTAGCGCGGTACTGCTGGTGATCGTTGCACTGACCTGGCTGCTGCGTACCGCACGCCCGACCATCCACCTGCCTACAGGTGACGAGCTGCAACGGGCCAACCGCATCCTGCAGAGCTCCGACCAGCCCGATGGCGGCCTGGCGCTGACCGGCGACAAGGCGTTGCTGTTCCACCCTCAGGATGACGCCTTCCTGATGTACGCCCGCCGCGGGCGCAGCCTGGT
This sequence comes from Pseudomonas sp. FBF18, assembly GCF_024261405.1. Lineage (NCBI taxonomy): Bacteria > Pseudomonadati > Pseudomonadota > Gammaproteobacteria > Pseudomonadales > Pseudomonadaceae > Pseudomonas > Pseudomonas sp. FBF18. The sequence continues at coordinate 170,934 of NZ_QKRS01000006.1, read as the reverse complement.
GGCGCTGTACGACCCGATCGGCCCGGCCCAGCGCCGCGCCGAGATGATCTGGCAGTTTCGCGACCTGTGCGATATCCACCACGCTCGACCGGTGTTCTACCAGGTGCGTGCCGAGAACCTGCCCTTCTACATGGACATCGGCCTGACCGCGATCAAGCTGGGCGAAGAGGCCCGCGTGGACCTGCTGCGCTTCGACCTCGACGCCAAGGGCAAGGAGATGAAAGACCTGCGCTATACCTGGAACCGCGGCGGGCGCGACGGCCTGAGCCTGGAGATCCACGAGCCCGGGCAAGCCCCGCTCGAGGAACTGAAGGTGATTTCCGATGCCTGGCTCGAAGGCAAGAACGTGCGCGAAAAAGGCTTTTCGCTGGGCCGCTTCAGCGCAGAGTACCTGCAGCACTTCCGCATCGCGCTGATTCGCTTCCAGGGCCAGCCGGTGGCCTTTGCCAACCTGCTCGAAACCCACAGCCGCGAGCTGGCCAGCCTGGACCTGATGCGCGCGCACCCGCAAGCACCGAAGCTGACCATGGAGTTTCTGATGATCGGCCTGATCCAACACTACAAGACGCATGGATATGCGCGCTTCAGCCTCGGCATGGTGCCGTTGTCCGGGCTGCAGCCGCGTCGCGGCGCACCTCTGACCCAGCGCCTGGGCTCGATGGTGTTCCAGCGCGGCGAGCAACTGTACAACTTCCAGGGCCTGCGCCGCTTCAAAGACAAGTTCCAGCCTGACTGGGAACCCCGTTACATGGCCGTACCCGCCGGGCTCGATCCCCTGGTGGCCCTGGCCGATACCGCCGCCCTGATTGCAGGCGGCCTGACCGGATTGGTGAAACGCTGATGATTCGACGCTACTGGCTTCATGTACTGGCCGCCCTGGTGCTGGCCCTGCTCGCGGCGGCCCTGGGCTTCTGGCTGTGGGCCCGCCCTGCCCCGCAACCGCACCTTGAACATTTGACCCTGGCCGATGGCAGCAGCCTGGTGCGGGTTACCCCAAGCACGCGAGGCAAGGACCTGGTGGCTGTGGCCGTGCCGCAGGACCAGGCCCTGAGCGACAAGCAACTGATCGACCTGAGCCAGAGTGCCCGCGCCCAGCTGGTACAGGTGATCCTGCCGCCGAGCGACTGCAACCTGCAGCAGCAGGCGCTGCAGCAGGCCTTGCAACAGTTGCAGGGCACGCCGACGCTGGTTGCCGGCATCGGCCCGGGAGCCGGGCTGGCCTGGAGCTGGCTGGCCGGGCAGACCAACGACAAGGCCCAGGCCATCTCCGTGGGGTTCAGCATCGAGCAGCCCGGCTGCAGCGCCGCGCTGCCCAAGTCGGCCGCCCATGGTCACTGGAACGTGGCCTGGAACGACAACCCGGATGACGCCAGCGCCGCCTTCGTGCGCGACCAGGCCAATGCACAGACCAGCATCAGCGATTACGACATCCACCTGCCCCAGGTGCTCAAGGCCCAGCTGACCCAGGCCCTGCTGGGCGTGGATGGCAATGCATTGAGCATTCCGGTGGTGGAGGTACCGGCCGGCCAGACCACCGACACCGTGACGCTGTTCCTGTCCGGCGATGGCGGCTGGCGCGACCTTGACCGCGACGTGGCGGGCGAGATGGCCAAGCTGGGCTACCCGGTGGTGGGCATCGATACTCTGCGCTACTACTGGCAGCACAAGACACCGGAGCAGAGCGCAGTCGACCTGTCCGAGCTGATGCAGCACTACCGCCAGAAGTGGGGCACCAAACGCTTCGTACTGACCGGCTATTCATTCGGTGCCGACGTGCTGCCGGCGATCTACAACCGCTTGCCACCCGAAGACCAGAAGCGCATCGATGCGGTGATTCTGCTGGCGTTCGCGCGCAGTGGCAGTTTCGAGATCGAGGTCGAGGGCTGGCTGGGCAATGCCGGCAAGGAGGCGCCAACCGGGCCTGAGATGGCCAGGATGCCGCCGAGCAAGGTGCTGTGCATCTATGGTGAAGAAGAGGCCGATGAAAGCGGCTGCACCGACCATACCGCCGTGGGTGAGCGCGTGAAGCTGCCCGGCGGGCACCACTTCGACGAAAACTACCCGGCCCTGGCCAAGCGCCTGATCAGCGAGATCGAAACGCGCCAGGGGAAGTCCAGCGTCGCTGAACAGTAGAAGCCTCGCCGGCAAGGCCGGCTCCTGCAACGGATCGCATCCTGCAGGAGCCGCCTTAGCGGCGAAAGCCCCCGCTAGATCTCCACCTGCGTACCCAGCTCGATCACCCGGTTCAATGGCAGGTTGAAGAACCTCAGGTTGCCGTTGGCATTCTTCAGCAGGAAGGCAAACAGCACCCCGCGCCAGCGCGACATGCCCACCAGCTTGGATGCGATCACCGTCTCGCGGCTGAGGAAGTAGGTGGTGCGCATGGGGCTGAAATCCAGCTCGTCCAGGTGACACAGCTTCAACGCCGCCGGCACGTCCGGCTCGTCCATGAAGCCGAAATGCAGGATCACCCGGTAGAACCCCTCGCCATACCCCTCCACCTCGAAACGCCGCTGTGGCGGTACCCGCGGTGAATCCTCGTTGACCACGGTGAGCAACACCACCTGGCGGTGCAGCACCTGGTTGTGCAGCATGTTGTGCAGCAGCGCATGGGGCACCGCGTCCGAACGTGCGGTCAGGAACACCGCCGTACCTTCCACACGGTGCGGCGGCTGCACGCGGATGCTGGCGATGAACACCGGCAATGGCAACGCGCCTTCATCCAGGCGCTCCACCAGGATCTGCTTGCCGCGCTTCCAGGTGGTCATCAGGATGAACAGCGCAATCCCTGCCAGCACCGGGAATGCCCCACCCTGCAGCACCTTGGGCACGTTGGCGGCAAAGAACAGCCCGTCGACGAACAGAAAGCCCAGCAGTACCGGTACCGCCAGCAGCGGTGGCCACTTCCACAGCAGCAACATCACCGCCGACACCAGGATGGTGGTGATCAGCATGGTCCCGGTTACCGCAACGCCATAGGCCGACGCCAGCGCGCCGGAGGACTCGAAGCCCAGCACCAGCAGGATCACCCCGACCATCAGCGACCAGTTGACCGCCCCGATGTAGATCTGCCCCTGCTCGTCGCTGGAGGTGTGCTGGATCTGCATGCGCGGCACATAACCAAGCTGGATGGCCTGGCGGGTGAGGGAGAAGGCCCCGGAAATCACCGCCTGGGAAGCGATCACGGTGGCCAGGGTGGCCAGCCCGACCAGCGGCACCAGCGCCCAGCCGGGGGCCAGCAGGTAGAACGGGTTGCGTGCCGCTTCGGGGTTCTCCAGCAGCAATGCGCCCTGACCGAAATAGTTGAGCACCAGCGCCGGCAGCACCAGCGCGAACCACGCCCGCGCGATCGGTTTGCGGCCAAAATGCCCCATGTCGGCGTACAAGGCCTCGGCCCCGGTCAGCGCCAGCACCACGGCGCCCAGAATCGCCACGCCCATGCCGGGGTGGACGATGAAGAAGCGCACAGCCCAGATCGGGTTGAGCGCCTGCAGCACTTCGGGGCGCTGGACGATGCCGTGCACGCCCAGGGCCGCCAGCACCACGAACCAGGCCACCATCACCGGCCCGAACAGAATGCCGATGCGCGCGGTACCGTGCTTCTGGATCAGGAACAGCGCCACCAGCACGACCAGCGCCACCGGTATCACCCAGTGATCGATGCCATCGAACGCCAGTTGCATGCCTTCGACCGCCGACAGCACCGAAATCGCCGGGGTGATCATGCTGTCGCCATAGAACAGCGCCGCACCGAACAAGCCGAACACCACCAGCAGCGCACGCAACCTGGGATAAGGTGCAGCCGCTCGTCGGGCCAGCGCGGTCAGGGCCATGATGCCACCCTCCCCCTGGTTGTCCGCGCGCAGGATGAACAGCACGTACTTGATCGACACCACCCAGATCAGCGACCACAGGATCAACGCCAGGATGCCCAGCACACCATCATGGTTGACCGGCACCCCGTAGCCGCCGGAGAAGACTTCCTTGAGGGTATACAAGGGGCTGGTACCGATATCGCCGTATACCACCCCGACTGCCGCCACCAGCAGGCTCAGCGGCTTTGCCGCCGTCTGCCCGGCATTGGCCTGACTGCTTGCCTGAACCATCAACCACTCCCGCAACCAAGACCCAGAGGCCGGCGAAATTCGCGCCAGGCGCTATCATTTTTGCAACCCGTCGCAGCGTGCCGAACGCAGCGCTGAACGACGCGGGAGCGATGGCGCGAAGCATAGCGCAGCGTTCGTCGCATTTCTGCTAGTCAAGCGCGTTGTGCCTCGCTAGAATTGCGCACTTTTTGATCAGAGGCGCCCCAAAGCGCCCGTCAGGGCTGCCACCTTCGCGTGCCAAGCAGCCCCTCTACACCGAGGTTAACCATGTCCACCACCGCCACGCCCACCACGCCAAAGGTCGGCTTCGTTTCCCTGGGTTGCCCCAAAGCCCTGGTCGATTCCGAGCGCATCCTGACCCAGCTGCGCATGGAAGGCTATGAAGTCGTGCCCACCTACGAGGATGCCGACGTGGTGGTGGTCAACACCTGTGGCTTCATCGACTCGGCCAAGGCCGAATCGCTGGAAGTGATCGGCGAGGCCATCAAGGAAAACGGCAAGGTCATCGTTACCGGCTGCATGGGTGTCGACGCCAACAACATTCGCGACGTGCACCCCAGCGTGTTGTCGGTGTCCGGGCCGCAGCAGTACGAGCAGGTGGTCAACGCCGTGCACGAAGTGGTGCCACCACGTCAGGACCACAATCCGCTGATCGATCTGGTGCCGCCCCAGGGTGTCAAGCTGACCCCGCGTCACTACGCCTACCTGAAGATTTCCGAAGGCTGCAACCACACCTGCAGCTTCTGCATCATTCCGTCGATGCGTGGCAAGCTGGTCAGCCGCCCGGTGGGCGAGGTGCTTAGCGAGGCCGAGCGCCTGGTCAAGGCCGGCGTCAAGGAGCTGCTGGTGATCTCCCAGGACACCAGCGCCTACGGCGTCGACGTCAAGTACAAGACCGACTTCTGGAACGGCCGGCCGGTCAAGACGCGCATGCTCGAGCTGTGCGAAGCGCTCGGCAGCCTGGGCGTGTGGGTGCGCCTGCACTATGTGTACCCGTACCCGAACGTCGATGACGTGATCCCGCTGATGGCCGCCGGCAAGCTGCTGCCTTACCTGGACATCCCGTTCCAGCACGCCAGCCCCAAAGTGCTCAAGTCGATGAAGCGCCCTGCCTTCGAAGACAAGACCCTGGCACGCATCAAGAAATGGCGCGAACAGTGCCCGGAGCTGATCATCCGCTCCACCTTCATCGTCGGCTTCCCCGGCGAGACCGAGGAAGACTTCCAGTACCTGCTCGACTGGCTCACCGAAGCCCAGCTCGACCGCGTCGGCTGCTTCCAGTACTCGCCCGTCGAAGGCGCACCGGCCAACGACCTGGACCTGCCCGTGGTTCCTGATGACGTCAAGCAGGACCGCTGGGATCGCTTCATGGCCCACCAGCAGGCCATCAGCAGCGCGCGTCTGCAACTGCGCATCGGCAAGCGCATCGAAGTGCTGATCGACGAAGTCGAGGAGCAGGGCTCGGTGGGCCGCAGCTTCTTCGACGCCCCGGAGATCGACGGCAATGTGTTCATCGACGGCGACCACGGCTTCAAGCCGGGGGACAAGGTCTGGTGCGTCGTCACCGATGCCGACGAATACGACCTGTGGGCCGAGCCTGTCTGACGCTTTGCGGCCTGGAAAAGCCCTGCCATCATGGCGGGGCTTTTTATTGGACTATCGTGTCCAGTACGGACACCCCAGGAGACCCTGCGATGCGCGCGCATTCCACCGTGCAAACCCCTAGCCCCCACGACTACCCTCGCCTGCTGCAGGTATGGGAAGCCTCGGTACGTGCCACCCACGATTTTCTCCCCGAAAGCTACATCGTGCTGCTGCGTGAACTGGTGCCCAAGTACCTGGATGCAGTGATGCTGATCTGCTGCAAGGACAGCCAGCAACGCATCACCGGCTTTGCCGGTGTAGCGGCCGGGCGTGTCGAAATGCTGTTCGTCGACCCGCAGTATCGCGGTCAGGGCATCGGCAAGCAGTTGCTGCGGCATGCCATCAATGAGCTGAACGCCGATGAGCTCGACGTCAACGAGCAGAATCCCCAGGCCATCGGCTTCTATGCCAGCCAAGGCTTCGAAGTCATCGGGCGCTCGGAAAAGGACGGCATGGGCAAACCCTACCCCCTGCTTCACCTCAGGCTAGGTCGTACACAGTCTGCGAGCACGGGCTGAAGGACGCTGTAAGGCCGATCCGAAAATCATCCCCTCACGGCATTAATAGCCGCCCGGCACGAATGTAGCCGGGCCTTCGCTCGCCCGGGCGGTTACAATGGGCGCCTTTCCCTGTGCCACGGCCGCCGTCATGTCTGAACCCATTCGTCTTTCCAAACGCCTTATCGAACTGGTCGGCTGCTCCCGACGGGAGGCCGAACTCTATATCGAAGGCGGTTGGGTGACCGTTGACGGCAACGTCGTCGACGAGCCACAGCTCAAGGTCGACGGCCAGGTCGTCGCCCTGCTGCCGGGCGCCAAGGCCGAAGCCCTGGAACCGGTAACCCTGCTGCTGCACCAGGCCGCCGACCAGGACAGCGAAAGCGCTCGCCTGAGCATGACCCCGGCCACCTTGTCCGAGGCCCACGCCGAAGGGCATCGCCCGCTCAAGGGCCACTTTGCCCGGCTGACCTGCGTCGCCGAGCTGCAACAGGGCGCCAGCGGCCTGCAGGTGTACAGCCAGGACTGGCGTGCCGTGCGCAAGGTCACCTCGGACCTGGCCAAGCTGGAGCAGGAGTATGTGGTCGAGGTCAGCGGCGAGATGGTCGCCCATGGTCTCGAACGCCTTAACCGCGGTTTCACCTGGAAGGGCCAGGAACTGCCCCGCATCAAGGCCAGCTGGCAGAACGAGACGCGCCTGCGCATGGTGCTGAAAAACCCGGCGCCGGGGCTGATCGAACTGCTGTGCCGCAGTGTCGGTGTCAGCGTGGTCAGCATGCGCCGTATCCGCCTGGGCGGCGTGGCCATGAGCAAGCTGCCGCTGGGCCAGTGGCGCTACCTGTCCAGCAAAGAAAAATTCTAGGCCTCGCCACTCGGGCGTTGCCACTTGATCAGGATTGTCCAATGATTCACAACGATGTGCTGCGCAGCCTGCGCTACATGCTGGATATCAGCGATGCCAAACTGGCAGAGATCACCCGCATCAACGGTTTTGACGTCAGCGATGCCGACATTGCCAGCTACCTGAAAAAAGACGAGGAAGAAGGCTTCGTGCGCTGCCCGGACGAGGTCATCGCGCATTTTCTCGATGGCCTGGTGGTGTTCAAGCGTGGTCGCGACGAGAGCCGCCCGCCTCTGCCGGTCGAACTGCCGGTCACCAACAACATCATCCTGAAAAAACTGCGGGTGGCCTTCGAGCTCAAGGAAGACGACCTGCATGCCATTCTCAAGGCGGCGGATTTTTCGGTATCCAAGCCTGAACTCAGCGCCCTGTTCCGCAAGGTCGGCAACAGCAACTACCGCCCCTGTGGCGACCAGTTGCTGCGCAACTTCCTCAAGGGCCTGACCCTGCGAGTGCGTGGCTGATTCGATCATGGCCTACAGTGTCGAGCCGGTCGGCTACGTGCGCTCCTGCTTCAAGGAGAAGTTCGCCATCCCGCGCCAACCGCAGCTGGCTCCGGCTGCGCGCGGGGTGCTGGAGCTGGTATCGCCTTTCGATCAGGGGGAAGCGGTTGCCGGGCTAGAGCAGGTCAGCCACGTGTGGCTGCTGTTCCTGTTTCATCAGGCCCTGGAAGAAAAGCCGCGCCTGAAGGTGCGCCCGCCGCGCCTGGGCGGCAACACGTCGATGGGCGTGTTCGCCACCCGCGCCACCCACCGGCCAAACGGCATCGGGCAGTCGGTGGTGAAGCTGGAGGGCGTCGAGGCCGGGCGACTGCTGCTGTCGGGCATCGACCTGCTGGACGGCACGCCGGTCATCGATATCAAGCCCTATGTACCCTATGCCGACAGCGTAGCCGGGGCGGTCAATCACATTGCCAGCGCCCCGCCTGCGCCGATCACGGTGCAGTGGAGCGACTCGGCACTGCAGCAGGCCCATGCGCATGCGCTGCGTCTCGCAGAGCCGTTGGTGGAGCTGATAGAACAATGCCTGGCACAGGATCCACGCCCGGCCTATCAGGTGCCCCCGGTCGAGCGTGTGTACGGGGTCAGGTTCTGGGACGTGCAGGTACGCTGGCACTACCCTCAGCTGGATACGATCCGGGTGCTGGAGGTGGTGCGCGAGGCGTAGGGCCGGCGCCCGCAAGGTAGCAGGAACGCCGCGCCGGCGAATGCCGCACCACAAATCCAGGGCAAAAAAAAACGCAGACCACGGTCTGCGTTTTTTATTGGTACTGCCTGCTTACTTCTCGACGAACGCACGCTCGATCAGATAGTCACCTGGCTCGCGCATGCGCGCGGAGACTTTCAGGCCGAAGCTGTTCAGGACTTCGCTGGTTTCATCCAGCATGCTCGGGCTACCGCAGATCATCGCACGATCGTCCTGCGGGTTGATCGGCGGCAGGCCGATGTCGCTGAACAGTTTGCCGCTGCGCATCAGGTCAGTCAGGCGACCCTGATTCTCGAACGGCTCGCGGGTGACGGTGGGGTAGTAGATCAGTTTTTCACGCAGCGCCTCACCGAAGAACTCGTTCTGCGGCAGGTGCTCGGTGATGAACTCGCGATAGGCCACTTCGTTGACGTAGCGCACACCGTGGACCAGGATCACTTTCTCGAAGCGCTCGTAGGTTTCCGGGTCCTGGATGACGCTCATGAACGGTGCCAGGCCAGTGCCGGTGCTCAGCAGGTACAGGTGCTTGCCCGGGTTCAGGTCATCCAGCACCAGGGTGCCGGTAGGCTTCTTGCTGATGATGATCTCGTCGCCTTCCTTCAGGTGCTGCAACTGCGAGGTCAGCGGGCCGTCCGGCACCTTGATGCTGAAGAACTCCAGATGCTCTTCCCAGTTAGGGCTGGCGATCGAATAGGCGCGCATGAGCGGGCGGCCGTTAGGCTGTTGCAGGCCGATCATCACGAACTGACCGTTCTCGAAGCGCAGGCCCGGGTCGCGGGTGCACTTGAAGCTGAACAGGGTGTCGTTCCAGTGATGAACACTGAGGACACGTTCGTGGTTCATGTTGCTCATGTACGGGGGCTCCTGAAAAATAACGCAGCGCTGACCGTGAGCGCGATTGCGCGATAGTTTAGTGCGAGCGACAATATCTGTTAAATGAATTATCAAGATATGTCTTATCGGTTATATAGATATGCGATTTACACTGCGTCAACTTCAGGTCTTCGTGGCCGTCGCGCAACACCAGAGCGTCTCCCGTGCGGCCGGGATACTGGCGCTGTCGCAGTCGGCTGCGAGCACCTCCATCACCGAGCTTGAACGGCAATCCAGCTGTCAGCTGTTCGATCGTGCCGGCAAGCGCCTGAGCCTCAATGCACTGGGGCACCAGTTGCTGCCCCAGGCCGTGGCCCTGCTCGACCAGGCCAAGGAAATCGAGGACCTGCTCAACGGCAAGTCCGGCTTCGGCTCTCTGGCAGTGGGCGCCACACTGACCATTGGCAACTACCTGGCCACCTTGCTGATCGGCAGCTTCATGCAGGTTCACCCGGAGAGCCAGGTCAAACTGCATGTACAGAACACCGCCCATATCGTGCATCAGGTCGCGCACTATGAAATTGATCTGGGTCTTATAGAAGGCGATTGCAACCACCCCGACCTGGAGGTTCAGCCCTGGGTCGAGGACGAACTGGTGGTGTTCTGCGCGCCGCAGCACCCCTTGGCGCTCAAGGGTCGCGCCAGCCTTGAGGAACTGACCCATGAAGCCTGGATTCTGCGCGAGCAGGGTTCAGGCACGCGCCTGACCTTTGACCAGGCGATGCGCCACCATCGCTCGACACTCAACATCCGCCTGGAGCTGGAACATACCGAAGCGATCAAGCGCGCGGTGGAATCAGGGCTCGGGATCGGCTGCATTTCACGTCTGGCGCTGCGCGATGCGTTTCGTCGCGGCAGCCTGGTGGCGGTGGAAACTCCCGACCTGGACCTGGCGCGGCAGTTCTACTTCATCTGGCACAAGCAGAAGTACCAGACCTCGGCGATGCGCGAGTTTCTGGAGTTGTGCCGCAATTTTACCGCCGGGGTACGACGCAGCGACGAAATCGTGCTGCCGCACATTGCCTAGAGCAGAATCACCGCCCACACCACCGCCACGATGCTCAACGCCACGAACTGGGCAGCACTGCCCATGTCCTTGGCGTTCTTGGACAACGGGTGGCGGTCCAGGGAAATACGATCGATCGCGGCTTCCACGGCAGAGTTGAGCAGCTCGACGATCAGCCCCAGCAGGCACACCGCGATCAGGATCGCGCGTTCGGCACGGCTTACATCCAGCCAGAAGGCGACCGGGATCAGCACCACGTTGAGCAGCACCAACTGACGAAACGCCGCTTCGCCGGTAAAGGCGGCGCGCAGGCCGTCGAACGAATAGCCGGCGGCGTTGAACACTCGTTTAAGGCCGGTCTGGCCCTTGAAAGGCGACATAGAAAGCCACTTGAACCCAATGAGGAGCGATGCAGGCTAGTGCACGCCGAGTCAAAAAAGCGTGAAGGCCAGTGGCCTTAATTCGTTGAAACCGATTCCAATTGTTGCAGCAACAACGCGGCCTGGGTGCGCGTACGCACGCCCAGCTTGCGGAAGATCGCGGTGACGTGGGCCTTGATGGTGGCCTCCGACACGCTCAGCTCATAGGCAATCTGCTTGTTCAGCAGGCCTTCGCACACCATGGTCAACACGCGGAATTGCTGTGGGGTAAGGCTGGCCAGGCCCTCGCTGGCGGCCTTGGCTTCAGCGGACACATCGATCTTCTCGAAGGCTTGCGGCGGCCACCAGACATCGCCATCGAGCACTTTCTTGACCGCGTCCTGAATCTGCTCCAGCGGGCTGGATTTTGGGATAAAGCCGCTGGCACCGAATTCTCGGGACTTTACCACCACGGCCGCCTCTTCCTGGGCCGAGACCATCACCACCGGGATTTGCGGATACTGACCGCGCAGCAGCACCAGACCCGAGAAACCATAGGCACCGGGCATGTTCAGGTCCAGCAGCACCAGGTCCCAGTCGTTTTTCTCGGCCAGGCGGGTTTCCAGTTCGGCGATGCTTGCCACCTCAACCAGTCGAACGTCCGGACCAAGGCCCAGGGTAACGGCCTGGCGCAGCGCACTGCGAAACAGCGGGTGGTCATCGGCAATCAGGATTTCGTATGTGGCCATCGATCTAATGATCCTGTTCTGTGCAGGCGCAGCCAGCGTGCGGGCGCCTGGCGGGGCAGCTCAAGGGCATCGGGCGGCAGTGCCGGAAGCCAAAAAGGCACGTCGGGGCCAGGAAAACAGCATTCAAGCCTTCGTCGTGCCCGAATCGGCGCCAAGGATGCCGAGCCCGGACCGGGTGGTCAAGTTCAAAGCCCGGTGGTTGTCTCGTAGCCCATGGCGCCAGTGCACACATTATGAAGCAAAGTGACGTACTTGCCCCTTGAACTATAGGAAGGGCCGCAGTTTTTGGTGCACGGCATCGTCTTCATCCAGCACAAGCCTGTTTTTGGCACCCAGATAATGGGTGCTGAATACGTCCAGATAGGCATCCAGTGCCTGCGAGGCCTGCTGGTCATCGGCCAGTTCCAGACACATGGCTGCCACTTCAGCGGTACAGAAATGGTCGTCGCGCCGCGAGCGGCGCAATGTGTAGCGCGAGATCTGTTCAGGCTGCAGATTGAGCACCGGGAACCGTTCCAAGTACGGGCTTTTGCGAAACATCTTGCGGGCTTCGGGCCACGTGGCATCCAGCAGAATGAACAGCGGGCGCTTGCCCGACGCTGGGGCGACGCTGCTGACCACTCGCTCCGGCGCCACGAACTCACCCGGGAAAACGATGTAGGGCTGCCACTGTGGATCATCGAGCAGCGCCTGCAACTGTGCATCCATCGCCTTGCGCTCCCAGGCAAACGCCGTGGTGTCATCGATCACGTCGGCAATCAGCCAGCCCGTGTTCGTAGGCTTGAGTGGTTCGGTGTCATGCATGAGCAGGCAAATGCCCGAGTGCGCCTGCACCCGCGGGCGCCAGGCACACAGACAGTATTCGGGGATTACCCGGCAGCCGGGACAGCGTGGCGCACGCGAGCCGCGCGCGACGAAGGGTTTGACACTGCGCGCCAGGCGCTCGGCGCGCAGGCGCGAGACGGCATGGCTCATGACAGGGCGCAACGGTGGCAATGGGGATGGCAATAAAGGCAGGGCACGACGCAGGCTCAGCGAGACTAAAACCCCGGCAGTTTACCAGAGCCCGCCTCCACTGGCCGTATTTGCCGTGCAGCGTTGCGCGCTACTCCCTTATAATCTCCAGCCTGTACAGACCTGCCAGTACTGCCATCGCGCCTGTGACGGAACACTGCGCGCAATGACCGGTCAAATCGCCAGTTATCGAACCAGGAGAGATTCATGCTGCGTTTCATTGCCCCATCCTTGAGCCTGTTGCTTGCCCTGCCGTTGGGCGCGCATGCCGTCTCCAAGCAAGAGTACGCCCTGAACCAGAAGCTTCAAGAAGTCGCCAAGGAAAGCAGCGTGGGTACCCCTCGGGCAATCAACGAAGACATCCTCGATCAGGGCTACACTGTCGAAGGCAACCAGTTGATCAACCACCTCAGCGTTCGCGCCGGCCATGCACAAAAAATGCAGCAAAACCCGGAAGTCATGCGCGGCCAACTGGGAGACAGCGTGTGCCGTAACACCGGCTTTCGCCAGTTGATGGACCGCGGTGCTGTGCTGACCTACCGTTTCACCGAGTACAAGACCAACCGCCCGGTGATCGACCAGTCGTTCAACAAGGCCAGTTGCGTTTCCGGGCAGAAGAAGAAGTAACCAGCGTTCTCTGTTGCGCCGCTGCTCGCCATCGGCGCGCAGCTCAGCGATCAAGGCCTGAATGTGACGCGTACTCTACGCACGGTCACTACAGGCCTTGTCACTTCAGGCCCCGGTTGTTGGCCTGTACTGCGCAGTTCGGGCCCGGCTTGTCCGCCCGGGTCCCACCTGAACATCATGTACAGCCCATTGCCTGCCGCGTCCTCGCGAGCCCACGATCGACACCGGCATAACCCTGCGACAAGGTCTAGATTTATAGCCAGGACCTTTCACTTTGCGGACAAGCAGAGGGGCCTGACCGATGTGCGGCCAGGCCGAAGGTTTTGCTGCAAAAGGAGAAGTTGAATGCCGTACCAGACCAACGAATTGCTAGCCAACCATTTCAAGAACAATGCAATCGACCTGACCCACCTCGAACAACAGCTCAACCTGGTCGCCCCCAACAGCCCCAACCTGCCACTGTACCGGGACATGATGCTGACCGTGTTGCGCATGGCGCACGATGACAGCGACCGCTGGAGCGCCAAGATCACCCTGCAGGCACTGCGTGAACTCGACCACGCCTTCCGTGTGCTGCACCAGTACAAGGGGCGACGCAAGGTCACCGTGTTCGGCTCGGCACGCACCCCGGTCGAACACCCCATGTATGCCCTGGCCCGCGAGCTGGGTGCGACCCTGGCGCGCTCGGACCTGATGGTGATCACCGGGGCCGGGGGCGGCATCATGGCTGCGGCTCACGAAGGCGCAGGCGTCGACAACTGCCTGGGCTTCAACATCACCCTGCCCTTCGAGCAGCACGCCAATGCCACGGTGGATGGAACGGACAAGTTGCTGCCGTTCCACTTCTTTTTCATTCGCAAGCTGTTCTTCGTCAAGGAAGCTGACGCGCTGGTACTGTGCCCGGGCGGTTTCGGCACCCTGGACGAGGCCCTGGAAGTGCTGACCCTGATCCAGACCGGCAAGAGTCCGCTGGTGCCGGTGGTACTGCTCGACTCACCGGGGGGGACCTTCTGGCAGGATGCACTGGACTTCATTACCCGCCAGCTGGAAGGCAATCGCTACATCCTGCCGAACGATCTGAAGCTGGTGCGCCTGGTGAACAACGCCGACGATGCGGTAGCGGAAATCAACCAGTTCTACAGCAACTACCACTCCAGCCGCTGGCTGAAGAACCAGTTCGTGATTCGCACACACCACCCGCTCAGCGAAGCGGCCCTGCTCGACATCCAGCAGTCCTTCGCCGACCTGCGCCTGAGTGGCGACTTCCATCAGCACGCCTATGCAGGCGAGGAGCATGACGAGGCACAGTTCAGCCACTTGTCACGCCTGGCTTTTGCCTTCAATGGACGCGATCAGGGCCGCCTGCGCGAGCTGGTGGACTTCATCAACCGCTCGGAAAACTGGGCAAAGCCTCAGCACAATGAAGCCCCGCAACGGGCACGTGAACCCCTCAAGGTCACCTGAACAGCCACACCGTGAACATGCCTGGCCTACCCCCTTTCGGGGTCGGCCATCGCTCAATCGTCCAGGCTGCGACCACTCAGCACACGACCGACCATCTCCATGGAAAAACCACGGTAGACCAGAAAACGGGTTTGCTGTGCGCGACTGCGCGGATCGGAGGGCAGTTGCCCGGAAAACTTGCGTTGCCATACATCGATCAGCAGGCTTTGCCAGTCGATGCCGCACTCACGCAAGGCCTGTTCGATATCACTACGCTGCAAACCGCGCTGACTGAGCTCTTCACGGATACGCGCAGGGCCATAGCCCGAACGGGAGCGGTAACTGATGAAACTTTCGAGATAGCGCGCTTCGCTGAGCAGGCCCTCTTCCGTCAGACGGTCGAGTTCCTGGTCGATCAATTCGAGCTCAGCGCCGCGCTGACGCAACTTGCGCGTCAGCTCGACACGACCATGCTCGCGTCGCGCGAGCAGGTCCATAGCTGTCCGCCTTACGGCGACGGGGGTATCGAGTACGACGGACATGGTCTATCTGCAAATCAGAAGTTGGCGTCGGCGTCAGCGTCGACCAGATCATCTTCAGGTTCTGCAGCAGCCGTTTTACCAGCAGCCGCAGCAGCTGCAGCTTCAACACCACCGGTCAGCAGCTTGTCGCGGATCTGCTTCTCGAGGGTCGCGGCGATTTCCGGGTTCTCTGCCAGGAACTTGGCGGAGTTGGCTTTACCCTGACCGATCTTGCTGCCTTGGTAGCTGTACCAGGCACCGGCTTTTTCGAGGAAACCGTGCAGCACGCCCAGGTCGATGATCTCGCCGTTGCGGTAGATGCCCTTGCCATACAGAATCTGGAACTCGGCCTGGCGGAACGGCGGCGCCACCTTGTTCTTGACGATTTTGACGCGGGTTTCGCTGCCGACCACTTCGTCGCCTTCCTTCACCGCGCCGGTACGGCGGATGTCCAGACGTACCGAAGCGTAGAACTTCAGCGCGTTACCACCTGTGGTGGTTTCCGGGCTGCCGAACATCACGCCGATTTTCATGCGGATCTGGTTGATGAAGATCACCAGGCAGTTGGCGTTCTTGATGTTGCCGGTAATCTTGCGCAGTGCCTGGGACATCAGGCGAGCCTGCAGGCCCACGTGCATGTCGCCCATTTCGCCTTCGATCTCGGCCTTGGGTACCAGGGCCGCCACGGAGTCGACGATGATCACGTCGACAGCGTTGGAGCGCACCAGCATGTCGGTGATTTCCAGGGCCTGCTCACCGGTGTCCGGCTGCGAGACCAGCAGGTCGTCGACATTGACGCCCAGCTTGCCGGCGTACTCGGGGTCGAGGGCGTGTTCGGCGTCGACGAATGCGCAGGTGGCGCCGGCTTTTTGTGCCTGGGCGATCACCGACAGGGTCAGCGTGGTCTTACCCGACGACTCAGGACCGTAGATTTCGACGATACGGCCCTTTGGCAGGCCGCCGATGCCCAGAGCAATGTCCAGACCCAGCGAGCCGGTCGAGATTGCCGGAATCGCCTGGCGATCGTGATCGCCCATGCGCATGACCGCGCCTTTACCGAATTGACGTTCGATCTGACCCAGGGCCGCAGCCAAGGCACGCTTCTTGTTGTCGTCCATTGAAGTCCTCACGTAATCATCGATAGGGCCTGACGGCCACAACACCTGTATAAGTAGCCAGTATTATTCCACAGGGTTTTCTTTCCGCCTACCCCCGATTTGCGATTTACTCTGCGCCAAGCTGTAACAAGCCCTCTAGGGCGGCGATTACCGTTTGTCGGCGCACCGCATCGCGGTCGCCATCGAAGTGCCGGCGCTCGCTGGCCACATGCGCACCGTCGCCCCAGGCCAGCCATACAGTGCCCACCGGTTTGGCCGGCGAGCCGCCATCGGGCCCTGCCACACCGCTGACCGCCACGGCAAAGCGTGCCCCGCTGGCAGCCTGGGCGCCGCGCACCATGGCCTCGACCACTTCCTGGCTGACCGCACCGACCTGCGGGAACAGTGCCTGGTCTACCCCCAGCTGGCGAGTCTTCTGGGCGTTGGAGTAGGTCACGTAGCCCGCTTCGAACCAGGCCGAACTGCCAGGAATACGTGTGATGGCCTCGGCGATACCACCGCCGGTGCAGGACTCGGCCGTGGTGACTTGGGCATTGTAACGGCGCAGGTGTTCCCCCAGCCGGGCAGAAAGTGCGGTGATCGGGTCCATGGCGGGCTCCTTGAAGGTCTGGCGCCTACCCTACACCAGCTATCGGCGTGGCTGAACACTCAAGGTGTGAGCGCGCGTATGTAACCCTGGCAGGCGCGCAGGGCGATCAGTCCGGCGTCACCGGCATCGGTGATGGCGATAATTCGTCGAGCATGCGCCGGGTCAAGTCGGGCGCGTGGGGCGCCATGATCCAGGCTGCCGGCGCCGGGGGCGGCAGGCAGGTCGGGGGTGGCGTCGCGGTCGAGAAGGACCGACAACCGCAGATCAGCAGTAGCCAGCCGATCACGCAAGCGTGCCTGAGCCTGTTGTGCATCGAGAAGCTCCTGATAATGGGTGTTGTCGTTCAAATCCAGCTGGCGCTCCAGCACATGACGTTGCTGGCGTTCGCCCTGCAGCTCGGCGGCAGCACGCTCGGCCAGTTGCTGGCGTTCGAATGCCCAGGCCTGTTGCTGCTGCGCCAGCTGGCGGCCCAGGCGCCAGCCCTGGACCTGCCAGGTCAATGCGCAGGCCAGCAGCACCAGGCTCAGCAGCACGCCAGCGTGCAAGCGGTTCAACACAGCACCTCGCGGGCGCGGGCCCAGAGTTTGAGGCGATCCTCCAGGCCATTGAGGCCACCGTTGATATGCCGCGTGATGCGGTTGAACTCACCGCGGTCGGCCAGCGCGTTAAGCCCGCGCGAGTGCCAGAACCAGGCAGCCGACTCGGCGGCCCAACGCGGTTGCTCGAGCAACTGCGGCAACTCCAGCAGACGCTCGTCGCCAAACAGCGCCATGCTGCAGGCGCGGTAATTGTTGCGCCCTGTAACCTGGATCAGCCCCCTGCCGCAGTACCGCTGACCGTCGCCGTCCGCCTCCGGCGTGTTGCCCAGGCGCAGGGCCAGGGCGCCGGTGTCGTAACGGGACAGGTAGCGATCGCTGCCCAGCTCCTTCACATAACGCAGGTGGCCCGACTCGTGGCCGATCTGCGCGAGGAAGGCGGCAATGCGTCGGGGGTTGTCGATTTCCCAACGGGCCATGGCAGTGTTCAGGGCGGGTACAAAAATGCCGGCATTGGCGCCGGCACCGGGAAGAATCTGCATCAAGTTCTGCTGAGTGATGACCATCATCATTCTCCAAAATGCATAGGGGTTCAGGCCTGTCCGGCCTTGAGCGAACGACCGGCATTACCCTGCCCGCCCTTGGCCCTGGCCTTGCCTTGCTTGCCGCCATTGCACTCGACCGTGGTGCTCCACCCGGACGCGCTGAACACCTGCTCGATCGACTCGATCAGGTACTCGCCATCGAGGCCGGGCTTGAAGCCCTGGGCGTCGAGGGTGCGTTCGACGAACAGGTCGGTGCGGCCCGGCATTTCCAGGCGCAGGCTGGCGGTGCTGCGGTTGAGCGCCGCCAGGCGGGCCTTGGCGGCCTGCTCGGCAGCGCTACGGTTGGGGTACAGGTGGCGGTCGGTGTGCACAGGCGACAGGCCGTCGGGCGCGTCGTCGTTGGGCAGGTCGACCACGCTCTGCTGGCCGCTCTTGCTGTCCAGATGACGCGTCTGCACGGCTTTGTGGGTGCCTTTGTCGGTCATGCGAAACTGCCAGCTGCGCACATCGCCACGGCTGATCATGACGTTGCCAAGGGCCTTGCCGCTGGCGCTCTTGCCGGCCTGGCGCGGCATCACCAGCAGCGCGCCGTTCGCTACCTTGGCGGTGCAGTCGAACAGGCGCCCCAGACGGGTGATGAAGTTGAAGTCCGACTCGTTGAACTGGTCGATGCGCGGTATGCACACCGTCACCGGGCACGCTGGCTGCCAGCCATTGCGCGCGGCGATGTCGCGTACGATCTGCTGCAGGGTGACGTTCTCCCAGCTGCCGCTGCGGGTGGTCTTGCCGCTGCCGCGCATGTCGCTGGCCTTGCCTCGGATCACGATGCTGTCGGGCGGCCCGGACAGCTCCACCTCATCCACGGCGTAGCGCCCCAGGCGGGTCAATGCCTGGCCAGCATAGCCCAGATGCACCTCGATGAAGGCACCGCGTGCCGGCAATGCCACCTCGCCGTCGCGATCGTCGATACGCAGTTCGAACTCGTCCGAGTCCATGCCCGGCTTGTCGGTGGTACGCAGCGACAACAGGCGATCATTGATCAGCGCGGTGATGTCCTTGCCATCGGCCACGATGCGAAACACAGGTTGCATGGTTGCTGCTCCAGAAGGGCCTGCCCGCGCACGCAGCGCTGGCAGGCAGGGGGGGGCGCGCCAGCTCAGTCCCACAACTGCACCAGGGCCTGGCGGGCGGGCGTCAATGCGGGCAGCCTGATGAGCACCCCGGCACCAAACGGCTGCGCCTGGTCGGCCAGGCCCTGGTTGGCATCGAGTACCGCTTCGACGCTGCCGTCGAGGTGCCCGTAATAGTGCTGGCAGAGGCTGTCGAGCAGATCGCCGTCAGAGGTTCTGCAGATCGTCGCCATAGCTCACGAACTCCAATGAAAAGCCTTGTTTGCGAGGAATGCCGCCAGCCACCAGGCTGCTCTGGTCCTCCTCGATGCTGGTCAGGCACCAGTTGCCCAGTACCTCGCCGTAGCCGGTGGTCAGGCTCAGTGGCTGCAATTGCCGACCGATGCTGCGCAGCGCCTGCAACTGGCCGAGCCCGCTTTTCGCACCGGGAAAGATCGTGCCCTTGAGGGTGATGCGCTCTTCGCCCAGCCCCACCGCCTGCTGCGCCGGGTGGCGGCTCAGGCGCTCCTGGCCCGCCCAGCGAAAGCCGCTCTGGCGACGCAGTTCATCGAAGGTCGCGGTGTCGAGGTTGAAGTAGTAAGGCTGCGCCTGCGCCTGCAACGACTGCAGAATGAGCAGGTGCGGGAACGGCTTGACCACCTCGGCTGCCGGCGTGACCGACGGCGCGAAACTGCCGGTGGGCAGCAACGTGCCCAGCGACGGGCTGATGCGACCCGCCACCTTGTTGATGGCTGCGGCAGCCTTGGCCGCCTTCTGCTCGAATATGACGATGCGCTCCTGCACCAGCGCAACCTTGGCCACGGCGCGGCTGTAACGGCCCAGCACCTTGTCGACGCCCTGCTGCGCCCGGTTGATGGCGCGCATCGTGCGTTGCAGCCTGGCGCCGATCAGCGGCCCGACGTAGGGGATGTCCTCGAGCGCGGCAGCGGCTTCGGCGATATCGCTGATGGCGCCGGTCATGGGCTCCAGCATCTCGTCGGCACTGCGCCGGCCCGCCTCCCCCGCTGCGATCAGCGCCCGCAGGGCCGAGTGCAACTGGTCCATGTAGGTCATGGCAGCTCCTTATACAAATGTGGGGTCGGCCAGTTGCCGCATCGAAGCCTGACGGGTCAGTTCGAGGAACTGACGTCGAATGATCGGCTCGATGTTCATCGCCAACTGGGCCGGGTCGGTGACACTGCCCTGCACGGTGATGGGCATGTTCGGGGCGAAGGTGATCTGTTGGGCAATCGGCTCCGGCGCAGGGCTGATCGAAGGTGGTGCAGGCGGCAACGACAGAATTGTCATCGGCTCGCCAGCGCCGGGATTCATCGAACGAGCGACATCGCCCAGCGACTTGGACAAGTGAGTGGGTTCGCCAGCAGGAGGCTTGGCAGCATCGTCGTCTGCAAACCACTTCTTGGCTAACGAGGAGCCCCACTCGCTGAACACAATACCCCCGATCACCGAACCGATCGCAGGACCGATGACAGGAACGAAAGCGCCCAGCGCAGCCCCGGCCAGTGCGCCACCAAAACCGCCCACTGCCCCACCATATCCCTCGGCCTTCTGCTCGGTGGTTTCTGCAGTGAGGAAGGTCTTGCCGAACTTGTAGATGGCCTCGACGGCTGCGGGCGCTCGAGCGGCCTTGATCGCCGGAACAGCCTTGCCGAGGTAACCTTTGATGCTTTCCAAGCGCCCAACCGGAGCAGATGAAGGTCGGCGCCTGGAGGGGCTGTTCTTTCTTCCCCCTCTACCCCTTCTCGAAGTTATCGCGCCGCAGCAAAAGTCCTGGGCATTGACGACAAACACCCGTTGCGGCGCCCTTGCGCCTTTGGGAGCGTCGCCACCCAGCACGCCAGCCTTCCGTGGCCCTGCCCTGAAATCACTGGCAACAGCGATGATACCTATGGGCTGCGGCCCCTTTGCCGGGGGCCCGGTATCATCGCTCCCCGCCATCCTCCTGCTGAGCGGGTCGGATACCCGACCCGCCGCAGGTGTCCCATCGGTTGGCAGAGATGCAGGCGCTGCAGTCTCCAGTGAAGCAGCCGCAGTTGCCCCTGCGGGTGCCTGCGGTGCCGCTTGCGATCTGATGTTTACGGATACCCTGGCGGGCTTCGATTGCGAAAGCCGGCGCGCAACATCGGCGACCTGGAAACTGATCACCTGCAAGTGCCCGTCGATGCTCTTCAACAATGTCAGCCTGTGCCGGGAGCCCTGTGTTTCAGCAGCCTGTACGGCGCCCCCGGTCTTTGCTTGAGTTCTCGCGCCTGGCGGATCACCAGGAGCGCTGTCGAGCATCCCGTTGCCCAGCGTCTCGTGCCCGAGCGGGTACAGGTCGCCCTTGCCTTCGCTGCTCAATTGCCTGAGTTGCCGGATCCGCGCCTCAAGCAGCTTGAATGATGCGCCGATCGTCGAACTGACCGAGGCGCCGATAACCAGTTTCAACGCTAACGCGTTTGCCATACGGTCCCCCTGTGCGTGCAAAACCGGCTCACTCCGTGAGCCACCAGACCATGTCGGTGAACGACATGGTCATGATCTCGGTGGCAGAAAAATTCAGCTCACGGGCAAGCCGCCTGGCGGCCACCTTCTGAAAGGAGGGGTCAAAGCTCGTCGTCTTGCACCAGGCGAAAATAGCCCGCCTGCAGGCGGCCATAGTCCTTGAGCGCGAGGCCCTCCAGGTCCTTGATGCCCACCTCGGCGAGGGAGGCGAACAAGTTCAGCTCACGCTGCTCGTCGTCGCCGCTGCCGGCCGACTGAGCCGCACGAATGTCGCGTACCGTAGGCGAGCGCAACGACAGGCTGTCGACCTTGATGCCATTGGCTTCGCTCGGCCGGGTCAGCGCCACCACCACGCCGTCGGCGCTCAGCTTCATCCAGCTGGGGATCTTTGCTTGGGTCATGAGAAGTCCTTACAGGCCCAGGGCCGAACGTTGTGCCGCGAGCTGGTCGACGCCGTCGATCACGCGCTTCATGCCGATGGGGTCGATCTCGTAGATCAGGCGTCCGCCGACTTCCAGCTTGTAGTAGGTGACGGCGACGGTGTGCTTGACCTCGGCCTTGTCACCGGCCTTCCAATCGCCCATGTCGACTTCCTTGAGCGCGCCGCGCAGGGTCACGATCACCGGGGTGACAGCGCCCTTGAGGCCCTTGAAGGCACCGCGGAAGGTGCCGTTGAACGCAGAACCATCGGCTAGGCCGAAGAACTTCAGCGACTCACGGCGCACGCCGGTAGTGGTGAAGCCGGCTTCCTGCTTCTCCATGCCCATGTCCATCTCGATGGGCATGTCCATGCCGCCCACCCGGTGCTCTTCCATCTTCAGGGTGAGCTTGGGCAGGGTCAGGCTGGTGACATCGCCCTGGAAGCTGGTGCCATCGACGAACAGGTTCAGGTTCGCCAGGGTTTCGGGAATCATTGCCATTGCTAGTGCTCCTTAAGCTGCGTTATCGAGAACTTCGGTCAGCCACTGGTTGGTGACCTCGACGCGGAAGTTGGGGTTTTCGGCCGGTGGTACGTCGGTGAAGCGGATGTTCCAGTACACCTTGCCCTGCTCCAGCTGGCTGGCACTGTTGAGTTCCGGGTCGGCGAACACTTCGAAGTTGATGATCGCGCCCTGGGCCTTGAGGTCGCGCATGAACGCCTGCAGGCCTTCGGTCACGTCCTTGACGTAGGTGGCGGTGATCGAGCGGTCGACTGCCCATTTGTGCCCGTAGAGAATCGCGTCCATCACGATGTCCATGGTGCGCACGCGGGTGACGAAGGCCCACTTCGGGTCGCTGCTCAGGGTGCGGTTGCCCCACAGGCGATAGCCGTCATCGCGGATGATGGTGGTGATGTTGGCGTTGTTGAGCAGGTTGGCGCGGCAGGTCTCGTCGCCATCGAGGAACTCGATGGGGCGGGTGGTGCCGGTGATGCCGACGAACTCCTTGTTCGAGGGCGAGGCCCAGAAGCCGTACTCGTTGTCGGTCCAGGCGAACAGGCCGGCGACCCAGGCCGAGGCCGCTGCATCGACGGTGGCGCTGGTGGTGGTGTCCCAGTACTGCACGCCCGGGTCGACCAGGAAGGCGCGCTTGGCACCGAAGTTTTCGGCGTAGGCCAGGGCGGCCTCGTCGGTGGTGGCCGGGCCGTCGATGATGGCCAGGCCGCGCAGCTTGTCGGCCAGGGCCACCAGGGCGGTGGCGACGGCTTGAGTTGCGCTGTGCTTTGGAGTGACCAGCAGGCGCGGCTGGGCGTTGAAACGGCTCTTGCCGTCGAGCAGCGCTTGCAGGCCGGTACGCTTGCCGTCGGCCAGCACGCTGCCGATGATGGCGGAGGTCTGCTCGGCGGCGTCGGCCACCTTGGCCACGCCGCAGGCGACGATGACCGCCTTGGCGCGCTGGTAGATGGCCTGGCAGGCACGGGTGATGGCCGCGTCGGCGCCGAAGGCGGCGATGGCTTCACGCTCGCTGGTGATCAGCACCAGGTCGTTGAACTTGGCGCTGGCGGTCGGGCCTTCGGTGAAGGTGTCCACCAGGCCGATGATCGAGGACGACGGCAACGCGATGGTGCGTGCGCCGGTGTCGACGTTGGTGACGGTGACGCCGTGAAAGAAACCACTCATGGGTAAACTCCGGGTATGAAAAAGGCCCTGCAATGCAGGGCCTCGGAAGGAGAATCAGAAATTTTCGAAATGCAGCCTGATGCGAGGATATGCAGAGCGCACAGCCAATCTCAGGCCAGGAAATCCCAGGTCAGGCAGATCGCTGCAGTCGGGTTGTTGGCTGCGGTCCAGAGCCCGTAGCCGGCTGGGATGAACAGCGGATAAGGCAGGGTGTACTGCGAGTCGTTGCGTCCGTCGATACCGCCAAAAATGCAGTGCACGGTCGTATCGCCGAGACGAGCAGGCGCCTTGGGGCCGCTGTACACATTGATGGCGCCACCGCCCGTGCAGAGGGTGGTAGTACGCAGATAGACACCTTCGGTGTTATCGGCCGGGTTGACCACCTGGATCATGCTGGTCGGGTGCCCGTAATAAAAATGCTTGCCTACTTTTACTGCTTCCATGTCTGTTTACCTATCGAGTCGAATGCTGAGTCGCGGAACATTCCGCGTTCATGTCGCTCACAGGCGATGGTTCGAGGCTCGTGGCCTTCACATGATTCAACGTTCCGCAGCGGGAACATTTGATCTGGAGTTCTGTGAACTCGCCCATACGGGCAAGCAGTCGTTTGCATCTGCCGCATCTGCAATCTTTCAACATCTGCAAAGCCTTGTGATTTTCTGCTGAAGGGTCTTGAAGAATGAAAAAGCCCCGACAGTGCGGGGCTTCAGGGGGTGATGCTCTCCAACCAGAGCGGCGGTACCGGCCGGTGCTCAGAAACTGGGAACAGCTCCGACTGGGGCCAGTCGCGCAGGGCCTGGCGGTACTGCAGCAGATCGGCGAACTGCCCCGCCTGCAGCGTCGTGGTCAACTGCATGTCTTGTTCGTCGCGGTGTCGATTTACCAGCCATTCAGTACCGCTAACCTGGGCATCCCGCCATTCACGCTCAGCGGCGATCCGGTCGCCCTCGGGCGCAGGCTCAAAGCCCTTGTCTCCCAGCCGGAAACCCGGAACAACATCGGCCGCGCACGGCAGCCAATTAAGTGCGGGATGGAACCGGCCAACCGGGTCAATTGGGGTCACCTCGATAACCTTGTCGCCTACAACCAATGCCCACATATCACGCCACCTCGATCAGCACTTCACCCGGTGCACCCGCGCCAGAGCCCCGTGCGCCTGACGTTCCTGCACCACCTACACCACCACCACCAGGGCCGACGCCGGGATCACCGACTTGCCAATTGAAAGCCTTACTGCACCCGCCATGGCCGCCACCGTGTCCAAGAGAGGACGCCGTGCCACAACCAGACGCTGATACCGGGTACACGATTTGACCTGTTGTGCTGCCGGTAATCCCGCCACTGGGCGATGAACCACCGCTGCCGCCGGTCGAGCTGATCAGCTCACCGAACGACGAAGCCCCGCCAGCCCCACCGGCAAGCGAGGCGCCGGCAGGACGGGCAGCACCGCCGGCCCCGACGGTAACGGTTACCGATACGACGCCGCTCAGATCCAGCACCGATGAGCCCATGCCACCCCCGCCGCCACCACCACCGGCTACGCCATTACCTTCTACGTGCCCGCCGCCACCACCGCCGGCGGTCACCTTCACCCGAGCCCGGCGACGCCCCGAACGAAACAGTGGCGGCACCGTGTAAGTAAAAATTCCAGGGGTCGAGTACTTCGTGATCACCGTTTCGATACTTGGCGGCAACTGGGCCTGCCCAACACACCACCATCGGCCTACCGAATCGTTACGCAGGCAGAGGTAATCCCCGGCAAACAGCAGCTCGGTGGAGGTCTGGCCGGAGGTCGATCCCGTGGTATCGAGCAAAATCTTGTCCGTGCCACTTGCCGCAATTACCAGGGCGTTGGTCGTCAGGTCGACACGGCGCAGGATCACGTCCATCACACCCAGGGCGGGGGTAACCGCCGGCAAAGTAATCGTGCGCGTGCCAGCACTGGCATCGAGCAGCACCAGCCCCCGGTGCGAGCTGGTCAAGGTCTTGTCGATGCTGAAGCTGTACACACCAGCAGACCCGGCCTTCTGCTCCAGAAGAGCATCGATCTGCGCCATCGTGTACGCATCGGTGATGTCGTAGCCGGCCAATGTGGTTGGATTCGTCGCGGCAATGACACGGCCGTAGGCATCCACCTTGACGCTGCGATAGGTACCGGCGGCGACCCCGCTGCGCCCGAAGGCCATTTCGAAGGCCAGCGCAGTGACGCCCAGGGTAATGGGTGCATCCGTGGTCAGTTGCCAGGCGCTGTCACCGTTGGCCGCGCCCCGCTCCACCAGCACCAGCAGGCCGGGCGTGACCTTGGCGCTGCTGTCCGCATCCGGGCAACGTGTCCACGCTCCACTGGCAACCAGATACAGGCCGTTGTCCTTGGCAGCGGCCTGATTCTTCACCAGCACGCGCGCGCCCGCCTGTAGCGCAACACCATCCATCGTCTGCAACCCGCTCAAGGTGACCGCGGCGGTGGTCGCAGCCAGCACCGAGTGCTTGAAGTCGCGCTTGGCCAGTTCCTCGGTCACGAACTCGCGGGTCGCCAGCACTACACCCGGATCGATCTTGAGTTGCACATTGCTGGCGCTGCTGACCACCAGGTTCATGCGCACCACCTGGGTGCGGCCCGAGCCCTGGTTGAGCAGCGGCTTGTAGGTAGGCGCACAGTTGGCCACCGCCACCAGGTCGCCGTCGGCGTCGTACAGCCCCACCTCGCGAATCCAGCGCCCGCCAATCTCGGCAGGAATCACCTGCTCGGCGACGATGACCGCACTGTCCTTTTCGTCGACCTTGAGCTGGTTCAGCGGCGCCCGCCGCCACTCGTTGAGCAGGCTGGTCCAGCTCGCGTCGGGCATTGGCAGCGGCGGGTTGTCCAGCCCTGCCGGACTGGCGTCACCGACGGCCATGTGTGTGATTTTCCAAGGAATGCCCAGGGCATCCGCATTGGCCTGTTTCGCGGCCCCCACCTTGGTCAGGATCGCGTAGAACTGGGAGTTCTGATCAACCATTAGTAAATGTCCAGATAGTCAATGGTGTGTTCTCGCCCACCACGCCCGATGGCACCCATGACCGTGAGGTCGGCCGGCGCAGGCGGGTAGATGTCAAGTTCGTCGCCGTCTTGCAGCGCGGCGCCGAGGTAAAGCGAGCCGGCGGTTTCCAGGCTGATGACCAGGCCGCTCAGGTGTCGGCTGACGGGCCTGGCGTCGTCGATCAGCCAGGTCAGTTCCTGGTACGTCTGTTCGCTGATCCCCGCCTCGGACACGCCGATCTTCAGCGCGAACGTGCCGGGCACCGCCGGGGGCGTGGCCTTGAACCACTCGATCACTTCGATCAAATAGCCAAACGGCTCCACCACGCGGCGCAATGCGCCGATCGTGCCCTTGTGGGCATGCACGTAGAACGAGGAGCGAATCACCGAGCGCTTGATCGCCTCGGGCCAGGTGTCGTCCCAACGGTCCACCGACCAGGCCCAGGCCAGCTGGTACAACAGGTTCGCCGGGCAGGTATCGGGGTTGTACAGGGTGCGCAGGGTGACCTTGAGGTCTTCGCTGGAGGCCGCCTCGACGGCCCGTTCCAGCGGCGTGCTGTTGAGCGGCAGGAGGCTGTGCATGTCAGCCCCCCCGCGTCAGTTCGAACCCGGTGCACCAGGCCGCCTGCGCCTTGCTCGGGCGGATGTCGGTCCAGTTGCGCAGCTCCACCCGGCTCACACCGGCGATGTGCAGTTGCGCATCGATGGCCGAGCGCGAGACCTCCACGCCCAGGCGTCGTCGGGGGTTGACCCAGGCCTGCAGGCGCCGCTGGCACTCGGCCAGGGTCGCTTCGTTCTCCGGCCCCGTCCCGGCCATGTAGAGCACGGCATCGATGCGATAAGGAATCACCTCGGCACTGCGCACTTCCAGGCGGTCCGCCACCGGGCGTACATCGTCGTCGTTGAAATAGGCGGCCACTTCGGCCAGCAACTGCGCACTGGCGATGCCGTCCTCCTCCAGGCTCAGCACCGTCACCTCCACCACTGCCGGTGACGGGCTTTCTGCAGAGGCATCGGCCACCTGCCCCGAGGCATTGCGTGCATGCAGGATGTAGCTGTTGCGCGGGCCGGCGGTGGTCAGGCCCTCGTACACCAGTTGCACCCGCTCGCGCAGTGCATCGTCTTCCTCAAGCACTTCGAGGGTCGGTGGCACACTGTTCGCGTCTTCGGCCTGTACCACCAGCCGCTTGAGCTGCACGTTGGCGGCCAGCTGGTCCAGGTCGCTACCCTGGGCATAGGCCAGCAGCAACGCCTTGGCGGCATCGTTGACCCGCGCCCGATTGAGCAGCTTGCGGTACGCGCCCACCTCCAGCAGCTTGGTCACCGGGTCGCTTTCCAGCAGCGCGTCCCAGTTCTCGCCCATGTGCGACCGAAAGGCCGCCAGGTCATCCTGGAAGATGTCCTCGAAGTCGAGGTCTTCCAGCACCTGCGGCGCGGGCAGCGCCGACAGTTCCACGTTGCTCATGCCGTTATCTCCAGCAGTTGGCTGTCACCCAGGTACTGCCCGCTCAGCTGCAGGCTGATCTGCCCGCCCACTACCGCCACCACGCGCACCCGCTGCAATTTCAGGCGTGGTTCCCAGCGGGTCAGGGCGCGGGCGACCTCGGCCTGCACCGCACTCTTCCAGCCCTCGTTGACTGGCAGGTCGACGAAACGGCGCAGCTTGCTGCCGTAGTCGGGGCGCATGCGCCGGCTGCCCAGCGGGGTGGTGAGGATGTCTTCGATGGACTGGCGCAGGTGCCCGATGCCGGACAGCGTCTGCCCGCCGTGGCGGCTCATGCCGATCATCGCGGTACCTCCCTGGCCTGAATGCATTCACTAGCCATGTTGTCTCCAGGCATAAAAAAGCCCGCGTCGGCGGGCGGGGTTCAGTGCTTGTGATTGGCGGTGTTGCCGCCGGTGTCGATGATCTTGCCGGCCCCCAGAATGTCACCGGTCACGCGCAGGCCACCGTTGATGCTCACCTCACCGGTCAGGGCAATGTTGGCGGCGTTCAGGGTGATTGCGTTGTCGGTGACCAGCAGCGAGCTGCCGGCCACCTTGAGGCTGACGGTGCCACCGGGCAGCTCGATGCTGTAGCTGCGGGCCTGCCAGTCGTAGACCAGCGAGCCACCGTCATCGAAGCGCCATACCTCGACGTGCTCGCGATTGTCGGGTGGCGCGCCGGCATTGCCGTACAGGCCCGGTACGAAGGTGCCCTGCGCCGGCTCACCGCTGGGGCTGAGCAGTGCGCCCTGCTCGTTCAGGCTCGGCGCACGCCAGTGGCGGGCCTTGCCTGCCGCGTGGCTGTGCCAGCGCACCCAGGCGCTGGTCCAGCCGGCGCCATCGGAGACCCGTACCCGCGCTGCTGCCAGGTCGATGCCGACCACCCGACATGGAATGACCAGCGCCGCCAGCATGCGGTCATGCATGGAGCTGGCGTAACTCATGCCATGTCCTCCGGTGCCTGGTAGCTGTCCTTGTGCGCGGGTCCTGTGTCGGGGCTGAAGGCGAACAGCAGCGAACCGGGTGGCTGGTCTGGCCAGGGCCACTGCAGGTCGCCAAGGTAAACGGGCTGCTGCCATTGCACCCGCCATTCCAGGGTGCCGGGTACTTCGGCAGGTATGGCTGAAGGACGGGCCTGCACCTGGGAGATGGCGTCGACGAAACCCAGGCTCCAGAACTGCTGGCGCAGCAGCGCGGTCAATTGCGCGGCCAGTGTCATTGCTTCCAGCGAAGCCTGCTGGCGCGCTTTACTCACCAGAATCCTCGCCTCGAACGAGGCGTTAACGCATGTACGCCCATCGCCGGGGTCGACGCCAGGCCTCATGCCGGTGAGGGTGTGCATCAGCGCAGGCAAGGCCGTGTTCTCGTCCGGCAGCGCAAACGCTTCCACGTGCCGCAACTGGGGCATGCCCGCACTCAGGGTGGCGCTGATCGCTTGATGTAACGTCCCAAGTTCGTTCACGGTCACTCCTCGCTATCGGTGCGCTGTTCTGTTATTGCATCGCAATGAAAACGCCCAGGCGAACCTGGGCGTGACAGATGGATGCCGGGTCTACTGCAAGGGTTCAAATACCCATCGATGCCATTTCAAGCGGCGATCGATAGGTTGCGGCAGCAGTGGCGATGCAGGCCCGGGCCTGCAGATTGGCCTCCTTCATGTCGTTGATGGTATCGGCGATCTTCTGCGCGCCTTCCACGATCCACATGCGTGAGTAGATCAATGCGGCACCCGCCCCGGTGGCGATCACCAGGGCCCGGAACAAATCAGCCAGCAGAGCACTGCATGTGCCGATTTCGTTCACCGCCGTACCTACCACGGCCAGGACCTCCTCGTTGTAGTCCAGGTTGTTTGCCACACTGGCGCCCCAGATGCTGGTGACCAGGGCCTTGCAGTTCTGAATCTGTTCAGCAGTAAGTGACATGAGTCTTTCTCCGTTGATTGATCAAATGCGGGCGTGTGCCCTGTAGGTGTCGCTCGCAGGCGATGACTGGAGGCTCATGGCCTTCACCTCCGAACACCGACGCCCGTCAGCGGGGTGGATGGTCGGTTGGTTGCGCAGGTGTGCAATCCTTCACACCCAGCCGCTTCGCAGCCCAGCGCTCGTAAAGCCCGATGGCCACGTCGGCGCCCGCCATGGCGGTCAGGCAACCAAAGGCTGCGGCGCTCCAGATCGACAGCCCGCTGGCATACAGCAGCATCACGGTCGATACGCCGCAGACCATGCAGGCCCCGGAGCGCAGCAGCAGTCGCCTGAACAGGCCCCAGCCGCGGGCGCCCTCCTTGTCTGCGCGCCACATCTCGCCAGACAGACCGCCCAGCAATGCCAGGACGATCACCAGCCAGATCGGCATTTCCAGCAACGTCTGTTGCTCGTTTGTCATGCTCGTGCTCCCTTGTTGAACAGCCGATCACTCGGCATTCCAAAAAGCCCGGTCGCCCAGGCTTTTCAGTAATGCGTTGTCGGACCGCCGGCCACTGCTGGTGCGCCGTGCGATCCCGCCTCAAATTGTTCCTCCGACCGCGGCCGCCTGCCCGCCGGATAACTGCTTACGGTGCTTTACGCTGCACACCCGGGTCAGTTGCCAACCCTCTGAACAGTTCAGGCCTGTTCATCGCTGCCTTGCCACTGTCGGTGTCTGACCGGCTTGAGACAAAGATTATGCATCAATGCATATGCAGTCAATGCATTTCTGGAAATATTTATGCATTTTATTTGCGCTGACGCATGCGGGCCTTGCGCGGTGGGGCCTGCAGGGCTGTTTTATGCAGTCAACACCGGCTGCGAATCGGCAAGAGCGGGCTCATGAGGAGCAGAGATTTTGACGGGCGCCAGCAGATGAATTCCGTTTCCATCTGGTTGCTCGTGATCGGTGAGATCTGCGCAGTTGCTCCTGAGCGGGCAGATAGATAGCTGTGGCATCGCCATCAACGTTGCATTGGAAGTGAGGCGAAAGGCTATAATCGCGGAATTTTCCTCGCTTTGACGGGGCTGTTCTCCTCCGTCGGACATCAAGTGCTTACCCTATAAATGACACAACCTACCCTTCATCTTTCTCATCCCAAATATCGCCCAGATATCGACGGCTTGCGGGCTGTTGCCGTCTTGGCAGTAGTTATCTATCACGCCTTCCCCAGTGTGCTCAGGGGAGGGTTTATCGGCGTCGATATATTCTTTGTCATCTCAGGCTACCTGATTTCCACTATCATTTTTGAAAGCCTGGATCGGGGCGCATTCAGTTTTACCGAGTTCTACGCACGACGTATAAAACGCATATTTCCTGCGCTGCTGCTGATACTTTCAGCGTGTTATGGTTTCGGCTGGTTCACGTTGCTGGACGATGAATTCAGGCAACTGGGAAAACATATCGCAGGCGGCGCCGGTTTCGTCTCGAACCTGGTGCTATGGAGTGAGGTCGGTTATTTCGACAACTCCGTGGAAACCAAACCGCTATTGCATTTGTGGAGTTTGGGCGTAGAGGAACAGTTTTACATTGTCTGGCCAATATTGTTGTGGGTGGCGTGGCGATTCAGGTTCAACGTTCTGGCCTTGACGATCCTCTTGGGTGCTGTCTCATTTTTCCTGAGCGTCAAAGGTGTCAAGCATGATGCGATCGCCACATTCTATTCACCACATACACGTTTCTGGGAGTTGCTGGCCGGCACGCTTCTCGCATGGCTCACCCTTTATAGAACGCGTGCCGTGCGAAAACGACTTGGGCATGTGCTTTCCGTGCTGGGTGTGTGTTTACTGGTATTCGGCTTCTTCAGGATAAACAAAGGCCTCAACTTTCCTGGAAAATGGGCACTCGTTCCAGTACTGGGCGCTGTGTTGATCATTGCGGCGGGCCCTGATGCCTGGTTCAATCGCAGGGTGCTGGGTAACAAGTTGGCCGTGTGGTTCGGCTTGATCAGCTTCCCTCTCTACCTGTGGCACTGGCCCTTGTTGTCTTTCGCAAGGATCGTGGAAGGCGAAGTACCCACTGTCGGCATTCGCGTAGCGGCCGTACTGTTGGCTATTCTTCTGGCTTGGCTGACATACAGGCTGGTGGAGCTTCCCCTGCGTTCAAGGTGGCAGGGGCGCTCCAAGGTCATTGTGCTCGTGCTGCTGGCAGCTGGCTGCGGAGCAACAGGCTATGCGACCTACACGCAGGACAGCATTGCACAGCGAACGCATAACCAAAAACTCATGGCCTACCAGAACAGTATAAAAGTCACTGAGCGAGCGGCCGAATGCTTTGAAATACCCTATGCCTACAAGAAGCCGGATGGCTGGTTCTGCGGGCTGGGTGAGCGTGGTGCGCCCGTTGAGTACTTTGCGTACGGTGACAGTCATGCACTGAGCCTGGTGCCGGCATTGGAGAAGTTTGCACGCGACCATAAGGTAGGCATGAAGTTTACGGGAACGTCTGGCTGCCCCTCGCTCCTGGGTATCCAGTCACTGCGTGGCGAAGCCGGAATTGAAAAACACAATTGCCAGGCATTGAACGAGCGCATCTTCAACGACGTTCGGGCCTCGGGTATTAAGCACGTCATATTGATCAATCGCTGGACGTATTACACTTCATCACCGTCACGCCCTTCGGAGTTCAATGGCATTGCAAGAGATCCATCCGCAAAGGCAACGGTCCAGAGCTCAACCCATGACCTTGTCTGGGCAATGGATAACACCGTTTCTCGCTATGCCCAGATTGGCGTGAACGTTATCTTCATCGAGGATAACCCGCAGCAGCGGTATGAGCCCAAGGATGTATTACGGCGTGGGCGCGGCATAGAACGCGAATACTTGAAGTTGTCGGTCAGCCGCGAAGAGCATGTTCGCAATCAAGCATTCGTGAACGCGGCGTTGCGCAAGACATCCGCCACAATCATCAACTACGACCGCGCGCTGTGCCCTGGGGATATCTGCCCGCTGGTCGAGGGGAACGCGTTTCTGTATTCCGATGATGATCACCTGAGTATCACGGGGGCGCTCAAGGTCTATCCCGCGCTGGCCGAAGGGCTTACCCGCTCGGCACAAACCGCCGAAATGGCGAAGTAGCCAGCGCGCTGATGCTTGCTCCGACAGGGCCGACCCCGCAAACTTTTGCAGGTATCGGTCTTGCCGGAAAGGGTCAATAAGGGGTTTGAGCAGGCACAAAAAACCCGCCGGGGCGGGTTTCTGAGAAAGCGTAGAACCTAGCGGGCGTACATGCCCCACCAGAACACATGCCCGAGGATGCTGATTTGCTCCTCCTGCATCTGCTGGAAGGTGTAGTCCTCGTCCGGGTGCTCGTCGCGGTTGAAGCTGCGCAGGCGGATACCCGTGGGCAGGCGATACAGCTGTTTCACGCGCAACTGGCCATTGTGGTTGATGGCATACAGGTCGCCGTCGACAATGTCGCCGATGCCGCTCTTGCCCGCATTCACCCCCACCGTGGCGCCATCACGCAGCACCGGCAGCATGCTGTTGCCGCGCACCGTCACGCACTTGGCCTGGTCGAACTGCACGCCGTTGTGACGCAGGCTGCGCTTGCCGAAGCGCAGGCTGGCCTTCTCGCTTTCCTCGATGACGAATCGTCCTGATCCTGCTGCCAACTCGACCTCACGAAGAAACGGAATGGACACTTCGTCGTCCTCGACGGGGGTATCGTCATCCCACAGGCTGATGTCCTGCAGCTGCACGTCGGCGCGCGGCGCGTTCGCCGGGCGGGTATCGCCCAGGTCGGCACGGCCGCGCAACTGATCGGTGCTCACGCCGAAGTACTCGGCGATCTTCGACACATGCTTGTCGGAAGGATCGACGATCTTCTCGCTGAGAATCCGCGACAGGGTGGATTGGGGCACGCCGGTGCGACGGTGAAGCTCCGTGGGGGAGATCCCGTGGCGGTCGAGCAATGCTCTCAAGACGGTAGCTACGTTGCGTTTTTGCATAACGTGCATAGTAACCATCTCGTGCACAAATGCAAATTCAAATATGCATTAACACAATGCCAGGGGCAAAAGGTCGCTGCGCAGCGTTAGGCCCGGCAACGGGGAAAAAATCCCTGTACCATTGCCCGCTGCCTTTGGTCTAAACGACACTGCGAGCCAAGTTTCTGTAATGAGCGATCTTTCCGCACACACCCCGATGATGCAGCAGTACTGGAAGCTGAAAAACCAGCACCCGGACCAGCTGATGTTCTACCGCATGGGCGATTTCTACGAGATCTTCTACGAAGACGCGAAGAAGGCCGCCAAACTGCTGGATATCACCCTGACCGCCCGCGGGCAGTCAGCGGGCCAGTCGATCCCCATGTGCGGTATCCCCTACCACGCCGCCGAAGGCTACCTGGCCAAGCTGGTGAAGCTGGGCGAATCGGTGGTGATCTGCGAGCAGATCGGCGATCCGGCCACCAGCAAGGGCCCGGTGGAACGCCAGGTGGTGCGCATCATCACCCCAGGCACGGTCAGCGACGAAGCCCTGCTCGACGAGCGCCGCGACAACCTGATCGCCGCCGTACTGGGTGACGAACGCCTGTTCGGCCTGGCCGTGCTGGATATCACCAGCGGCAACTTCACCGTGCAGGAGTTCAAGGGCTGGGAAAACCTGCTGGCCGAGCTCGAGCGGGTCAACCCCGTGGAGCTGCTGATCCCCGACGACTGGCCCCAGGGCCTGCCCGCCGAGAAGCGCCGTGGCTCGCGCCGCCGCGCGCCGTGGGACTTCGACCGTGACTCGGCGCGCAAGAGCCTGTGCCAGCAGTTCGCAACCCAGGACCTCAAGGGCTTCGGCTGCGAGAAGCTGACCCTGGCCATCGGCGCCGCCGGCTGCCTGCTCGCCTACGCCAAGGAAACCCAGCGCACCGCCCTGCCGCACCTGCGCAGCCTCAAGCACGAGCGGCTGGACGACACCGTGGTGCTAGACGGCGCCAGCCGGCGCAACCTGGAGCTGGACGTCAACCTGGCCGGGGGCCGCGACAACACCCTGCAATCGGTGATCGACCGCTGTCAGACCGCCATGGGCAGCCGCCTGCTGACCCGCTGGCTGAACCGGCCGCTGCGTGACCTGAAGGTGCTGCAGGCCCGCCAGAGCTCGATTCGCTGCCTGCTCGACGGCTACCGCTTCGAGAAGCTGCAACCGCAACTGAAGGACATCGGCGATATCGAGCGGATTCTCGCCCGTATCGGCCTGCGCAATGCTCGCCCACGGGACCTGGCGCGCCTGCGCGACGCGCTTGGCGCGCTGCCTGAACTGCAGAACGCCATGGCCGAGCTGGAGGCACCGCACCTGGCGCGCCTGGCGGCCATCGCCGGTACCTACCCGGAACTGGCCGACCTACTGCAGAAGGCGATCATCGACAACCCGCCTGCGGTGATCCGTGATGGCGGCGTGCTCAAGGTCGGCTATGACGCCGAGCTCGACGACCTGCTGTCGATGAGCGAGAACGCCGGGCAGTTCCTGATCGACCTCGAAGCCCGCGAAAAGGCCCGCACGGGCCTTGCCAACCTCAAGGTCGGCTACAACCGTGTGCATGGCTACTTCATCGAGCTGCCGAGCAAGCAGGCCGAACAGGCGCCGGCCGACTACATCCGCCGCCAGACCCTCAAGGGCGCCGAGCGCTTCATCACCCCCGAGCTCAAGACGTTCGAAGACAAGGCGCTGTCGGCCAAGAGCCGTGCCCTGGCGCGCGAGAAGATGCTCTACGATGCGTTGCTCGAAACCCTGATCGGCCACCTGGCCCCGCTGCAGGACACCGCCGCGGCGCTGGCCGAACTGGATGTGGTCAGCAACCTGGCCGAGCGTGCGCTGAACCTTGACCTCAACTGCCCGACATTCGTCGACGAACCGTGCATGCGCATCAGCCAGGGTCGCCACCCGGTGGTCGAGCAGGTGTTGACCACGCCGTTCGTGGCCAACGACCTGGGCCTGGACGACAACACGCGCATGCTGGTGATCACCGGCCCGAACATGGGTGGTAAGTCCACCTACATGCGCCAGACCGCACTGATCGTGCTGCTGGCGCATATCGGTAGCTTCGTGCCGGCCGCCAGCTGCGAGCTGTCGCTGGTGGACCGCATCTTCACCCGTATCGGCTCCAGCGACGACCTGGCCGGTGGGCGCTCTACCTTCATGGTGGAGATGAGCGAAACCGCCAACATCCTGCACAACGCCACCGAACGCAGCCTGGTGCTGATGGACGAAGTGGGCCGCGGCACCAGTACCTTCGACGGCCTCTCGCTGGCCTGGGCCGCCGCCGAGCGCCTGGCCCAGCTGCGCGCCTACACGCTGTTCGCCACGCACTACTTCGAACTGACCGTGCTGCCCGAAAGCGAGCCGCTGGTGGCCAACGTGCACCTGAACGCTACCGAGCACAACGAACGCATCGTGTTCCTGCACCATGTGCTGCCAGGGCCTGCCAGCCAGAGCTACGGCCTGGCAGTGGCACAACTGGCAGGCGTGCCGGCACCGGTGATCCAGCGAGCCCGCGAGCACCTGGGCCGCCTGGAAACCAACAGCCTGCCCCACGAAACCGCGCCAGCAAGCCCGGGAGCGCCCAGCACGCCGCACCAGAGCGACCTGTTCGCCAGCCTGCCGCATCCGGTGATCGAGAAGATCGGCAAGCTCGACGTGGACAACCTGACGCCACGCCAAGCTATCGAAATGCTCTATACACTAAAGACTCTGTTATAACGCCCCATCGCACAAACTGATAGAATCCCGCGCGGTTCGGCGGGGCAGCGAGTTATTAGCCTGGCTCGCTGCCGACCTACCGAACCGAGCGGCCCTGTCTGGAAGGGAACGCTGCCGTCGCCTGAGGAGAAAATTAGAAATGACCTTCGTCGTCACCGACAACTGCATCAAGTGCAAGTACACCGACTGTGTAGAAGTCTGTCCGGTGGACTGCTTCTACGAAGGCCCGAACTTCCTGGTCATTCACCCGGATGAGTGCATCGACTGTGCACTGTGCGAGCCTGAGTGCCCCGCCGTTGCGATCTTCTCGGAAGATGAAGTGCCGGCCGGCATGGAAAACTTCATCGAGCTCAACGCCGAGCTGGCCGAAATCTGGCCGAACATCACCGAGAAGAAGGATTCGATGCCAGACGCTGCAGAGTGGGATGGCAAGCCGGGCAAGATTGCAGATCTGGAGCGTTGATCGACGCCGGATCAATGAAAAAGGCCCTTCGGGGCCTTTTTTTATGTTCGCTGCAGGGCCAGCCACTTTTCCGCAGGCAAAAAAAAGGGGCGGTATGACCCGCCCACATTTTTTTCCGTAGTCCCTGTATTCCCTATCATCATCCTGATGAATCGCATCCCGCGATGTCCTTGGCGCTCATCCTTGAGAACCTGTGTCAGTCCGTAGACACAGTTCAGATACTATCCCCTGCAGCCGGCAGAGCAACTGGTAAAAGCTCTCAAAAAAAGTCCGCAAGGTGACGCCACCTTAAAATAAACTCTTTCAATATCAATTGTTTAGACAAAATACCACGTCAAAACCGACTGGAATTTACACCCTCTTGATGTAAAGGCTTACGGATCTTGTAAGCGATAACCTACAAATCCAATAACAATACGCAACCGGGAAAGGTTGCCGCCGTGGTATCGGTGTTTCTGCGCGTGTCTGAGCGCTTGAGACAGCCACGAACAAAAACGCCTCGACTGGGTCGAGGCGCCTTTTCACAGCCGTCGCAGTTACTGGAACAGCGACTCGCTGGACAGACCGTTCTTCTCCAGGATCTCCCGCAGCCGCTTGAGGCCCTCCACCTGGATCTGACGTACCCGCTCCCGGGTAAGACCAATCTCCAGGCCGACATCCTCCAGGGTGCTGCTCTCATGCCCGCGCAGGCCAAAGCGGCGAATCACCACCTCACGCTGCTTGTCGGTCAGTTCGCTCAGCCACAGGTCGATGCTCTGGGACAGGTCGTCGTCCTGCAACAGCTCGCAAGGGTCGGTGGGACGATCGTCGGTGAGGGTATCGAGCAGGGTCTTGTCCGAGTCCGGGCCCAGTGAAACGTCCACCGAAGACACGCGCTCGTTCAGGCCGAGCATGCGCTTGACCTCGCCTACGGGTTTTTCCAGCAGGTTGGCGATCTCTTCCGGTGACGGCTCGTGATCGAGTTTCTGGGTCAGCTCGCGTGCTGCACGCAGGTAGACGTTCAGTTCCTTGACCACATGGATCGGCAGGCGAATGGTGCGCGTCTGGTTCATGATGGCGCGTTCGATGGTCTGCCGGATCCACCAGGTGGCGTAGGTCGAGAAACGGAACCCACGCTCGGGGTCGAACTTCTCGACTGCGCGAATCAGGCCCAGGTTGCCCTCTTCGATCAGGTCGAGCAGCGATAGACCGCGGTTGACGTAGCGGCGCGCAATCTTCACCACCAGGCGCAGGTTGCTTTCGATCATGCGTTTGCGCCCGGCAGGGTCGCCACTTTGCGACAGACGCGCAAAATGAACTTCTTCTTCCGGGGAAAGCAGGGGCGAAAAGCCGATTTCGTTGAGGTAGAGCTGAGTTGCATCAAGTGCTCGAGTGTAATCGATGTACTTGTGCTGTTTGAGCGGTGAGCCTTGTTTGGCCCGGGTCCGAACCGGAGATACAGCAGGTTCGTCTGACACCACATCCGTTTCCAAAACGATGCCGGTTTCCATAAGGAGCACCTCATCGTCGATGTCAAACTCCGGCACTTCTTTACTGAGAGCCATTGTTATAGTCCTTTGCTGAGTTCGAACTCAGACTCAAGCGGCGCCTTTATCCTTGGCAACGCTGAGCCTGTCCCCACTACGCGAAGGAACAGGCCGGGTACATGCTTATCAACGACGTGGCAGGAATTGCAACGGATCTACAGGTTTGCCCTGGCGGCGAATCTCGAAGTGAAGCTTCACCCGGTCGGTGCCCGTGGACCCCATTTCGGCAATTGTCTGCCCAACCTTGACCTGCTGTCCCTCCCGAACCAACAGCCTGCGGTTGTGACCGTAGGCACTGACGTAGGTATCGCTGTGCTTGATGATTACCAGTTCACCGTAGCCCCGCAAGCCACTTCCGGCGTACACAACGGAACCATCCGACGCAGCAAAAACAGGCTGTCCCAAATCACCGGCGATATCAATGCCTTTATTCAAACTACCGTTTGAAGCGAATTTTCCAATCAGCACACCGTTGGCCGGCCATGCCCAGCCACCGGCCGAACGCTCCGAAGCCGGCACCTGGACAGGGGTGGTGGCGACGACGGGCGGCGCGCTGTTACCGCCTGAAGACGTGGTTTTTGCCGGCGCCGGGGTACCTGCCGGACGACGGGTGACCGTGGTCTTGCTGGAGGGCGAGGTGGAGGTGACGACCCGCGAGCCGCTGCTGGTAGCCGTGCCGGAGCCGAAGCGGATCGCCTGGCCGGGCCGGATGGTATAGGG
The DNA here is from genome assembly GCF_024261405.1 of Pseudomonas sp. FBF18. NCBI lineage: Bacteria > Pseudomonadati > Pseudomonadota > Gammaproteobacteria > Pseudomonadales > Pseudomonadaceae > Pseudomonas > Pseudomonas sp. FBF18. The sequence goes on along the minus strand of NZ_QKRS01000006.1, from coordinate 131,626 downwards.
CGCCGGGATACCGTTGCGCGCAGCGAGCTCCTTGTAGTCCCAGCCGTAGCGAAAGGCAATCGAGAACAGCGTATCGCCCGGGCGAACCACGTACTGCCCCGTAGTGACCACCGGGCGCTTGGGCGCGGCGCTGTTGCGGTCGACCACCCGCACGCTGCTCGAAGATGAACTGGAACACCCTGAAACCAGGGTTCCCAAGGCGAGTGCAATCACCAGAAGCTTTAAGCTCGATAGACCCATGCGCTGCCGAATGACTGTGTGACTCACCCGCCGCTCCCTTATGTGGTGACCGATGTAGGAATGCAATATTGTTGCAATTATAACCGAGCGCACAGGCAATGCAGATCAACTGCTTGCCAGGTTGTGCGATCGTTCAAGAAACCGCACGCCCCATAGACCCGGCAATGCACCGGGAATTCGACGCCCGCGAAAAAAATCGACTCAGCTCAATGTGCCATTGAGCAACGGCACGAAGCGTACGTCACACAGTTTGCGCCGCGAGAAGCCCTGTTCTTCGCGCACGATCAACAGCAATTGCTGTGTCTCGCCACTGGCGCCCACCGGTATCACCATGCGCCCGCCCGGTGCCAGCTGGTCGAGCAAGGCCTGGGGCACTTCGGGTGCGCCGGCGGTGACGATGATGCCATTGTAGGGGGCCAGTGCCGGCCATCCCTCGAAACCGTCGCCCCAGCGGAACACCTGGTTGCGCAGGTTCAACTCGACCAGCCGTTCCTTGGCGCGGTCCTGCAGGGGTTTGATGCGCTCTACCGAGAACACCCGCTCCACCAGCCTGGACAGCACTGCTGTCTGGTAGCCAGACCCGGTGCCGATCTCCAGCACCTTGTCCAGCGGACCGTCCTCCAGCAGCACCTCGCTCATGTACGCGACCATGAACGGCTGCGAGATGGTCTGGTTGTTGCCGATGGGCAGGGCGGTATCTTCATACGCACGGTGCGACAGCGCCTCGTCGACGAACATGTGCCGCGGGATGTTGCGCAAGGCCTCGAGCACCCGCTGGTCCTTGATGCCTTCCTCGATCAAACGCTGGATCAGCCGTTCACGGGTTCGCTGCGAAGTAAAACCGATACCATGGCGCATCAGATCCTCCGGCTCTCGCATCAGAGCAGCCCCTCCAGCCAACCCTCGAGACGGTCGAAGGCATCGTTGAAGGTGCGGTCAAGCTGTAGCGGGGTGATCGAGACATAGCCCTGCATCACCGCGTGAAAATCGGTACCCGGGCCGCCATCCTCGGCGTCGCCGGCCACCGCGATCCAGTAGCCTTCCTTGCCGCGCGGGTTGACCACCTTGGTCGGCGCCGCCGCACGTGCACGATGCCCAAGGCGTGTCAGCTGGATGCCACGGATGTGCTCCAGCGGCAGGTTGGGAATGTTCACATTGAGTACGGTGCGCGGTGGCAGCTCAAGGCTTGCATGCGCCTCGACCAGCTTGCGCGCGAAATAGGCGGCAGTGGGCAGGTTGTCCGGCAGGCGCGAGAGCAACGAGAAGGCAAACGAGGTGCCCCCCAGGAATCGACCTTCAAGCGCCGCGGCGACCGTGCCCGAGTAAAGCACGTCATCGCCCAGGTTGGCGCCCAGGTTGATACCCGAGACGACCATGTCCGGCGGATGCTCCAGCAGCCCGTTCAGGCCCAGGTGCACGCAATCGGTCGGTGTGCCGTTGAGGCTGATGTAGCCGTTGGCCAGGGTCTGCGGATGCAGCGGGCGGTCGAGCGTCAGCGAACTGCTGGCGCCACTCTTGTCCTGGTCCGGGGCAATCACCACGCACTCGGCATAATCCGCCAGCGCAGCATGCAGCGCGGCGAGACCGGGTGCGGTGACCCCGTCGTCGTTCGAAATCAGAATACGCATGGGCTGTCCGTCTGCCCTGCCGGCACCAGATCGACGAGTTCGCGCACCACCACGGTGGCGAAGCATCCGGCCGGAAGGACGAATTCCAGTTGCAGGATATCAGGCTCGGGATAATGCCACGTCAAGCCGCCAATGGGCAGCCGCAGAATGCGCCGTTCCTGTTTGAGGTTGGCATTGCCCAGCCATTGGCACAGGGCTGCCTCCTGTTCGGCCACGCGTTGCTCGATCGCACCGCCCGCCCCACTGGTGGCCGGAAGGCCCTCGCCCCACAGCGGCCCGGTAGGGTGCAGGTCGAGTATTGCCAGGCGCGGATCGCTGCACTCGGCCTCGCCCGCCGTGAAAAAGCTGCGGCTGTCGGTGAACGCCAGCAGGTCGCCGACCTGAGCCTGTTGCCAGCTGCCATCGGCAACCCGCTCGGCCAGCACCCGGTTGAACAGGTAGCTGCGTGCGCTGGACAGCAGCCGCGAACGCACATTGCGCTGCTCGGGCAGGGCCTTGCGCTCGGCCCACTGGCGCGCATCGTGCACGTTGCCGCCAGCAAAGCCGAAGCGCTGGCTGCCGAAGTAGTTGGGCACGCCTTGTATGCGCAATTGCTCGAGGCGCGCGTCCAGGGCCTGGTGATCGGCGCTGAGCGCTGTGAGGCGCAGGGTGAAGCCGTTGGCCGAGTGCGCGCCACGCTGGAGTTTGCGCGAGTGGCGGGTGTGTCTGAGGATGCTCAGGGTTTCGTTTTCAGCCGCGCTCAGGTCAGGGTCGGCCTTGCCCGGCAGGTGCAGGCTGAACCATTGGCGAGTCAGCGCCTGACGGTCCTTGAGGCCGGCATAGCTCACGGTGCGCAGCGGTACGCCGGCGGCGCGGGCCAGGCGGCGGGCGGCCTCCTCGGTATTGAGGTCGCGTTTCTCGACCCACAGCCACAAGTGCTCGCCTTCACCCGACAGGGGAATGTCGAGCACTTCATCGACCTGGAAATCTTCGGCCGTGGCCTTGAGGATGGCGCTGCCCAGCGCCGGCCCGGCTGCCTGCGGGCCGAGCAGTTCGAGTTCGGTCATGCGCGCAGCAACAACGCGACGGCGTGAACGGCGATGCCTTCTTCACGGCCGGTGAAGCCGAGCTTCTCTTCGGTGGTGGCCTTGACGTTGACCTGGTCGAGCTCGACCTGCAGGTCCTGGGCGATCAGGGTACGCATGGTTTCGATGTGCGCGGCCATCCGGGGTGCCTGGGCCACGATGGTGGCGTCGACGTTGCCCACCTTCCAGCCCTTGGCATGGATGATCGACAGGATGTGGCGCAGCAGCACGCGGCTGTCGGCGCCCTTGAACTGCGGGTCGGTATCGGGGAAATGCTTGCCGATGTCACCCAGCGCGGCGGCGCCCAGCAGTGCATCGCTCAGCGCGTGCAGCAGCACATCGCCGTCGGAATGGGCCAGCAGGCCGAACTTGTGCGCAATGCGCACCCCACCCAAGGTGATGAAATCGCCTTCCGCGAAGCGGTGCACATCGTAGCCGTGGCCAATACGCATAAAAAAACGCCCTGATTGAGTCAGGGCGTGATTCTACCTGCTTTGCCGGGGGTTTGGCTTATTTGTAGGACTAGCCCTACGCCCGCCCCAGTGCCGCCGCATGATGGCGCAGGTGGTCATCGATGAAGCTGGCGATGAAGTAGTAGCTGTGGTCGTAGCCAGGCTGCAGGCGCAACGTCAGCGGGTAGCCAGCCGCCTGCGCGGCCTGGGCCAGCACTTCGGGCTTGAGCTGGGTTTGCAGGAAGTCGTCGCGATCGCCCTGGTCGACCAGCAGCGGCAGCGTTTCCTGCGCCTGCGCGATCAGTACGCTGGCATCCCATTCGCGCCAGCGCGAACGCTCCTCGCCCAGGTAGCGACTGAACGCCTTCTGGCCCCAGGGGCAGTCCATCGGGTTGCCGATGGGCGAGAACGCCGACACCGACACATAGCGCCCGGGGTTGCGCAAGGCGCACACCAGCGCGCCGTGCCCACCCATGGAGTGACCGCTGATGCTGCGCGCAGCTGAGGCCGGGAAATGCGCCTCCACCAGTGCCGGCAGCTCATCCACCACATAGTCGTGCATGCGGTAGTGCTCGGCCCACGGCTGTTCGGTGGCATTGAGGTAGAACCCCGCGCCCAGGCCGAAGTCCCAGGCGCCGTCCGGGTCGTCCGGTACCTGTGGCCCGCGCGGGCTGGTGTCCGGCGCCACGATGATCAGGCCGAGCTCGGCGGCAAGCTTGTGCGCGCCGGCCTTCTGCATGAAGTTCTCGTCGGTGCAGGTCAGCCCGCTCAGCCAGTACAGCACCGGCAGCTTGCCGCCCTGCTCCGCCTGCGGCGGCAGGTAAACGGCAAACACCATGTCGCACCCCAGCACGCTGGAGCGGTGCCGGTAGCGCTTGTGCCAGCCGCCGAAGCTCTTCTGGCAGGAGATGTTTTCCAGGCTCATGGCAGACCTCAGAAGTGGATGACGCTGCGGATGCTCTTGCCTTCATGCATCAGGTCGAAGGCCTTGTTGATGTCTTCCAGGCCCATGGTGTGGGTAATGAAGGTGTCCAGCGGGATCTCGCCCTGCTCGGCCATGTCCACATAGCTTGGCAGCTCGGTGCGACCACGCACGCCACCGAATGCCGAGCCGCGCCAGACGCGGCCGGTGACCAGCTGGAACGGACGCGTTGCGATCTCCTGGCCGGCACCGGCGACGCCGATGATCACCGACTCGCCCCAGCCCTTGTGGCAGCACTCCAGGGCCGCACGCATCAGTTGCACGTTGCCGATGCACTCGAACGAGAAGTCCACGCCGCCATCGGTCAGGTCCACGATCACTTCCTGGATCGGGCGATCGTAGTCCTTGGGGTTGATGCAGTCGGTGGCACCCAGCTGGCGTGCGATCTCGAACTTGGCCGGGTTGATGTCGATGGCGATGATGCGGCTGGCCTTGGCCTTGACCGCTCCGATCACGGCCGACAGGCCGATGCCGCCCAGGCCGAAGATGGCCACGGTGTCACCCGGCTTGACCTTGGCGGTATTGAGTACCGCACCGATGCCGGTGGTCACGCCGCAACCGAGCAGGCACACCTTCTCCAGCGGGGCCTCTTTCTGGATCTTGGCCACGGAAATTTCCGGCAGCACGGTGTATTCGGAGAAGGTCGAGGTGCCCATGTAGTGGAACAGCGGCTGACCCTTGTAGGCAAAACGCGTGGTGCCGTCGGGCATCAGGCCCTTGCCCTGGGTCGCGCGGATGGCCTGGCACAGGTTGGTCTTGCCCGACTTGCAGAACTTGCACTGGCGACATTCCGGGGTGTAGAGCGGGATCACGTGATCGCCCACCGCCACCGAGGTCACGCCCTCACCGATGGCCTCGACGATGGCGCCGCCTTCATGGCCCAGGATGGACGGGAAGATGCCTTCCGGGTCGGCGCCCGACAGCGTGTAGGCGTCGGTGTGGCAGACGCCGCTGGCGACCACGCGCAACAGCACTTCGCCGGCCTTGGGCATGGCCACGTCGACTTCGACGATCTCCAGCGGTTTCTTGGCTTCGAAGGCAACGGCAGCACGGGACTTGATCATCAAGGTTCTCCACAAAGGTTTCAGTTCAGGCGTGAAGTGTAATTCATCGTCTTTTGATTAATAATCGAGCCAAACACAAAACATTATTGCCATACAGGGATAATCGATGAACAGCCGCTGGGAAGGGATCGACGAATTCGTCGCGGTGGCCGAATCGGGCCAGTTCACTGCGGCAGCCGAGCGCCTGGGGGTATCGTCGTCGCACGTGAGCCGTGCGGTGGCACGCCTGGAAGATCGCCTGCAGACGCGCCTTTTGTACCGCAGCACGCGCAAGGTGACCTTGAGCGAGGCCGGGCAGACCTTTCTTCAGCACTGCCAGCGCCTGCAGGATGGCCGCGAAGAGGCCCTGCGCGCCATAGGCGACCTGACCAGCGAGCCCAAGGGGCTGCTGCGCATGACCTGTGCGGTGGCCTATGGCGAGCGCTTCATCGTGCCGCTGGTCACCCGCTTCATGGCGCAGTACCCGCAGTTGCGGGTGGACATCGAGCTGACCAACCGCACCCTCGACCTGCTGCACGAAGGCATGGACATGGCGATTCGCCTGGGTCGGTTGCAGGAGTCACGCCTGGTGGCGGCACGCCTGGCCCCACGGCGCATGTACCTGTGCGCCTCGCCAGCGTACCTGGAGCGCTATGGGCGACCCCACAGCGTGTCGGAGCTGGCGCGGCACAACTGCCTGATCGGCAGCACGGATATCTGGGCCTTGCAGCAGGAGGGCCGGGAAATCAGTCAGCGGGTGCAGGGCAACTGGCGCTGCAACAGCGGGCAGGCGGTGCTGGATGCGGCGCTGCAGGGGATGGGCCTGTGCCAGTTGCCGGACTACTACGTGCTGGAGCATCTGGGCAGTGGCGCGCTGGTGTCGCTGCTTGAAGCGCATCAGCCGCCGAATACGGCGGTGTGGGCGTTGTACCCGCAACAGCGGCACCTGTCGCCGAAGGTGCGCAAGCTGGTGGATTATCTACGGGAGAAGTTGGGACAGCTGCCTGAGTACCGCAGCGTGTAGAAAACGTCGCGGGCTCCCACAGGCAGTTCACCAGCCCTTGAACGTACTGCAGTCCCTTGTGGGGGCTGGCTTGCCAGCGAATGGGCCACCGCGGTCAATTGCCGCGATTGGCCCAGCGCTGTCTCAGCCACTCCAGGTCTTCCGGCCGCGTCACCTTGATATTGTCGTTGCGCCCTTCGACCAGGCGCGGCGCCTGCCCCGACCATTCGATGGCCGACGCCTCGTCGGTGATCGCCACGTCCGCCACCAGGCTGTCTGCCAGCGCACGGTGCAATGCCCCCAGGCGGAACATCTGCGGGGTGTACGCCTGCCACACCGTGCTGCGGTCGATGGTGGCGCTTACCCGCCCGTTGGCATCGGCACGCTTGAGCGTGTCGCGCGCCGGCACCGCCAGCAGCCCGCCCACCGGGTCATTCGCCAGCTCGCCCAGCAGGCGGTCAAGGTCGTCGCGCGCCAGGTTTGGCCGCGCCGCATCGTGCACCAGCACCCAGTCGTTGTCGGCCGCGCCCTGGGCATGCAGCAGCAGCAAGGCGTTGAGCACCGAATCGGCACGCTCGCGCCCACCTGCCGCACGCTGGATGCGCGTATCGCTGGCGCAGGCCAGGCCCGGCCAGTAAGGGTCGTCGGCAGCAATGCTGACCACCACGCCCTTGAGGCATGGATGGTCGAGAAAACAGTCGAGGCTATGCTCGAGAATCGTCCGCCCGCCCAGTTGCAGGTACTGCTTGGGACGGTCGGCAGCCATGCGGGCACCAACACCCGCGGCAGGAATCACTGCCCAGAAGGCAGGCAGGGACGCCGTCATTGGGCCAACTGGTAGAGGGTTTCACCCTCCTTGACCATACCCAGCTCATGACGAGCGCGTTCTTCGACGGTTTCCATACCTTTCTTCAACTCCAGCACTTCGGCATCAAGCACGCGATTACGCTCCAGCAGACGCTCGTTTTCAGCGTGCTGGTCGGCGATCTGCTGCTTGAGGTCGGCAACCTGGGCCAGGCTGCCGTTGCCCACCCACAGACGGTACTGCAGGCCACCCAGCAACAGGAGCAAGACGAGGAACAACCAATAGGGACTACGCATCAGGGTATCCACTGGAAAAAGGCCGCCCGTGCACAAGGGGCTGATGGCACGAAGCCTGACCGAAGCCAGGCTTTGTGGGGAAAGCACTTGCTGCACAGGGTTGCTGAAAGATTAGCTGCGTCTTTCAGCCTCACACTGCGGCCTTTTTACCATCTCTGGCTTAGCCGCGAAACTCGCCGCGACCACGGTACACAGCCTTGCTGCCCAGTTGCTCTTCGATACGCAGCAATTGGTTGTACTTGGAGACGCGGTCGGAGCGGCACAGCGAACCGGTCTTGATCTGGCCGGCAGCGGTACCCACGGCCAGGTCGGCAATGGTCGAATCTTCGGTTTCGCCCGAACGGTGCGAGATCACCGCGGTGTAACCGGCAGCCTTGGCCATCTGGATGGCTTCCAGGGTTTCGGTCAGGGTGCCGATCTGGTTGAACTTGATCAGGATCGAGTTGGCGATCTTCTTGTCGATGCCTTCCTTCAGGATCTTGGTGTTGGTCACGAACAGGTCGTCACCGACCAGTTGCACCTTGTCGCCGATCTTGTCGGTCAGGATCTTCCAGCCAGCCCAGTCGGACTCGTCCAGGCCGTCTTCGATCGAGATGATCGGGAAACGCTCGGTCAGGCCCTTGAGGTAGTCGGCAAAACCGGCTGCGTCGAACGACTTGCCTTCACCGGACAGGTTGTACTTGCCGTCCTCGTAGAACTCGCTGGCCGCACAGTCCAGCGCCAGGGTCACGTCGGTGCCCAGGGTGTAGCCGGCGTTGGCGATGGCTTCGGCGATGGCCGACAGCGCGTCTTCGTTGGAAGCCAGGTTAGGTGCGAAACCACCCTCGTCACCCACGGCGGTGTTCAGGCCACGGGCCTTCAGTACTGCCTTGAGGTGGTGGAAGATCTCGGTGCCCATGCGCAGCGCGTCGGAGAAGGTCTTGGCGCCGACCGGCTGCACCATGAACTCCTGGATGTCGACGTTGTTGTCGGCGTGCTCGCCGCCGTTGATGATGTTCATCATCGGGACCGGCATCGAGTACTGGCCAGGGGTGCCATTGAGGTTTGCGATGTGCGCGTACAGCGGCAGGTCCTGGTCCTGTGCAGCGGCCTTGGCGGCAGCCAGGGACACGGCGAGGATGGCGTTGGCGCCCAGGTTGCCTTTGTTTTCAGTACCGTCGAGCTTGATCATCGCCAGATCGAGCGCTTTCTGCTCGACCGGGTCCTTGCCCAGCAGCAGGTCGCGGATCGGGCCGTTGATGTTGGCGACGGCCTTCAGTACGCCCTTGCCCATGTAACGGCTCTTGTCGCCATCACGCAGCTCCAGCGCTTCGCGCGAGCCAGTGGAAGCACCCGACGGCGCACAGGCGCTGCCGATGATGCCGTTGTCGAGCAGTACGTCCGCTTCGACGGTAGGGTTACCGCGCGAATCGAGAACTTCACGACCTTTGATGTCGACGATTTTTGCCATTGTTGTAAGCACTCCAGAATTGACGAAAACAACGCAGCTGAGAAAAAAACCGGGGCCGTCACAGGCGGTCGGCGCACGGGCAGGCCTGACGAGGACAAGCCCCTGACCCGGGGGTCAGGGGATGAACGGGCGGTACTTTACCGGAGAATCGAGGTTTACGCGGTTTCTACCGTCGGAAAACTCTTGACCAGTTCGTCCAGTTGCTTGAGCTGGGCCAGGAATGGCTCCAGTTTGTCCAGGCGCAGGGCGCACGGGCCGTCGCACTTGGCATTGTCAGGGTCCGGGTGGGCCTCGAGGAACAGGCCCGCCAGCCCCTGACTGAGGCCGGCCTTGGCCAGGTCGGTGACCTGGGCACGGCGGCCACCTGCGGAATCGGCGCGACCACCCGGCATCTGCAGGGCATGGGTCACGTCGAAGAACACCGGGTACTCGAACTGCTTCATGATGCCGAAGCCGAGCATGTCCACCACCAGGTTGTTGTAGCCGAAGCTCGAACCACGCTCGCAGAGGATCAGTTGGTCGTTGCCGGCCTCTTCGCACTTGCTCAGGATGTGCTTCATCTCCTGGGGTGCGAGGAACTGCGCCTTCTTGATGTTGATCACCGCGCCGGTCTTGGCCATCGCGACAACAAGGTCAGTCTGGCGCGACAGGAAGGCCGGCAGCTGGATGATGTCGCACACGTCGGCCACGGCCTGCGCCTGGTGCGGCTCGTGCACGTCGGTGATCACCGGCACGTTGAAGGTGCGCTTTATCTCTTCGAAAATCTTCATCCCCTCTTCCAGGCCAGGGCCGCGGTAGGAGTTGATCGACGAACGGTTGGCCTTGTCGAAGCTGGCCTTGAACACGTAGGGGATACCGAGCTTCTCGGTAACCCGCACGTACTCTTCGCAGACCTTCAGGGCCAGGTCACGGGATTCCAGCACGTTCATGCCGCCGAACAGGACGAACGGCTTGTCGTTGGCGATCTCGATGTTACCGACGCGAATGATCTTCTGGGTCATGGATCAGGCCTTGTTCTTTTGAGCCAATGCAGCTTTGACGAAGCCGCTGAACAGCGGGTGACCGTCACGCGGGGTAGAGGTGAACTCCGGGTGGAACTGGCAGGCCACGAACCACGGATGGTCCTTGGACTCGACCACTTCGACCAGTGCGCCGTCGCCGGAACGACCCGAGACCACCAGGCCCGCCTCGATCAGTTGCGGCAGCAGGTTGTTGTTGACCTCGTAGCGGTGACGGTGACGCTCGACGATCACGTCCTTGGCGTAGCAGTCGTGCACCTTGGAGCCGCTTTGCAGCTGGCACTCCTGGGCGCCCAGACGCATGGTGCCGCCAAGGTCCGAAGCTTCGGTACGGGTCTCGACCGCGCCGGTGGCATCTTCCCACTCGGTGATCAGGCCCACCACCGGGTGACCGCTGGCGCGGTCGAACTCGGTGGAGTTGGCGTCCTTCCAGCCCATCACGTTGCGGGCGAATTCGATGACCGCCACCTGCATGCCCAGGCAGATACCCAGGTAAGGCACCTTGTTCTCGCGAGCGTATTGAACGGCAGTGATCTTGCCTTCCACACCGCGCAGGCCGAAACCGCCCGGTACCAGGATGGCGTCCACGCCTTCGAGCAGGCCGGTGCCCTGGTTCTCGATGTCTTCGGAGTCGATGTAGCGCAGGTTGACCTTGGTGCGGTTGCTGATGCCGGCATGGCTCATCGCTTCGATCAGCGATTTGTAGGCATCGAGCAGCTCCATGTACTTGCCGACCATGGCGATGGTGACTTCGTGCTCCGGGTTGAGCTTGGCATCGACCACCGCGTCCCACTCGGACAGGTCGGCGCTGCCGCACTGCAGGCCGAAACGCTCGACGACGAAGTCGTCCAGGCCCTGGGAGTGCAGGATGCCCGGGATCTTGTAGATGGTGTCGGCGTCTTCCAGCGCGATCACCGCACGTTCTTCAACGTTGGTGAACTGCGCGATCTTGCGGCGCGACGAGCTGTCGATCGGGTGATCGGAACGGCACACCAGCACGTCCGGCTGCAGGCCGATGGAGCGCAGCTCCTTGACCGAGTGCTGGGTAGGCTTGGTCTTGGTCTCGCCGGCGGTGGCGATGTACGGCACCAGGGTCAAGTGCATCAGCATCGCGCGCTTGGCGCCCACTTCGAAGCGCAGCTGGCGGATGGCCTCGAGGAACGGTTGCGACTCGATGTCACCCACGGTACCGCCGATCTCGACCATGGCCACGTCGGCATCGCCGGCGCCCTTGATGATGCGGCGCTTGATTTCGTCGGTGATGTGCGGGATCACCTGGATGGTGGCACCCAGGTAGTCACCACGGCGCTCCTTGCGCAGCACGTGCTCGTACACGCGGCCGGTGGTGAAGTTGTTGTTCTGGGTCATGGTCGTGCGGATGAACCGCTCGTAGTGGCCCAGGTCCAGGTCGGTCTCGGCGCCGTCGTGGGTGACGAACACTTCACCGTGCTGGAACGGGCTCATGGTGCCCGGGTCGACGTTGATGTACGGGTCCAGCTTGAGCATGGTGACCTTGAGCCCCCGCGCCTCCAGGATGGCCGCCAATGAAGCCGAGGCAATGCCTTTCCCCAATGAAGAAACAACACCGCCCGTGACGAATATGTAGCGCGTCATGAAAAACCCTAGAAGTCTGCGTTAAAGCGGTCAGTGCCGCCGGGGAAAGCGAAGGAAGGCCGAAGCCCCCGATCACCTGCGTCAATCACAGTGCATCTTAAAAAACTGCCGCGCCTGGTCAGACCGGGGGTTGAAAACCCGGTAAGGAGCTCGCTAAACATTTTTAGAATCGCCCAGCAAAAAACTGCTTGGTAATCGGCAACTGCCGTGATTCAGATGAAGTCACAGAAGTTGTATCAAGAAGGGAGCGTAGTCTACCGGAATGTCCCTTTCATCTCAAACCTTGCGCGCTTGTCGGTACGCACCAGTGCAGTTGCCCGTCGGCAAGCCCCAGCCCCGGCAGGTTGGCCACCGCCAGCAACTGCCCGTCGCGGTACAGCAGCGGCACGCGCTGGCGGGCGAACAAGGGTAGCTGGCGCTCGTTGAGCAACCGCTTGAGGTCGCGATGGCCTCTGCCCTCGACCGCCATCCTCTCGCCGCCCTGCCGATAGCGCACCTGCAGCGGGCCCTGCGGCAACCTGCCGCTGAGTGTCAACTGGCCATTGCCGGGCAGTGCAAGCGGCTGGCGCGGGTCGAGCCAAGGCACCGGCTGCGCCGGCGGCGTGAGCCAGTGCGCATCCAGCCAGTAGATGCGCAGGCCACTGCGGTGCAGCTCGCCATCGGCCAGGCGCCATACAGGACGCCCTTCGCCGCCGGCATCGCGCACGTCTTCCCAACCCGACCAGTGGCGGGTGTCCGGCAGGCGCGTGCGCGCCGCCAGCCAGTACTGCAGAGCGTTGCGCTGGCGTGCCGGGGACAGTTGGCGCAGCACCTCCAGATCCAGCGACGGGCAGCCCAACCAGGCGAAGGCATCGGGGGTCGAGGCTTGTGCGATGTCCTGCTGCGCCACTTCATCGAGCAGGCCCTGCGCCTCGGCCAGGTGCGCGGCGCTGCGCGCCAGGCTGCGCGACGCCTGGGGCCAGCGTCGGGTCAGCGCCGGCAGCACCTGGTGGCGCAGGTAGTTGCGCGAGAACTGGGTGTCATCGTTGCTGGGGTCTTCTATCCAGTGCAGGCCATGCGCGGTGGCGTAGGCCAGCAGTTCATCACGCGGGGTATCCAGCAAGGGTCGCAGCAGGCTGCCCTGTCCCAGCGCCCGCTGCGCCGGCATCCCCGACAGGCCACGCAGGCCGGCCCCGCGCAACAGCCGAAACAGCAGCGTCTCGGCCTGGTCGTCGCGGTGCTGGCCGGTCAGCAGCAGTTCGCCCGGGCGCAGGGCCCGGGCGAAGGCTGCATAGCGCGCGTCCCGGGCGCCCTGCTCCAGGCTGGCGCCTGGGGCGACGTGCACATGGATGATGTCCAGCGGTACGCCCAGGCTGTCGCACAGGCGCTGGCAGTGGGCCGGCCACGCATCGGCAGCGGCTTGCAGACCGTGGTGGACATGGAGGGCACGAAGGGGCGCAGCCGGCTGTTGGGCCAGCAGGTGCAGCAGCACGGTGGAGTCGAGGCCGCCAGAGAGGGCGACGCACCAGCCGGTAGCTTGGTGCCAGGGGGACAGGGTGTTGCGCAGGTCGATCATCGGTGGCCCTTCGCCGGCAAAGCCGGCTCCTACAGAAGCGAAAGGGCCACCGATGAGTTCAGATCAGAGCCCGTAGCTCATCAGGCGATCATAACGGCGCTTGAGCAGCGCGTCGTTGTCGAACGCCTTGAGCATGTCCAACTGCTCGATCAGCGAAGCGCGGATGTTGGCCGAGGCCGCCGCCGGGTCACGGTGTGCGCCGCCCAGTGGTTCGCCGATCACCTTGTCGACGATACCCAGGCCCTTGAGGCGCTCGGCCGTGATGCCCATCGCTTCGGCTGCGTCAGCAGCCTTCTCGGCAGTCTTCCACAGGATCGAGGCGCAGCCTTCCGGCGAAATCACCGCGTAGGTGGAGTACTGCAGCATGTTCAGCTGGTCGCAAACGCCGATGGCCAGTGCACCGCCCGAACCGCCTTCGCCGATCACGGTGGCGATGATCGGCGTTTTCAGGCGAGCCATCACGCGCAGGTTCCAGGCAATCGCTTCGCTCTGGTTGCGCTCTTCGGCGTCGATGCCAGGGTAGGCGCCCGGGGTGTCGATGAAGGTCAGGATCGGCATCTTGAAGCGTTCGGCCATTTCCATCAGGCGGCACGCCTTGCGGTAGCCTTCAGGGCGTGGCATGCCGAAGTTGCGGCGTACCTTCTCGCGCACTTCACGGCCTTTCTGATGACCGATCACCATCACCGGCTGGTCGTCCAGGCGGGCGATGCCACCAACGATCGCGGCGTCGTCGGAGAAGTGGCGGTCGCCATGCAGCTCGTCGAACTCGGTGAAGATGTGGTCGATGTAGTCCAGGGTGTACGGACGACGCGGGTGACGCGCCAGGCGCGCGATCTGCCAGCTGGTCAGGTTGCCGAAAATGCTCTCGGTCAGCGTGCTGCTCTTGTCTTGCAGACGGGCGATTTCATCGCCGATGTTCAGCGAGTTGTCATTGCCGACCAGGCGCAGCTCTTCGATCTTGGCTTGCAGGTCAGCAATCGGCTGTTCGAAATCCAGAAAATTCGGGTTCATAGGCATCCGTCTTGGGTCGACGGCCAGGCGGCCGGCCGGTTGATCCGTTTGGCGCCCTACCTTAAGGGATCAGGCGCATTCAGGTCGAGATTAAAAATTCATCAATTCATCGATATTGCAGGAAGACGTTCTCACGCCCGAACTGGTCACGCAGGGCCTGAATCAGTCCGTCCGCGGGGTCGATGCGCCAACCTTCGCCAAACTGCAGCAGGGCGCGCGCATCGTTGCCGGTGTATTCCATGCTGATCGGGCACGCGCCACGATGGCGCTTGAACAGCTCGCCCAGCCACGCCAGGCGGTCGCCCTTGAGGGCGTCGGCATGGATCTTCAGGCGCAGGCTTTCGGCCAGGTTGGTACGTGCATCTTCCATGCTCATCACGCGCTTGACCCGCAGGCGCAGGCCACCGGAGAAGTCGTCATTGCTGACCTCCCCTTCGACCACCACCATCGCGTCGGTCTGCAGCAACGGCTGCGCGGCCATGAACGCATCGGCAAACAGCGACGCCTCGATGCGCCCGGAGCGGTCGTCGAGGGTCACGAAGCCCATCTTGTCGCCCTTCTTGTTCTTCATCACGCGCAGCGCAATGATCATGCCGGCCACGGTCTGGGTATCGCGGGCCGGCTTGAGGTCGATGATGCGCTGACGGGCGAAACGGCGGATCTCGCCTTCGTACTCGTCGATCGGGTGGCCGGTCAGGTACAGGCCCAGGGTGTCCTTCTCGCCGCGCAGGCGTTCCTTGAGGGTCAGCTCGCGGGCGTTGCGGTGGTTGGCATAGACGTCGGCGTCGGCCTCCACGAACAACCCGCCGAACAGGTCCGAGTGCCCGCTGTCGTGGGTGCGTGCGGTCTGTTCGGCCGACTTGATCGCCTCTTCCATCGCCCCCAGCAGCACCGCGCGGTTACGGTCGATGTTGGCCTGGTAGGCCTTGATCTCGTCGTGGAAGAACGGCCCCAGGCGGTCCAGCGCACCGCTGCGGATCAATGCATCGAGGGTGCGCTTGTTGATGCGCTTGAGGTCGACCCGCTCGCAGAAGTCGAACAGGTCCTTGAACGGCCCGCTGCTGCGTGCCTCGACGATCGCGTCGACAGGGCCCTCGCCCACGCCCTTGATCGCGCCCAGGCCATACACGATGCGGCCGTCGTCGTTGACCGTGAACTTGAAGTCGGAGGTGTTCACATCCGGTGCATCGAGGCGCAGCTTCATGCTGCGCACTTCCTCGATCAGGGTCACCACCTTGTCGGTGTTGTGCATATCCGCCGACAGTACCGCAGCCATGAACGCGGCCGGGTGATGGGTCTTGAGCCAGGCGGTCTGGTACGACACCAGGCCGTAGGCGGCGGAGTGGGACTTGTTGAAGCCGTAACCGGCGAACTTTTCCACCAGGTCGAAGATATTGCCCGCCAGGTCCGGGTCGATGTTGTTGGTGGCGCAGCCTTCGATGAAACCGCCACGCTGCTTGGCCATTTCCTCGGGCTTCTTCTTGCCCATCGCCCGGCGCAGCATGTCCGCACCGCCGAGGGTGTAGCCGGCCATCACCTGGGCGATCTGCATCACCTGTTCCTGGTACAGGATGATGCCGTAGGTCGGCGCCAGTACCGGCTTGAGGCCTTCGTACTGGTAGTCGGAGTGCGGGTAGGCCAGCTCGGCGCGGCCGTGCTTGCGGTTGATGAAGTCGTCCACCATGCCCGATTGCAGCGGGCCCGGGCGGAACAGTGCCACCAGTGCGATAAGGTCTTCCAGGCAGTCGGGCTTGAGCTTCTTGATCAGCTCCTTCATGCCGCGCGACTCGAGCTGGAATACCGCAGTGGTCTCGGCCTTCTGCAGCAGGTCGTAGGTTTTCTTGTCGTCCAGCGGGATGAAGTCGATGTTCAGGTCCGGCAGGCCGGCCTTGGCCTGCTCGCGGTTGATCGTCTCCATCGCCCACTTGATGATGGTCAGCGTACGCAGGCCGAGGAAGTCGAACTTCACCAGGCCGGCCGCCTCCACGTCATCCTTGTCGAACTGGGTTACCAGGCCGCCGCCCTCTTCGTCACAGGCAATCGGCGAGAAGTCGGTGAGTTTGGTCGGCGCGATGACCACGCCACCGGCGTGCTTGCCGGTGCCCCGGGTAACACCCTCGAGCTTGAGGGCCATGTCCCAGATTTCCTTGGCATCCTCATCGCTCTTGAGGAAGTCGCGCAGCATTTCCTCCTGCTCGTAGGCCTTCTCCAGGGTCATGCCGACTTCGAATGGAATCATCTTCGACAGGCGGTCGGCCAGACCGTAGGACTTGCCCTGCACCCGCGCCACGTCACGCACCACCGCCTTGGCCGCCATGGTGCCGAAGGTGATGATCTGGCTCACCGCATTGCGCCCGTAGGCATCGGCCACGTACTCGATCACGCGGTCGCGACCGTCCATGCAGAAGTCGACGTCGAAGTCGGGCATCGAGACCCGTTCAGGGTTGAGGAAACGTTCGAACAGCAGGTCGTAGGCCAGCGGGTCGAGGTCGGTGATCTTCAGCACGTAGGCCACCAGCGAGCCGGCACCCGACCCCCGGCCCGGACCTACCGGCACGCCGTTGTTCTTGGCCCACTTGATGAAGTCCATAACGATCAGGAAGTAACCGGGGAAGCCCATCTGAATGATGATGTCCAGCTCGAACTTCAGCCGGTCGAGGTAGACCTGGCGCTTCTCTTCATAGTTGGGCGTGGTGTCCTTGGGCCAGAGCACCGCCAGGCGCTCTTCCAGGCCTTCATGGGACACATGGCGCAGGTATTCGTCGATGCCCATGCCGTTGGGCGTGGGGAAGTCGGGCAGGAAGTGCTTGCCCAACTGCACCTCGATGTTGCAGCGCTTGGCGATCTCGACCGTGTTGGCCAGGGCGTCGGGCAGGTCGCTGAACAGCTCGGCCATTTCTTCCGGGCTTTTCAGGTACTGCTGGTCGCTGTAGTTGCGCGAACGCCGCGGATCGTCCAGGGCACGGCCTTCGCCGATGCACACCCGGGTTTCGTGGGCGTCGTAGTCGGTCTGCTTGATGAAGCGCACGTCGTTGGTGGCCACCAGCGGCGCGCCCAGGCGGTCGGCAAGGGCCACGGCGGCGTGCAGATACTCTTCGTCGCCGCTGCGGTTGGTGCGCTGCACCTCGACATAGAAGCGATCGGGGAACATCGCCATCCAGTCGCGCAGCAGGGCCTCGGCTTCCTGCGGGTTGTTGCCCAGCAGTGCCATGCCGATATCGCCTTCCCTGGCCGCCGACAAGGCGATCAGGCCCTCGCTGGCCGGGGCGATCCACTCGCGCTCGATGACCACCACGCCATTGCGCTGGCCGTCCATCCAGCCACGGGAGATCAGCTCGGTGAGGTTGCGGTAGCCCTTGGCGTTCATCGCCAACAGGCAGATGCGCGACAGCGGCAGGTCGGGGTCGGCGTTGGACAGCCACAGGTCGGCCCCACAGATCGGCTTGATCCCGCTGCCCATGGCGGTCTTGTAGAACTTGACCAGCGAGCACATGTTGCTCTGGTCGGTGACGGCCACCGCCGGCATGTTCATCCCGGCCAGGGCCTTGACCAGCGGCTTGATCCGCACCAGGCCATCGACCAGCGAGAATTCGGTGTGCAGGCGAAGATGAACGAAAGAAGCCGACATGATGATCCTATAGCAGCACAAAACAACAAGGCCCGGATTGTACCGGGCCTCGATCAAAACTACAGCCTGCGCGGGAGTGGTCAGGCTGAACGGGGGTTGCCTCTACACCGGCAACAGGCCGTTGGCCTGCAGGCCACGGGCCTCGAATGCAGCCCGTACCGGGGCGAACGAGCGCCGGTGAATCGGCGTGGGGCCAAGCCGGGCCAGGGCTTCAAGGTGCAGCGGGGTCGGGTAGCCCTTGTGCCCGCCGATGCCGTAGCCAGGGTAGATCAGCTCGAAGGCAGCCATTTCCCGGTCACGGGTCACCTTGGCCAGGATAGAGGCCGCAGCGATGGCCGGCACCTGGCTGTCACCCTTGACCACCGGCGCCGATGGCACGTTGAGCTTGGGGCAACGGTTGCCATCGATCAGTGCCAGCTTGGGCGTGATGTGCAGGCCTTCGACCGCGCGCTGCATGGCCAGCATGGTGGCATGCAGAATGTTCAGCTGGTCGATCTCGTCGACCTCGGCGCGGGCGATGTGAAAGCTCAGGGCCTTCTCGCAAATCTCGTCGAAGAGCTTTTCGCGGCGCGCCTCGGTGAGTTTTTTCGAATCGTTCAGGCCCAGGATCGGCCGGCTCGGGTCGAGGATCACGGCAGCGGTCACCACCGCGCCACACAGCGGGCCGCGGCCGACTTCGTCAACCCCGGCGACCAGGTCTTCGACCAGGTTGAAATCCAGTCCGATTTGCATTTATCGATGTTCCAGCAAGGCCAGTACCGCGTCGGCTGCCTGGTTGGAGGCATCGCGGCGCAGGGTACGGTGAATCTGATCGAAGCTCTCGGTCTGCTGCTCGCCACCGCTCACCAGTGGTGCCAGGGTCTGCGCC
Source organism: Pseudomonas sp. FBF18 (assembly GCF_024261405.1). Classification (NCBI taxonomy): domain Bacteria; kingdom Pseudomonadati; phylum Pseudomonadota; class Gammaproteobacteria; order Pseudomonadales; family Pseudomonadaceae; genus Pseudomonas; species Pseudomonas sp. FBF18. The sequence continues at coordinate 112,968 of NZ_QKRS01000006.1, read as the reverse complement.
AGGGCCTCGCTGGTGGCGGCCTCCTGCAGCAGTTCGGGCACCAGCAGGCGCTGGGCCAGCAGGTTGGGCAGCGATACATAAGGGCTTTTGACCAGGCGCTTGAGAATCCAGTAGGTCACCGGGGCCACGCGGTACGCCACCACCATGGGTCGCTTGAACAACAGCGCCTCCAGGGTAGCGGTGCCCGAGGCGATCAATACCGCATCGCAGGCCGCCAGGGCCTGGTGCGACTGGCCGTCGAGCAGGGTCAGTGGCAGGTCGCGGCCTTCGAGCATCTGTTCGAGCTGGGCACGGCGCACCGGGTTGGCGCAGGGCGAGACGAAGCGCACCCCCGGCACCAGCTCGCGAAGCCGCTGTGCGGTATCCAGAAACAGTGCACCCAGGCGCCCTACTTCGCCGCCACGGCTGCCTGGCATCAGCGCCACCAAGGGGCCGTCGGGCAGGCCCAGCGCTTCACGCGCTGCAGGGCGGTCGGCCTGCAGCGGAATGGTATCGGCCAGCGGGTGGCCGACGAAACGCACCGGCACGCCCTGCTCTTCATAGAACCGCGCCTCGAACGGAAACAGCGTGAGCATCAGGTCGCAGCCTTCGCGGATCTTCAGGACACGCTTCTGCCGCCAGGCCCATACCGAAGGGCTGACGTAGTGCACGGTCTTGATGCCGGCCTGGCGCAGTTTCAGTTCGATGTTGAGGGTGAAGTCGGGCGCATCGATACCGATGAACACGTCCGGCTTCTGCTCGATCAGCGTCTGGATCAGCAGCTTGCGGCGCTTGAGCAGCTCGCGCAGGCGACCCAGCACTTCGACCAGGCCCATGACGGCCAGGCGCTCCATGGGAAAGTAGGAACTCAGCCCCTCGGCTTCCATCAATGGGCCGCCGACGCCGATAAAGCGTACCTGCGGATGGCGGGCCTTGAGTGCACGCATCAGGCCGGCGCCAAGAATATCGCCGCTGGCCTCGCCTGCCACCAGCGCTACACAGAGTTGCGCCATGTCAGCGGGTGATGCCGCGGGCAGAGTTCTGGATCGACTTGACGAACAGGTCGACCTCGGGGAACTGCTGGGCGGGCTCGGCCAGTTCGGCGATGGCCTGGTCGACCGTCAGGTTCTGGCGATACACCACCTTGTAGGCGCGGCGCAGGGCATGGATAGCTTCATCGCTGAAACCGCGACGGCGCATGCCTTCGAAGTTCATGCTGCGCGCCTCGGCCGGGTTGCCGAACACGGTGACGAAGGCCGGCACATCCTTGCCGATGGCGGTACCCATGCCGGAAAAGCTGTGGGCGCCGATATGGCAGAACTGGTGCACCAGGGTAAACCCGGACAGTATCGCCCAGTCGCCCACATGCACATGCCCGGCCAGCGCGGTGTTGTTGACCAGGATGCAGTGGTTGCCGATCACGCTGTCGTGCCCGATATGGGCATAGGCCATGACCAGGTTGTGATCACCCAGGGTGGTTTCGCTACGGTCCTGCACGGTGCCACGGTGAATGGTCACGCCTTCGCGGATCACATTGTGGTCGCCGATCACCAGGCGTGTCGGTTCACCCTTGTACTTGAGGTCAGGGGTGTCTTCGCCGACAGAGGCGAACTGGTAGATGCGGTTGTGCTTGCCGATGCGGGTCGGCCCTTTGAGAATCACATGCGGACCAATCACGGTCCCTTCCCCGATCTCGACCCCGGCACCGACGATCGACCATGGGCCGACCTCGACGCCGTCGGCAATCTTTGCCGATGGATCGATGATTGCCCGAGGGTCAATCAAACTCATAGTTTGCGTTCCGCGCAGATGATCTCGGCCGAGCATACCGGCTTGCCGTCCACCGACGCCTGGCACTCGAACTTCCAGATCTGGCGCTTGCAGCTGATGAACTTGGCTTCGAGGATCAGTTGATCACCCGGCAGCACCGGCTGGCGAAAGCGCAACTTGTCGGAACCGACGAAGTAGTACAGGGTACCGTCCGCGGGTTTGACGTCCAGCATCTTGAAACCGAGGATGCCGGCTGCCTGGGCCATCGCTTCGATGATCAGCACGCCGGGCATGATCGGGTGCGCCGGGAAGTGACCGTTGAAGAAAGGCTCGTTGATGCTGACATTCTTGTAGGCACGAATGCGCTGGGCCTCTACGTCCAAGTCCACCACCCGGTCCACCAGCAGGAACGGGTAACGGTGAGGCAAATATTCGCGAATCTCGTTGATGTCCATCATTTCGGGGGGAAGCCTGTAGTAAAGATAGGGAGCGCGCACGTTCAAGCGGCGCTCCTTTAGCAAATCAAGGAGCGCAGTCTAGCGGCTGGGCGCTCTTGATCAGGAAATGGTATCAGCCTTCTGATGAAGCTTTGTCGCCCGAGGTCACGGCCTCGAGTCGCTTTTCCACTTGTTGAAGACGTTTGGCCATCTCATCCAGCTGGCGAATGCGCGCGGCACTCTTGCGCCACTCACCCAGCGGCTGCATGGCCGTACCGGACGAATAGGCACCTGGCTCGGTGATGGAACGGGTGACCATGGTCATCCCGGAGACGAACACCCCATCACACACATCAATATGCCCGACCATGCCGACACCGCCGGCGATGGTGCAATGCTTGCCGATCTTGGTGCTGCCGGAAATACCGACACACGCGGCCATTGCCGTGTGGTCGCCGACCTGTACGTTATGGGCGATCTGGATCTGGTTGTCGAGTTTCACGCCATTGCCGATACGGGTATCGGCCAACGCACCGCGGTCGATGGCGGTGTTCACGCCGATCTCGACATCGTCGCCGATGCTCACGCCGCCGATCTGGGCAATCTTCTGCCATACGCCCTTTTCATTGGCGAAACCGAAACCTTCACCCCCCAGCACGGCGCCGGACTGGATCACCACACGCTTGCCGATATGCACATCGTGGTACAGCGTGACGCGCGGGGCCAGCCAGCCGCCTTCGCCGATCACGCTGCGCGCACCGATGAAGCAGTGGGCACCGATGGTCACGCCAGGGCCGATCTGCACCCCGCTCTCGATCACTGCACAGGCACCGATGCTGGCGCTGGCATCGACCTGTGCGTCTGCAGCCACCACGGCGCTGGGATGAACTCCCGCCACAGCCCTGGGCTTTGGATCGAACAGGTGGGAAACACGTGCGTAGGCCAGGTAGGGATCTGCAACGATCAGCGCGTGACCGGCAAAGCCCTCGGCATCGGCAGCCTTGAGCAGGACCGCAGCGGCCTTGCTCTCAGGCAGGAATTTGCGGTACTGCGGGTTGGCCAGGAAGCTCAATTGTCCCGGGCCAGCCTCGTGCAGGGTCGCAAGGCCAGTGATGTCGAGCTCCGCCGGGCCACTGAGGGTGGCCCCGAGGAACTCGGCCAGCTGGCCGAGTTTCATGGTCGCAGTCATGTTCAACGGGACTGGTTCATGCGCTCGATGACCTGGCGGGTGATGTCGTACTGAGGCTTGACATCAATGACCGCGCCACGCTCGAGTACCAGGTCGAAAGCACCCTTCTTGATCACTTCCTCCACTGCGCCGTCGAGCTTGGGCTTGAGCTGCTTGAGCATCTCGCGGTCGGCAACGGCCTTGGCTTCGTTCAGCTCCTTGGACTGGAACTGGAAGTCACGGGCCTTTTGCTTGAATTCAAGCTCCAGACGCTCGCGCTCGCCCTGGGCCATCTTGTCGCCACCCTTGACCAGACGGTCCTGGATGCCCTTGGCGCTGCTTTCCAGGTTTTTCAGCTTGGTCAGTTGCGGGCCGAATTTCTTCTCCGCATCGACCGCGTACTTCTTGGCCGCGTCCGATTCCAGCAGCGCCATCTGATAGTTCAGGACGGCAATTTTCATCTCGGCAAATGCCGGGGTCGCGATCAGGGTCGCAGCCAGTACAGCCAGTTGAGTCAACTTACGCACGATGCACTCCTACAGAATCCGTTGTCGTTTACGCGGGGCAGACCCTTAGAAGGTCTGGCCCAGAGAGAATTGGAACACCTGGGTATCGGCATCGTCCGGCTTCTTGACCGGCATCGCCAGGCTGAAGCTCAACGGGCCCAGTGCAGTAATCCAGGTCACGCCCAGGCCGACCGAGCTGGCCAGGCCGCTGAGGCCGACCTTCTCGCAATCCGGCTTGGAGCCGCAGTTGGTGTCGAACACGTTACCCACGTCCCAGAAAACCGAGGTGCGCAGCGAACGCTGGTCCTTGACGAACGGCAGTGGGAACAGCAGTTCCACGCCGCCCTGCACCAGCACGTTGCCGCCGAACGGCAGTGGATCCTGGTCCGGGTCGCGCGCAGTGCCAGGGTTGTTGCCTTTACTCGGGGTACTGCGCGGGCCCAGGCTGCTGTCCTTGAAGCCACGCACGGAGTTGAAGCCACCGGCGTAGTAGTTCTCGTAGAACGGCAGGCCCGAGGTGCCGCCGAAGCCGTCGCCGTAGCCCAGCTCGGTGTGCAGACGCAGGGTGTAGTCGTTGTTGATCGGCTTGAACAGCTGGCCACGGTAGTCAAGCTTGAAGAACGACAGGTCGCTGCCCGGGGTGGTCGCCTCGAGCACCAGGCTCTGGGAGTGACCACGGGTAGCCAGCACGCCCTTGTTCAGGGTGGACTCCGACCAGCCGGCCGATGCCTTGAAGTTCAGGTAGTTGTCGCCTTCCTTTTTGACGAAGTCGAAGATCTCGTCAACGGTGTAGCGACCGGTCTTGATCTTGTCCTGCTGGGCGGTGAGGCCGAAGGTCAGGCGCGAAGTCTCGCTGATCGGGTAGCCGACGCTGACGCCCGCACCCAGGCTGTCCACCGCATAGCTGGCCACGTCGACGTCGAGGTCGTCGTAGTCGGTGGTGCGGTAGAAGGCGTTGTAGCCAAGGCTCACGCCATCGGCAGTCCAGTAGGGGTCCACGAAGCCGAAGTTGTAGCGGCTCTGGTATTCGGAACGGGTCAGGCCGATGGAGACCTTGTTACCGGTACCCAGGAAGTTGTTCTGGCTGATCGAACCACCCAGGATCAGGCCGGCGCTCTGCGCGAAACCGACGCTGGCGGTGATCGAACCCGATGCCTGCTCTTCGACGCTGTAGTTCACGTCGACCTGGTCGTCGGTGCCCGGCACGGCCGGGGTCTCGACGTTGGCTTCCTTGAAGAAGCCCAGGCGCTCGAGGCGGGTCTTGGACTGGTCGATCAGGTAGGTCGATGCCCAGCCACCTTCCATCTGGCGCATCTCGCGGCGCAGCACTTCGTCCTCGGACTTGGTGTTGCCACGGAAGTTGATGCGGTTGACGTAGGCACGCTTGCCCGGGTCGACGACGAAGGTGATGTCGACGGTGTGGTCGTCATCGTGAGGCTGCGGCACGCCGTTGACGTTGGCGAAGGTATAGCCTTCGTTGCCCAGGCGGCGGGTGATCAGCTCGGAGGTGGTGGTCATCACCTTGCGCGAGAACACCTGGCCAGGCTGCACCAGCATCAGTGCCTTGACCTGGTCTTCCGGCACCTTCAGGTCGCCGGACAGCTTGACGTCACGAACGGTGTACTTCTCGCCCTCGTTGACGTTCACGGTGATGTAGACGTGCTTCTTGTCCGGGGTGATCGACACCTGGGTGGAGGCGATGTCCATGTTGATGTAGCCGCGGTCCAGGTAGTAGGAGCGCAGGCGCTCAAGGTCACCGGACAGTTTTTCGCGGGCATACTTGTCGTCGTTCTTGAAGAACGACAGCCAGTTGGTGGTCTTGAGCTCGAACAGGCTGGCCAGCTCGTCGTCGCTGAACTTGGTGTTGCCCACCACGTTGATGTGCTGGATGGCAGCGACGGTGCCTTCGTTGATCTTGATTTTCAGACCTACGCGGTTGCGCGGTTGCGGCACCACCTCGGCGTCGACCTCGGCCGAGTAGCGGCCCTGGGCCACGTACTGGCGCTGCAGCTCGTTGCGCACACCTTCGAGGGTGGCACGCTGGAAGATTTCACCTTCGGCCAGGCCCGACTGCTTCAGACCCTTCATCAGGTCTTCGGTGCTGATGGCCTTGTTGCCTTCGATCTCGATGCTCGAGACGGAAGGACGCTCGACCACGGTGATGATCAGGACGTTGCCGTCGCGACCCAGTTGGATGTCCTGGAAGAAGCCGGTCTTGAACAGCGCACGGGTGGAATCCACCAGGCGCCGATCATCGGCCTCGTCCCCAACGTTCAATGGCAAGGCGCCGAACACGCTGCCCGCGGAAACCCGCTGCAGACCATTGACACGAATATCGGAGATGGTGAAGGACTCGGCGTGAACTTCAGCGATCATCAGTACGGCGAGAACCGCAGTTAGCAGCAGACGTTTCATGAAGTCCTTTCTTATTCCAACTGGCAATAAACGACCCACCGCGGGACGCGGCAGGTTCGCAATTGAGCGAAGCGTTACAGTCGACCCAAATCGTTGATCAGGGCAAGCAACATCACCCCGACTACCAAACTGATACCGATCTGGACCCCCCAACCTTGCACCCGATCCGAAAGCGGACGACCACGCGCCCATTCGATCAGGTAAAACAGCAAATGCCCCCCATCCAGTACAGGAATGGGCAGCAAATTAAGAACCCCCAGGCTAATGCTCAGGTAGGCGAGGAAATTCAGGAAATCCCCAACGCCGGACTGGGCCGAAGCGCCCGCCACTTTAGCAATGGTTATCGGTCCGCTCAAGTTTTTTACCGAGAGCTCGCCGAACAGCATTTTCTTCAGCGAATCGAGGGTCAGCACGCTCATGTTCCAGGTGCGCGAAACACCCTCGCCCAGGCCCTGCAGCGGGCCATAACTGACCTCGCGCAACATGGCCGCAGGCCACTCCACCGGCGCCACGCCCGCCCCCAGGTAACCACTGGCATTCTGGCCTTCGCCACGGCTGGCGAGGGTTACCGGCAACTCCAGCGTCGCCCCGTCACGCGCCACGCTCAGCACGATGCGGCTGCCGGCACGGCCGCGCACGGTGTCCACCACCTGCTGCCAATCGTCAAGCGCCTTGCCGTCGAGTGCCAGCAGGCGGTCGCCGGTTTTCAGACCGGCGGCCTGGGCCGGCCCCTTGGGATCAAGTTCGGCCAGCACCGGCACCAGCGCCGGGCGCCATGGGCGGATGCCCAGGGAGCGGATCGGGTCGGGCTCGTCGGCACCCTTGAGCCAGGCATCGAGCTTGAGCACATGGCTGCTGTCGGTGCTGGCACCCTCTTCACGCACGCTGACCTGCAGCGCACCGCTTTCACCCAGCCGGCGCACCAGCTGCAGGTTGACCGCTGCCCAGCCGTTGGTCGGCTTGCCGTCGACCGCGACGATCTCCTGGCCGGCGCTAAGGCCTGCGGCAGCCGCCAGGCTGCCAGCCTCGACCGCGCCGATGACCGGCCGCGCCTGCTGGCTGCCAAGCATGGCCAGTGCCCAGAAGAACACGATGGCCAGCAGAAAGTTGGCGATGGGGCCGGCGGCGACGATAGCGATGCGCTGGCGCACGCTCTTGCGGTTGAACGACTGCTCCAGCTGGTCGGCAGGCACTTCGCCTTCGCGCTCGTCGAGCATCTTCACGTAGCCGCCCAGGGGAATGGCGGCCACCACGAACTCGGTACCATGGCGGTCATGCCAGCGCACCAGCGGCATGCCGAACCCTACGGAAAACCGCAAAACCTTGACGCCGCAGCGCCGCGCCACCCAGAAGTGACCGAACTCGTGAAAGGTGACCAGCACGCCCAATGCGACCAGGGTGCCGATAATCATGTAGAGCGCACTCATGTCTTTCTCCGAATAGCGTTCAGCGGGAGCGGGCGCAACCCGTGGCGACGTCGCACCTCAGACCCCGTGACGATCCAACCAGTGCCCGGCCAGGCTGCGTGCACGCTGGTCGGCTGCAAACACCGCCTCCAGCGTCGGCACGGCAACGACCGCTTCCTGGTTGAGCACGTGCTCGATGATACTCGGGATCTGCGGGAAGCGGATGCGCCGCTGAAGAAATGCCTCGACGGCCACTTCATTGGCCGCATTGAGCATCGCAGGGGCACTGTTGCCGGCGTCCGCCGCTTCACGCGCCAGGCGCAGACACGGAAAGCGCTGCTCGTCCGGCGCCTGGAAATCCAGGCGGGCAACGGCGAACAGGTCCAGCGGCGCCACACCCGAGTCGATGCGCTGCGGCCAGGCCAGGGCGTTGGCGATCGGCGTGCGCATGTCGGGGTTGCCCAACTGCGCCAGCACCGAACCATCGACGTAGTCGACCAGCGAGTGAATCACGCTTTGCGGGTGGACCACCACCTCGACCTGGGCAGGCCTGGCATCGAACAGCCAGCACGCCTCGATCAGCTCCAGGCCCTTGTTCATCATGCTGGCCGAGTCGACGGAGATCTTGCGCCCCATGGACCAGTTCGGGTGCGCACAGGCCTGCTCCGGGGTGACGTGCTCCAGCTCGGCCTGCGGCGTTTCACGAAACGGACCACCGGAGGCGGTCAGCAGGATGCGCCGCACACCCACCTGGGCCAGGCCGCGGGCATAGTCACCGGGCAGGCACTGGAAGATCGCGTTGTGCTCGCTGTCGATCGGCAGCAGTACCGCACCACTGCGCTGCACGGCCTGCATGAACAGGGCGCCGGACATCACCAGCGCCTCCTTGTTGGCCAGCAGCACCTTCTTGCCCGCCTCCACTGCGGCCAGGGTCGGACGCAACCCCGCCGCACCGACGATGGCCGCCATCACCGCATCCACCTGCGGGTCGGCCGCCACCTGGCACAGGCCCTGCTCGCCCACCAGCACCTCGGTACTCGACCCCGCAGCACGCAGGTCGGCCTGCAACTGCTGCGCGGCCTCATCGCCCGGCACCACGGCAAACACCGGAGCATGGCGCAGGCACAGGGCCAGCAGCTCGCCCAGGCGCGAATAGCCGCTCAGGGCATAGGCCTGGTAGCGCTCGGGGTGACGGGCAATCACGTCCAGTGTGCTCAGGCCAATGGAACCTGTGGCGCCCAGCACCGTGATCCGTTGCGGGCGGCTCACAGCGCGCCCCAGTTGGCGGCCCACAGCAGCACGGCAAACAGCGGGATGGCAGCCGTGAGGCTGTCGATGCGATCCAGTACCCCACCATGCCCCGGCAGCAGGTTGCTGCTGTCCTTGATTCCGGAACGGCGCTTGAACATGCTTTCGGTCAGGTCGCCGACCACCGACACCAGTACCACGACGGCGGCACCGAACAGACCGAGGATCAGCTCGCCGGCGCTCCACTCGCGGGTCACGCCCACCACCGCCGTGATCACCAGGCTCAGCGCCAGGCCACCGTAGACACCTTCCCAGCTCTTGCCGGGGCTGACCTGCGGCGCCAGCTTGCGCTTGCCAAAGGCCCGGCCCGAGAAGTAGGCGCCGATATCGGCGCCCCATACCAGGACCATCACCGCCATGATCAGCCAGTTGCCCAGGGGCCAGTGCTTGATCAGCACCAGGCCTTGCCAGGCCGGCAACAGCACCAGCAGGCCGATCAGCAGGCGGCAGGCCACACTGGCCCACAGCTCGCTGGTACGCGGGTAGGTCAGCACCAGCCAGGTGGCCAGCGCCCACCACAGCACCGAAACGCCCAGCACCCAGGGTGCCAGCTCCGGCATCAGGTGCAGCAGCATCAGCAGGCCGGCGACCACCACGGCATAGGCAACGCGCAGGCCCTGGGCGATCAGCCCGGCCAGGCGGGCCCATTCCCAGGCCCCAAGGGTGACCACCAGGCCGATGAACAAGGCAAAGTTCGCCCCGTCGAGCAGGAAAAACCCGCACAGGGCAATCGGCAACAGAATCAGCGCAGTGATGATGCGTTGTTTAAGCATTAAGCACGGGCTCCAGCCTCGACCTGCTCGCTGGTTTTACCGAAGCGGCGCTGGCGCGAAGCGAAATCGGCCAATGCAGTGCGCATGGCCTCGTGTTTGAAGTCCGGCCAGAACAGGTCGGAGAAATACAGCTCGGCGTACGCCAGCTGCCACAGCAGGAAGTTGCTGATGCGGTGCTCGCCACCGGTGCGGATGCACAGGTCGGGCAACGGCAGATCGCCTGTCGCCAGGCACGGCTGCAGCAACTCGGGGGTGATGTCTTCCGGGCGCAGATGCCCGGCCTGCACTTCACGCGCCAGGCGCTGGGCGGCCTGGGCGATATCCCACTGACCACCGTAGTTGGCGGCGATCTGCAGGATGAAGCGATTGCTGCCTGCGGTCAGCGCCTCGGCCTCGCGCATGGCAGCCTGCAACTCAGGGTGAAAGCGCGAGCGATCACCGATGATGCGCAGGCTGATGTTGTTCTCGTTGAGCCGCCTGGCCTCGCGGCGCAGCGCCGAGAAGAACAGCTCCATCAGCGCACCGACCTCGTCGGCCGGGCGCTGCCAGTTCTCGCTGGAGAACGCGAACAGGGTCAGGACCTCGACCTTGGCCTCGGCGCACACCTCGATGACCGCGCGCACCGCATCCACGCCTGCCTTGTGCCCGGCAACGCCGGGCAACAGGCGCTTCTTCGCCCAGCGATTATTTCCATCCATGATGATCGCGACATGGCGCGGCACCGATGGAGGCACACCCTGCTTGGTCTTTTCCATTGAAAAAAGTCCCGGCCCTTAAACGGCCATCAGGTCCTTTTCTTTCTCTTCGGTGGCCTTGGTGATCTGGGCCTCGGTATCTTTGGTCAGCTTGTCGATATCAGCAATGGCGCGACGCTCTTCGTCTTCACTGATTTCCTTGTCCTTGACCAGCTTCTTCAGTTCACCCAGAGCATCGCGGCGAATGTTGCGCACAGCAACGCGCGCGTCTTCGGCTGCACTGCGCGCCTGCTTGGTGAAGCCCTTGCGGGTTTCTTCGGTCAGGGCTGGCATGCTGATCAGCAGCAGCTCACCCAGGTTGGTCGGATTGAGATTCAAACCGGCGCTCTGGATGGCCTTGTCGACGGCAGCGAGCATGTTGCGCTCGAACGCCACGACTTGCAGGGTGCGCGAATCTTTCACGGTGACGTTGGCCACGCCGCTGATCGGGGTGTCGGTACCGTAGTAAGGCACCATCACGCTTGCCAGGATGCTGGGGTGTGCCTTGCCGGTACGAATCTGGCCGAACGCATAAGCCAGAGACTCCAGGGATTTCTGCATACGCGCTTGGGCGTCTTTCTTGATTTCGTTGATCATTTTTGAACTTCCTCGATCAGGGTCCCTTCAGCGCCACCATGCACGATGTTCAGCAGGGCGCCAGGCTTGTTCATGTTGAAGACGCGCAACGGCATCTTGTGGTCTCGGCACAGACAGATAGCTGTCAGGTCCATCACGCCCAGCTTGCGATCCAGCACTTCATCGTAGGTAAGATGATCGAACTTCTCGGCATGCGGGTCTTTGAATGGGTCTGCAGTGTATACACCATCGACCTTGGTTGCCTTCAATACCACGTCGGCATCGATTTCGATGGCGCGCAGGCAGGCGGCGGAGTCGGTGGTGAAGAACGGGTTGCCGGTACCGGCCGCGAAAATTACCACTTCTTTCGAGTTCAGGTGGCGCATGGCCTTGCGGCGATCATAGTGATCGGTCACGCCTACCATGGAGATCGCCGACATGACGATGGCGGTGATGTTGGCGCGCTCCAGCGCATCGCGCATGGCCAGCGCATTCATTACCGTGGCCAGCATACCCATGTGGTCGCCGGTAACGCGATCCATGCCCGCTGCGCTGAGCGCCGCGCCACGGAACAGGTTGCCGCCACCGATCACCAGGCCGACCTGCACACCGATACCGACCAGCTGGCCGACTTCCAGCGCCATGCGATCCAGCACCTTGGGGTCGATGCCGAACTCTTCCGAGCCCATCAGGGCCTCGCCGCTAAGCTTGAGTAGAATGCGTTTATAGCGAGCTTGATAACCACTGCCCTGCTGAGCCATTGCGAATCTCTCCTGCGGCGTTTTGAAAAAAAATCTGGGCGGGCTGTTTTCAGCCTGCTAACTGTAGCGTGGCGCAGCGACTGCGCCAGCGAAAGGGCGGCGTTGTAAACCGCCCCCGCTTTGACAAAGAGGCTGCGCGCGTGAGCGGGCAGCCTCTTTGGGGCGACAGAGGTGACTCTGTCTTACTGCTTGGCAGCAGCCAGCTGTGCAGCAACTTCTTCAGCGAAGTTGTCGACTGGCTTCTCGATGCCTTCGCCTACCTTGAAGTAGGTGAAGGAAACGATTTCGGCACCGGCTTTCTTGGCCAGCTCGCCGACCTTGATTTCCGGGTTCATGACGAAGGCTTGCTCGACCAGGCTGGCTTCGGCCAGGAACTTCGAGATACGGCCTTTGACCATGTTCTCGACGATGTTCTCAGGCTTGCCTTTGATCTTCTCTTCGTTCAGCTGCAGGAACACGGCTTTTTCGCGCTCGATCGCTTCAGCCGAAACTTCCGACGGCAGCAGGAACTCAGGGTTGCTTGCCGCCACGTGCATGGCGATCTCTTTGGCCAGTTGGACGTCGCCGCCCTTCAGGACCACTGCAACACCGATCTTGTTGCCGTGCAGGTAGGTACCGACAACGTCACCTTCAACGCGCACCAGGCGACGGATGTTGACGTTTTCGCCAACCTTGGCCACCAGGGCTTCACGAGCAGCTTCACGCGCAGCGATCAGCGGCGCAGCGTCGGTCAGTTTTTCAGCGAAGGCTTGCTCGACGCTTTCGGCGACGAAGGCCTTGAAGTCGTCTTGCAGGGCCAGGAAGTCGGTCTGCGAGTTCACTTCCAGCAGGACAGCGGACTTGTCGTCGGCCTTGATGGCGATGGCGCCTTCAGCGGCAACGTTGCCAGCTTTCTTGGCTGCCTTGATGGCACCCGAAGCGCGCATGTCGTCAATGGCTTTTTCGATGTCGCCGCCAGCCTTTTCCAGGGCTTTCTTGCAATCCATCATGCCTTCGCCGGTACGCTCGCGCAGTTCTTTTACCAGCGCTGCAGTAATTGCTGCCATTTCAAATTCCTCTTGGATAGGTTTTCAACCATTCCACCCGATACCTGACGGGCGTTCAATTCTGGAAATCCACTGCCAGAGCACATGCAGTTCGCAATGATGCAACGGCGACGCTGACAAGAGGATTTCAAGGTGGCAAAAAGGGGGCCAAGCCCCCTTTTTGCGTGCCGAGTCGACGCTAAGCGTCAGCTACTCAGGCTTCGGCAGCCGGTGCAGCTGCTTCTTCTGCGAACACTTCGGTGCCGCCGGCAACGTTGTTGCGACCACGGATAACGGCGTCAGCCATCGAACCCATGTACAGCTGGATGGCGCGAATGGCGTCATCGTTGCCTGGGATGATGTAGTCAACGCCTTCCGGGCTGCTGTTGGTATCGACAACGCCGATGACCGGGATACCCAGCTTGTTGGCTTCGGTGATAGCGATGCGCTCGTGGTCAACGTCGATCACGAACAGGGCATCAGGCAGGCCGCCCATGTCCTTGATACCACCCAGGCTGCGGTCCAGTTTTTCCAGATCGCGGGTGCGCATCAGCGCTTCTTTCTTGGTCAGCTTGGTGAAGGTACCATCTTCGGCCTGGGTTTCCAGGTCGCGCAGACGCTTGATCGAAGCACGGATGGTCTTGTAGTTGGTCAGCATGCCGCCCAACCAGCGGTGATCGACGTACGGCGAACCGCAACGTGCTGCTTCTTCAGCAACGATCTTGCCAGCGGAACGCTTGGTGCCGACGAACAGAATCTTGTTTTTGCCCTGGGCCAGGCGCTCTACGAAGGTCAGTGCCTCGTTGAACATCGGCAGGGTTTTTTCAAGGTTGATGATGTGGATCTTGTTGCGCGCGCCGAAAATGTACTTGCCCATTTTCGGATTCCAGTAACGGGTTTGGTGACCGAAGTGCACACCGGCCTTCAGCATATCGCGCATGTTGACTTGGGACATGATAGTTCCTTGATAAGTCGGGTTGGGCCTCCACGTATCCCAATGACCAACCCCGAAACCGAAGTCAGGGGCACCCAGGCCATCGTGTCGACACGTGTGTGGGTTTGAGCAGACGGGGCTATCCCCGAAAGCGGCGCATTTTATACCACACAAGTGAGCCGAGCGAAACCGAAAAAACAGACGACACCCGAGGGTTGCACCCGCCCTGCTCATGCAGCGACCAATGCAATCAACATAAATAGTAGGCAATGCCCCGCAGCCCAGGCCCCAGCGCGCCGCCTCGCTCTGTTAGAATCACGCCTTTCCCGTTTCATTTGCGCCTGCGCGCGCCGTAGAGAGCCTGCAATGACCGTCACTATCAAAACCGCCGAAGACATCGAAAAGATGCGCGTCGCCGGCCGCCTGGCCGCCGAAGTCCTGGAGATGATCGAAGAACACGTCAAGCCCGGTGTCACCACCGAGGAACTCGACCGCCTGTGCCACGACTACATCGTCAACGTGCAGCAGGCCATCCCCGCGCCCCTGAACTACAAGGGCTTCCCCAAGTCGATCTGCACCTCGGTCAACCACGTGGTGTGCCACGGCATCCCGGGCGACAAGCCGCTCAAGGATGGCGACACGCTGAACATCGACGTGACCGTGATCAAGGACGGCTACCACGGCGACACCAGCCGCATGTTCCACGTCGGCACCGTGCCGGTATGGGCCGAGCGCCTGTCCCAGGTCACCCAGGAGTGCATGTACAAGGCCATCGAGCTGGTCAAGCCGGGCTGCCGCCTGGGCGACATCGGCGAAGTGATCCAGAAGCACGCCGAAAAGAACGGCTTCTCGGTGGTGCGCGAGTTCTGCGGCCACGGTATCGGCAAGGTGTTCCATGAAGAGCCGCAGATCCTGCACTACGGCCGCGCCGGTACCGGCATGGAACTCAAGGAAGGCATGACCTTCACCATCGAGCCGATGATCAACCAGGGCAAGGCCGACACCAAGGTGCTGGGCGACGGCTGGACCGCCATCACCAAGGACCGCAAGCTCTCGGCGCAGTGGGAACACACCCTGGTGGTCACCGCCACCGGCTACGAGATCTTCACCCTGCGCAAGGACGACACGATCCCGCGCACTTCGGCCTGACCCTCACAGGAACGTCATCGATGCCCCAGGTGGACCCCGAGCTGTTCGACCGCGGCCAGTTCCAGGCGGAACTGGCCCTCAAGGCCAGCCCCATAGCGGCCTTCAAGAAAGCCATCCGCCAGGCCGGCGAGGTGCTCGACGGGCGCTTTCGCAGCGGCCGCGAGATCCGCCGACTGATCGAGGACCGCGCCTGGTTCGTCGACAACATCCTGCAACAGGCATGGAACCAGTTCAGCTGGAGCGAAGCCGCCGACATCGCCCTGATCGCCACCGGCGGCTACGGGCGCGGCGAGCTGCACCCCTATTCCGACATCGACCTGCTGATCCTGCTCGATGACGCCGACCACGAGGTGTTTCGCGACTCGATCGAGCGCTTCCTCACCCTGCTCTGGGACATCGGCCTGGAAGTCGGCCAGAGCGTGCGCTCGGTGGACGAATGCGCCGAACAGGCGCGGGCCGACCTCACTGTGGTCACCAACCTGATGGAAAGCCGCACCATCTGCGGCCCCGAACACCTGCGCCAGCGCATGCTCGAGGTCACCAGCACGGCGCACATGTGGCCGAGCAAGGAATTCTTCCTGGCCAAGCGCGCCGAGCAGAAGGCGCGCCACCACAAGTACAACGACACCGAGTACAACCTGGAACCCAACGTCAAGGGCTCCCCCGGCGGCCTGCGCGACATCCAGACCGTGCTCTGGGTAGCGCGCCGCCAGTACGGCACGCTCAACCTGCATGCGCTGGCCGGCGAAGGCTTCCTGCTGGAGAGCGAGAACAACCTGCTGGCCTCGTCCCAGGAGTTTCTGTGGAAGGTGCGCTACGCCCTGCACATGCTCGCCGGGCGCGCCGAAGACCGCCTGCTGTTCGACCACCAGCGCAGCATCGCCGCGTTGCTGGGCTTTACCGATGACAACCCCAAGCGCGCCATCGAACAGTTCATGCAGCAGTACTACCGGGTGGTGATGAGCATCGCCGAGCTCAGCGACCTGATCATCCAGCACTTCGAGGAAGTCATCCTCGCCGATGACAGCGCCAGCAGCACCCAGCCGCTGAACCCGCGCTTCCAGCTGCATGACGGCTACATCGAGGCGGTGCGCAGCAACGTGTTCAAGCGCACCCCGTTCGCCATGCTCGAGATCTTCGTGCTGATGGCTCAGCACCCCGAAATCAAGGGCGTGCGTGCCGACACCATCCGCCTGCTGCGCGAGCACCGACACCTGATCGACGACGAGTTCCGCAACGATATCCGCAACACCAGCCTGTTCATCGAGCTGTTCAAGTGCGAGATCGGCATCCACCGCAACCTGCGCCGCATGAACCGCTACGGCATCCTGGGGCGCTACCTGCCCGAGTTCGGCCTGATCGTGGGGCAGATGCAGCACGACCTGTTCCACATCTATACGGTCGATGCGCACACCCTGAACCTGATCAAGCACCTGCGCAAACTGCAGTACACCCCCGTGTCCGAGAAATTCCCGCTGGCCAGCAAGCTCATGGGGCGCCTGCCCAAGCCCGAGCTGATCTACCTCGCCGGCCTGTACCACGACATCGGCAAGGGGCGTCAGGGCGACCATTCCGAGATCGGTGCGGTGGACGCCCAGGCATTCTGCAGCCGCCACCAGCTGCCCGCCTGGGACAGCCGGTTGATTGTGTGGCTGGTACAGAACCACCTGGTGATGTCGACCACTGCCCAGCGCAAGGACCTCTCCGACCCGCAGGTGATCCACGACTTCGCCCAGCTGGTCGGCGACCTGGTGCACCTGGACTACCTCTATGTGCTCACCGTGGCCGACATCAACGCCACCAACCCGAGCCTGTGGAACTCCTGGCGCGCCAGCCTGTTGCGCCAGCTCTACACCGAAACCAAGCGGGCCCTGCGCCGCGGCCTGGAAAACCCGCTGGAACGCGAAGAGCAGATCCGCCAGACCCAGAGCGCAGCTCTGGACATCCTGGTACGCGAAGGCACCGACCCGGACGACGTCGAACAACTGTGGTCGCAACTGGGCGATGACTACTTCCTGCGCCACACCGCCGCGGACGTGGCCTGGCACTCCGACGCGATCCTGCAGCAGCCGGCCGACGGCGGCCCGCTGGTGCTGATCAAGGAGACCACCCAGCGCGAGTTCGAGGGCGGTACGCAGATCTTCATCTATGCCCCCGACCAGCACGACTTCTTCGCCGTGACCGTGGCCGCGATGGACCAGCTCAACCTGAACATCCACGACGCACGCATCATCACCTCCAGCAGCCAGTTCACCCTCGACACCTACATCGTGCTCGACAACGACGGCGGCTCGATCGGCGACAACCCGCAGCGCGTCAAGGAAATCCGTGAAGGCCTCACCGAAGCCCTGCGCAACCCCGACGACTACCCCACCATCATCCAGCGTCGGGTACCGCGCCAGCTCAAGCACTTCACCTTCGCGCCCCAGGTGACCATCCTCAACGATGCCCAGCGCCCGGTGACCATCCTCGAGCTCAGCGCCCCGGACCGCCCGGGCCTGCTGGCACGCATCGGCAAGATCTTCCTGGAGTTCGACCTGTCGCTGCAGAACGCCAAGATCGCCACCCTGGGCGAGCGGGTGGAAGACGTGTTCTTCATCACCGACGCCGACAACCAGCCGCTGTCCGACCCTGAACTGTGCCGCCGCCTGCAGGCCGAGATCGTCGAGCAGTTGCGCGTCGACCAGGCCACCGGCGTCGAGATGACCCGCCTCACCCTTTGACCGATTGACGAGACCCAGCGCCAATGAACAACGCTTTGAACCAGCTTCAGCCCTACCCGTTCGAGAAACTGCGTGCCCTGCTCGATGGCGTGACGCCGGCCGCAGACAAGCGCGCCATCGCCCTGTCGATCGGCGAGCCCAAGCACGCCTCGCCGGCATTCGTGGCCAAGGCGCTGGCCGACAACCTCGACAAGATGGCGGTGTACCCCACCACCCTGGGCCTGCCCGCGCTACGCGAAAGCATCGTGCACTGGTGCGAGCGCCGCTTCGGTGTACCGGCCGGCTGGCTGAATGCCGCACAGCACGTGCTGCCCGTCAACGGCACCCGCGAGGCGCTGTTCGCCTTCACCCAGGCGGTGGTCAGCCGTGGTGAGGACGCGCTGATCGTCAGCCCCAACCCGTTCTACCAGATCTACGAAGGTGCCGCGTTGCTCGCCGGCGCCCAGCCGCACTACCTGCCGTGCCTGGACAGCAACGGCTTCAACCCGGACTTCGACGCGGTGCCAGCCGAGATCTGGCAGCGTTGCCAGATCCTGTTCCTGTGCTCGCCAGGCAACCCGACTGGCGCACTGGTGCCGCTGGACACCCTGAAAAAACTCATCGCACTGGCCGACGAGCACGACTTCGTGATCGCCGCCGACGAGTGCTACAGCGAGCTGTACTTCGACGAGCAGGCCCCGCCACCCGGCCTGCTCAGCGCCTGCGTGGAACTTGGCCGCAGCGACTTCAAGCGCTGCGTGGTGTTCCACAGCCTGTCCAAGCGCTCCAACCTGCCAGGCCTGCGTTCGGGCTTCGTGGCCGGCGATGCCGAGATTCTCAAGGCCTTTTTGCTCTACCGCACCTATCACGGTTGCGCGATGCCGGTACAGACCCAGCTGGCGAGCATCGCCGCCTGGAACGACGAGGCGCATGTCCTGGAGAACCGCGACCTGTATCGCGAGAAGTTCGACGCCGTGCTGCAGGTGCTGGCCCCGGTAATGGAT
Organism: Pseudomonas sp. FBF18; assembly: GCF_024261405.1. Lineage (NCBI taxonomy): Bacteria > Pseudomonadati > Pseudomonadota > Gammaproteobacteria > Pseudomonadales > Pseudomonadaceae > Pseudomonas > Pseudomonas sp. FBF18. The sequence goes on along the minus strand of NZ_QKRS01000006.1, from coordinate 94,321 downwards.
GTACAGAAGCCCGACGGCGGTTTCTACCTGTGGCCGAAGGTCCCCGGCGATGACGCGCAGTTCTGCCGCGACCTGTTCGAACAGCAGCACGTGACCGTGGTGCCGGGCTCGTACCTGTCTCGCGAGGTGGAGGGCTTCAATCCGGGGGCCGGACGCGTGCGCCTGGCGCTGGTGGCCCCGCTTGCCGAATGTGTCGAGGCGGCCCAGCGCATCCGCGCATTCGTCGAAGGCTGAGCCGGTACGCCTGGTCGGCCGACCGATAGATAAGTAACGCCCAAGGCCCGGTCGGCCCGCCAATCATGGAGCTCCACTCAACAGGAGCTCCAGCATGGACATACCAACCTTGTGCAAGGTCACCCAGGTGGCCGATCAGCAGCAATCCTACGAAACAGCCCTGAAAGAAAACCCGCTCAACGCCCCGCAGCCCTCGCGCTCGGGTCGTCAGAAACGCGGCGTTGCCTACCACAGCCGCCTGTGGGCGCCGGGCCGCACCCTGCTCATCGCCTTCGCGGCCGACGTACCGGAACAGACGCAACAGAGCATCTTCGAGGTTGCCTGCCAATGGCTGGCGTACGCCAACCTCAAGTTCCAGCGCACCGCCGACTGGGCCGAGGCACAGATCAGGATCGAGATGAAGCCAAGCGGCACGGGGATCAACCATTCACTGGTCGGTACCGACGCCTTGCTCCGCGAAGACAGCACCATGACCCTCAGCGACTGGCCTGGCGATGAGCAGTTCCAGCGCAGCGTGCTGCATGAGTTCGGGCACGCGCTGGGCCTGGACCATGAGCATCAGCACCCGGATGCGGACATCCAGTGGAACCTGGCCAAGCTGCTGGAATACGCCGAACAGGTCGGCATGCCCATGGAAGAGATTGCTGAAAACTTCCTCAACAGGATCGAACGCACGCAGGCATTGCACAACGCCTACGACCCGGGTTCGGTCATGCACTACCCGATTCCGGCCACCTTCACCCTGAACAATGTGGCTTTCACCGGCTCGGCGCAGCTCAGTGACGGCGACAAGGCGCTGGCGGGCAAGGCCTACCCCTTCACCCCGGTACACCCGTGAAGTACACCCCGCCCAGCCCGGCAGCGGGCGAGACCTGGGCGCCAGCATGCGCCTGACCTGTCCGCGCGACTGACCCCCAGCGCGGGGCCGCCATGCGACCCCGAGCACTTCACTTGACCGGCCCCAGGTTGGCCTCGCTCATGTCCAGCTCACCCAGCACCTGGCGCACCACGTCATCACCGATCTGGTGCTGGCGGTGCAGGTTGTACAGCTCCAGGCGCTGCGCCCGCAGCGCCCGCAGGCGCAGGCGTCGCTCCAGCTGATCCATCTGCGCGGCCAGCGCCTGGGCCTCGGCACTGTCGTTGAACACGTCCAGTTGCTGCCGGTACTCGGCCATCAGGCGCGCCTTCAACTCGGCGGCCAGTGCGGCCTGGGAGGCATCCTGGGGCGCGCCGGGCTCCACCAGTTCCTCGGCCTCCAACGCATGGATCGCCGCCTCGGCGGTGCGCCGCCAGGCCTCGCGCGCCTCCTGGCGCAGGGTATCGTCGGGGCTCTTCTCCACCCCGCGCAGCAGCAACGGCAAGGCAATGCAGGCCGATACCAGCGACAGCAGAATCACCCCTGCGGCAATGAAGATCAGCAGGTCGCGTTCGGGAAACGCCTTGCCCGCGCCGATCAGCAGCGGCACCGACATCACGCCCGCCAGGGTCACCGCCCCGCGCACGCCGCCCACGGTCAGCAGCCAGCACGAACGCGCGTTGGGCACCAGCACCAGGTCTTCCTTGCCGCGCCAGCGCCGGATCACCCCGATCAGGCGCCAGATGCTCTGCACCCAGATGAACCGCAGCGCCAGCAACACCAGGAAGATCGCCACCACATCCAGGCAGCGGTACAGCAGGGTTGGCCACAGCGATGCCTCATGGCTGGTCACCGCCTTGGCGATATCGGGCAGTTGCAGGCCCAGCAGCAGGAAGATCAGGCCGTTGAAGGCGAACTCCAGCAGCGACCACACACTGCGGTTGAGCAGGCGCGTGCTGGTCTGGCGCGGCAGCAGGTCAAGCCAGCTCTGCATCATGCCCGCCGCCACCGCCGAGAGAATGCCCGAGGCGCCCAGGCGCTCGGCCAGCACATAGGCGGCGAACGGCAGCAACAGCATGAATACCACGTGGGTGGCCGGGTCGTCCCAGCCGCGCGCGATCATCCACACCCGCAGGCGCCCCACCAACCAGCTCAGCGCCACGCCGATGGCCAGGCCACCCACGGCCACCAGCACGAAGGTCACACTGGCCTCGGCCAGCGAGAACACCCCGGTGATCGCCGCCACCAGCGCAAACTTGAATGTCACCAGGCCCGAGGCATCGTTCATCAGCGCCTCGCCCTGCAGCATGTGCATCAACGGGGTGGGCAGGCGATCCTGGCTGATTGCCGACACCGCCACCGCGTCGGTGGGCGACAGCACGGCGGCCAGGGCAAAAGCCACCGGCAGCGGTATGCTCGGCAGGATCCAGTGGATGAAATAGCCGGCCCCCACCACCGTGAACAGCACCAGCCCCACCGCCAGGGTCAGGATCGGCCCGCGCAGGCGCCAGAACTCGCGCTTGGGCATGCGCCAGCCATCGGAGAACAGCAACGGGGGCAAGAACAGGAACAGAAACAGCTCAGGGTCCAGGGCCACGTGCAGGCCCAGAGTCGGCCAGGCCAGCAGCGCACCGGCACCAATCTGCACCAGCGGCAGTGGCAGCGGGATCAATCGCCCCACCAGTTTCGAGACACTGACCAGCATCAGCAGGATGAGAACGGTATAGGCTGACTGCATACGGCGTGTTTTTCCTGTTCAGTTTCAAATACGCTCAACGGCCAGGGTTATGCCATTGAAACAACATGTTACCGGGATCTGCATGAACACAACCGCTCCACCTAAGTCGCAGACCCGCCGGCAATCTGTAACACAATGCTACAAAAGAGGAGCCTCGCATGATCACCCCCGCGTCGACCCTATTGACCCACGATAGCCCCAACCGTGCGCTGCTGGTCATCGATGTGCAAAACGATTTCATCCCCGGCGGCGCCCTGGCGGTGCCCGGTGGCGACGAGATCGTGCCGCTGGTCAACCAGCTCGGCCGCCAGTTCGAGCGCGTGGTGCTGGCCCAGGACTGGCACCCGGCCGGGCACGCCTCGTTCGCCTCGAGCCACCCGGGCAAGAATCCGTTCGAGGTCATCGAACTGTCATACGGGCCGCAGACACTCTGGCCCGACCACTGCATTCAAGGGAGCCCCGGCGCACAGTTTCACCCGGACCTGAACATTGCCCACGCACAGCTGATCGTGCGCAAGGGCGGCAACCGCCAGGTCGACAGCTACTCGGCGTTCACCGAAGCCGACCAGACCACACCCACCGGCCTGGCCGGCAACCTGCGCGAGCGCGGCATCGACACGCTGTTCCTGTGCGGCCTGGCCCTGGACTTCTGCGTGGCCTGGACGGCACTGCACGCACGCCGCAAAGGGTTCGCCACCTATGTGGTGCTGGACGCCTGCCGCGCCATCGATACCGCAGGCTCCTGCGCGGCGGCGATGGCACAGATGCAGGCTGCCGGGGTGCAGTTCATTCAGGCGCGGCAACTGGGCGGCGCCAGCCGTGGCGCCCTGCCCGATGTTGTCGCATAATCCAGCCCACCCATTCTTCGAGGAGTTTCGGGGCGGCTGCGGGAACACCCGCGCGCCCTTAACGTTCAATGGCTTATATTCTCTTCGGCATCAAAGCCTGTGACACGATGAAGAAAGCCCGTACCTGGCTTGAAGAACACCACATCCAGTACGACTTTCACGACTACAAGACCCAGGGTATAGACCGGGACCACCTGAACCGCTGGTGCGACGAGCACGGCTGGCAGGTGGTACTCAACCGCGCAGGCACCACCTTCCGCAAGCTCGATGACGCGCAGAAGGCCGACCTCGACCAGGCCAAGGCCGTCGAGCTGATGCTGGCACAACCCTCGATGATCAAGCGCCCGGTGCTCGACCTGGGCGGCAAGACCCTGGTCGGTTTCAAACCGGACCTGTACGCGGCAGCCCTGCGCTGAACCGCGACGCCTTCACTCAATTTCGCAAGAGGTAACCGCATGTCCACTTCACTGTTCAGCCTGGCCTTCGGCGTCGGCACTCAAAACCGTCAAGGCGCCTGGCTGGAAGTCTTCTACGCACAGCCACTGCTCGCCCCGAGCGCCGAGCTGGTCGCAGCCGTCGCCCCGATCCTGGGCTATGAAGGCGGCAACCAGGCCATCGCGTTCAGCAACGCCCAGGCCGCGCAACTGGCCGAGGCCGTAAAGGGCGTCGACGCCGCCCAGGCTGCACTGCTGACCCGCCTGGCCGAAAGCAACAAGCCGCTGGTGGCCACGCTGCTGGCCGAAGACGCCACCCTGAGCTCCACCCCTGAGGCCTACCTCAAGCTGCACCTGCTGTCGCACCGCCTGGTCAAGCCCCACGGCCTGAGCCTGGCCGGCATCTTCCCGCTGCTGCCGAACGTGGCCTGGACCAGCCAGGGCGCCATCGACCTGGCCGAACTGGCCGAGCAGCAACTCGAAGCCCGCCTCAAGGGCGAGCTGCTGGAAGTGTTCTCGGTCGACAAGTTCCCGAAAATGACCGACTACGTGGTGCCGAGCGGCGTGCGTATCGCCGACAGCGCCCGCGTGCGCCTGGGTGCCTATATCGGCGAAGGCACCACCATCATGCACGAAGGCTTCGTCAACTTTAACGCCGGCACCGAAGGCCCGGGCATGATCGAAGGCCGCGTTTCGGCGGGCGTGTTCGTCGGCAAGGGTTCGGACCTGGGCGGCGGCTGCTCCACCATGGGCACCCTGTCGGGCGGCGGCAACATCGTCATCAAGGTCGGCGAAGGCTGCCTGATCGGCGCCAACGCCGGTATCGGCATCCCGCTGGGCGACCGCAACACCGTCGAAGCCGGCCTGTACATCACCGCCGGCACCAAGGTGAACCTGCTCGACGAAAACAACGAGCTGGTCAAGGTGGTCAAGGCCCGCGACCTGGCTGGCCAGACCGACCTGCTGTTCCGCCGCAATTCGCTAAACGGCGCGGTCGAGTGCAAGACCCACAAGTCGGCCATCGAGCTGAACGAAGCGCTGCACGCCCACAACTAAGTGGTACGATCGGGTCTGGCCCTCTGCCAGACCCGATATCAGGCCCTACACATCATGTTCCAGCCCTCTCCCTGGCGCGCAGACTTCCCTGCCATCGCCGCCCTGCAACGCCAGCACCAGACCTACCTGGACAGCGCTGCCACCACGCAGAAACCCCAGCACCTGCTCGACGCCCTGAGCCACTACTACACCCAGGGTGCGGCCAACGTGCACAGGGCCCAGCACCTGCCCGGCGCACTTGCCACCCAGGCCTTCGAGGCCAGCCGCGAAAAAGTCGCCGCCTGGCTCAATGCCGCCGATGCGCAGCAGATCGTGTTCACCCATGGCGCCACCTCGGCGCTCAACCTGCTGGCCTATGGCCTGGAATGGCGCCTGGAGGCGGGCGACGAGATCGCCGTCAGCGCCCTGGAGCACCACGCCAACCTGCTGCCCTGGCAGCAGTTGGCCCAGCGCCGCGGCCTCAGGCTGGTGATCCTGCCGCTCGACGCCAACGGGCATATCGACCTGGAGGCGGCCCTGCAACTGATCGGCCCGCGTACCCGCGTGCTGGCGGTGAGCCAGTTGTCGAATGTGCTCGGCACCTGGCAGCCGCTGCAACCGTTGCTCGACCACGCCCGCGCCCAGGGCGCCCTCAGCGTGGTCGATGGCGCCCAGGGCGTGGTGCACGGGCGTCACGATGTACAGCAACTGGGCTGCGACTTCTATGTGTTTTCCAGTCACAAGCTGTATGGCCCGGACGGCCTTGGCGTGCTCTATGGGCGCCGCGAGGCGTTGGGCCTGCTGCGTCACTGGCAGTTCGGCGGCGAGATGGTGCAACTGGCCGGCTACCAGCAGTCGAGCTTTCGCCCCGCCCCGCTGGGTTTCGAGGCCGGCACGCCGCCGATCGCCAGCGTGATCGGGCTGGGTGCCAGCCTGGATTACCTGGCCAGCCTCGACGCTACCAGCGTGGTCGAACATGAAGCCGCCCTGCACCGCCATCTGCTGCGCGGCCTCAACGATCGTGAAGGGGTGCGGATACTGGGCGCGCCGCAACTGGCCCTGGCCAGCTTCGTGGTCGAGGGCGTGCACAATGCCGACCTTGCGCACCTGCTGACCGAACAGGGCATCGCCGTGCGCGCCGGCCATCACTGCGCCATGCCGCTGGTCAACAGCCTGGGCCTGGACGGCGCGATCCGCGTGTCGCTGGCGCTGTACAACGATTCCCACGACCTGGAGCGCTTCTTCAGCGCCCTGGACCAGGCCCTGGAGCTGCTGCGATGAGCCTGCCCGACGCCGCCCGCGAGGCGCTGGATGTATTCGAACAGGCTGCCGGCTGGGAGCAGCGCGCCCGCCTGCTGATGCAATGGGGCGAGCGCCTGCCCCCCCTGGACGCGACGCAGCAGTGCGAGGCCAACCGCGTGCACGGTTGCGAAAGTCAGGTGTGGCTGGTGGCCGAACAAACCGACGGTCGCTGGCACTTCAAGGCCGCCAGCGATGCGCGGCTGCTGCGCGGCCTGCTGGCGCTGCTGCTGGTGCGGGCCGACGGCTTGACCGGCAGCCAGCTGCAGCAGCTGGACCTGCCCGCCTGGTTCACCGCCCTGGGCCTTGGCCGACAGCTCTCGCCGTCCCGCAGCAACGGCCTGAACGCCGTGCTGCAGCGCATGGCTCAGCTCACCGACGGCGCCTGAGCCGCTACGCGATCGGCCGGGCGGCGCTTGCCACCCACCAGTTTCTCCACGGCCTTGCTGGCAGCGACCATGCCGAAGGTCGCCGTCACCATCATCACCGCGCCGAAACCGCCCGAGCAGTCGAGCTTGACCCCGTCCCCTACGAAGCTCTTCTGCAGGCAGATACCGCCATCGGGCAGCGGATAGCGCAACTGCTCGGTGGAGAACACGCACGGCACCCCGTAGTTGCGGCTCACGTTGCGCGAAAACCCGTGGTCGCGGCGCAGCGTCGAACGCACCTTGGAGGCCAGCGGGTCGTTGACCGTGCGGTTGAGATCGGCCACCTGGATCTGCGTGGGGTCGAGCTGCCCGCCCGCACCGCCGGTGCAGATCACCTGGATCTTGCGCCGCTTGCACCAGGCAATCAGCGCAGCCTTGGCCATCACGCTGTCGATGCAGTCGATCACGCAGTCGATATGGTCGGTGATGGTCTGGGCCAGGTTGTCGCGGGTGACGAAGTCCACCACCGCGTGCACCTTGCAGTCCGGGTTGATTGCGCGCAGGCGCTCGGCCATCACCTCGACCTTGGGCTTGCCCACGTTGCCCTGCAGCGCATGCAACTGGCGATTGGTGTTGCTCACGCACACGTCATCCAGGTCGAACAGCGAAATTTCGCCAACGCCGCTGCGGGCCATGGCCTCGGCCGCCCACGAGCCGACACCGCCGATGCCGACGATCGCCACATGCGCCTCGCGCAGGCGTTGCAAGCCCTGCTGGCCATACAACCGGGCAACACCGGCAAAGCGTGGATCTTCTGTACTCATGGCCCAACCCTGAAAAAACCGGCGCGCATTATAGGCCCCACAACGCAGGATGACAGCCCGCAACCGACGCACTGATTGCCATGAATTGGTAAACCTGGCGCCAACCCTGCTTTAATGACCGGTGCAAACCCTGCTTTGGACGGCAATTGTACGGGCTTCAGAACTTCAGCATCTGAGGAAAATCCAAGCGCTACATGCACCCGTTTCCTATACCACGCTACCTGCCTGGTGCGTAGGATCCGTGCCCGCCGGCGCTTGCCCGTTCCACTTTTCGGAACCCGAAATATCTATGTCATCGCGTAAATTTGGTATCAACCTGGTGGTCGTCATGGCGATTGCCGCGCTATTCACCGGGTTCTGGGCACTGATCAACCGCCCGGTGTCCGCCCCCGACTGGCCGGAGCAGATCTCCGGCTTCTCGTATTCGCCTTTTCGCCTGGGCGAAAGCCCGCAAAAGGGCCAGTACCCGACCGAAGCCGAGCTGCGCGAAGACCTCGAGCAACTGAGCAAGCTGACCGACAGCATCCGCATCTATACGGTGGAAGGCACCCAGGCGCTGATCCCGCGTCTGGCCGAAGAGTTCGGCCTGCGCGTGACCCTGGGTGTGTGGATCAGCCCCGACCTGGAACGCAACGAGCGCGAAATCGAGACCGCCATCCAGTTGGCCAACACCTCGCGCAGCGTGGTGCGGGTGATGGTCGGCAACGAGGCGCTGTTTCGCGAAGAGGTCACCCCCCAGGCCCTGATGGACTACATGGACCGCGTGCGCGCCGCAGTGAAGGTGCCGGTCACCACCAGCGAACAGTGGCACATCTGGAAGGAAAACCCCGAGCTTGCCGGGCACGCCGACCTGATCGCCGCGCACATCCTGCCCTACTGGGAATTCATCCCGGTGAGCCAGGCCGAGCAGTTCGTGCTCGACCGCGCCCGCGAGCTCAAGCAACTGTTCCCGCGCAAGCCGCTGCTGCTGTCCGAGGTCGGCTGGCCCAGCAATGGCCGCATGCGCGGCGGTGCCGACGCCACCCAGGCGGATCAGGCCATCTACCTGCGCAGCCTGGTCAACCTGCTCAACCGCCAGGGCTACAACTACTTCGTGATCGAAGCCTACGACCAGCCCTGGAAAGCCAGTGACGAAGGTTCGGTGGGCGCCTACTGGGGCGTGTTCAATGCCGCGCGCCAGCAGAAATTCAACTTCGAGGGCCCGGTGGTGGCCATTCCGCAGTGGCGCGTGCTGGCCGTGGGCTCGGTGGTGCTGGCGATGCTGTCGCTGACCCTGCTGCTGATCGACGGCTCGGCGCTGCGCCAGCGCGGGCGCACCTTCCTGACCTTCATCGCGTTCCTGTGCGGCTCGGTGCTGGTATGGATCGGCTATGACTACAGCCAGCAGTACAGCACCTGGTTCAGCCTCACCGTGGGTTTCCTGCTGGCGCTCGGCGCGCTGGGGGTGTTCATCGTGCTGCTGACCGAGGCCCATGAACTGGCCGAGGCGGTATGGACGCACAAGCGCCGCCGGCTGTTCCTGCCGGTGGAGGCCGACAGCGCCTATCGGCCCAAGGTGTCGGTGCATGTGCCGTGCTACAACGAGCCCCCGGAGATGGTCAAGCAGACCCTCGATGCCCTCGCGGCGCTGGACTACCCGGACTTCGAAGTGCTGATCATCGACAACAACACCAAGGACCCGGCCGTGTGGGAGCCGCTCAAGGCCCATTGCGAGCTGCTGGGCGAGCGCTTCAAGTTCTTCCATGTGGCACCGCTGGCGGGCTTCAAGGGTGGCGCGCTGAACTACCTGATCCCGCACACTGCCAAGGACGCCGAAGTGATCGCGGTGATCGACTCGGACTATTGTGTCGACCGCAACTGGCTCAAGCATATGGTGCCGCACTTTGCCGACCCCAAGATCGCCGTGGTGCAGTCGCCGCAGGACTACCGCGACCAGAACGAAAGCACCTTCAAGAAGCTCTGCTACGCCGAGTACAAGGGCTTCTTCCATATCGGCATGGTCACCCGCAACGACCGTGACGCAATCATCCAGCACGGCACCATGACCATGACCCGGCGCTCGGTGCTCGAAGAGCTCGGCTGGGCCGACTGGTGCATCTGCGAAGATGCCGAACTGGGCCTGCGCGTGTTCGAGAAGGGTTACTCGGCAGCGTATTCCCACGAGAGCTACGGCAAGGGCCTGATGCCCGACACCTTCATCGACTTCAAGAAGCAGCGCTTTCGCTGGGCCTACGGCGCGATACAGATCATCAAGCGTCACACCTCCAGCCTGCTGCGCGGCAAGGACACCCAGCTGACCCGCGGCCAGCGCTACCACTTCCTGGCCGGCTGGCTGCCGTGGATCGCCGACGGCATGAACATCTTCTTCACCGTGGGTGCGCTGCTGTGGTCGGCGGCCATGATCATCGTGCCGCAGCGGGTCGACCCGCCGCTGCTGATCTTCGCGATCCCGCCGCTGGCGCTGTTCGTGTTCAAGGTGGGCAAGATCGTGTTCCTGTACCGCCGCGCGGTAGGGGTCAACCTCAAGGACGCGTTCTCGGCGGCGCTGGCAGGGCTGGCGTTGTCGCACACCATTGCCAAGGCGGTGCTGTACGGGTTCTTCACCAGCAGCATTCCGTTCTTCCGCACGCCGAAGAACGCCGACAGCCACGGGCTGCTGGTGGCACTGGCAGAGGCTCGCGAGGAGCTGTTCATCATGCTGCTGCTGTGGGGCGCGGCGCTGGGCATCTACCTGGTGCAGGGCCTGCCGAGCAACGACATGCGCTTCTGGGTGACCATGCTGCTGGTGCAGTCGCTGCCGTACCTGGCGGCGCTGATCATGGCCATGCTGTCGTCGCTGCCCAAGCCCGCGGATGTCACGCAGCCCGCACCTGCCGCCTGATAAACCGCCATCGCGGGTCAAGCCCGCTCCCACAGGGATTGCGCAGTACCTTGTGGGAGCGGGCTTGACCCGCGATAGGCCCGCACAGACAGCACAGATCCACAGTCCCTTCCCCGCACTTTTGCTATAAGATAACGCCCCTTCTTTTTGCCCCAGCCTTGCACCCCGGAGTCCTTCATGACGGCCCCAGCCGACCTCTCGCCTACCCTTGAACTGGCCTGCGACCTGATCCGTCGTCCCTCGGTGACCCCGCTGGACTTCGACTGCCAGAAACAGATGATGCAGCGCCTGGGCGATGCCGGCTTCATGCTCGAACCGATGCGCATCGAAGACGTCGACAATTTCTGGGCCACCCACGGCAGCGACGACGGCCCGGTACTGTGCTTCGCCGGCCACACCGACGTGGTGCCCACCGGCCCGGTGCAGGCCTGGGCCAACGACCCGTTCGACGCCCTGATCGACGCCGACGGCATGCTCTGCGGGCGCGGCGCGGCCGACATGAAGGGCAGCCTGGCCGCCATGATCGTGGCCACCGAGCGCTTCGTCGCCGACTACCCGAACCACAAGGGCAAGGTCGCCTACCTGATCACCAGCGACGAGGAAGGCCCGGCCCATCACGGCACCAAGGCCGTGGTCGAACGCCTGGCGGCGCGCAACGAACGCCTGGACTGGTGCATCGTCGGCGAGCCGTCGAGCACCACCCTGGTCGGTGACGTGGTCAAGAACGGCCGTCGCGGCTCGCTTGGCGCCAGGCTCACCGTGCGTGGCGTGCAGGGCCACGTGGCCTACCCGCACCTGGCGAAGAACCCGATCCACCTGGCCGCCCCGGCCTTGGCCGAACTGGCCGCCGAGCACTGGGACGAGGGCAATGATTTCTTTCCCCCCACCAGCTTCCAGATCTCCAACCTCAACTCGGGGACCGGCGCCACCAACGTGGTGCCAGGCGAGCTGACCGCACTGTTCAACTTCCGTTTCTCCACCGAGTCGACCGTCGAAGGGCTGCAGGCCCGCGTGGCGGCGATCCTCGACAAGCACGGCCTGGACTGGCAGGTGGACTGGGCGCTGTCGGGCCTGCCGTTCCTCACCGAACCGGGCGACCTGCTCGACGCGGTGTCGGCCAGCATCAAGGCCGTGACCGGCCGCGACACCCAGGCCTCCACCAGCGGCGGCACCTCCGACGGGCGCTTCATCGCCACCCTGGGCACCCAGGTGGTCGAACTGGGCCCGGTCAACGCCACCATTCACCAGGTCAACGAGCGGGTCCTGGCCAGCGACCTGGACGTGCTGACCGAGATCTACTACCAGACCCTGACCCGGTTGCTCGTCTGATGCTCATCTGCCCCATCTGCAGCGCCGCGCTCGGCGCCCTGGACAACGGTGTCGGCTGCCCAGCCGGGCACCGCTTCGACCGGGCGCGCCAGGGCTACCTGAACCTGTTGCCGGTGCAGCACAAGAACAGCCGTGACCCTGGCGACAACCAGGCCATGGTCGAGGCACGTCGCGACTTCCTCAATGCCGGGCACTACGCCCCGGTGGCACGGCGCCTGGCCGAGCTTGCGGCCGAGCGCGCCCCCGCGCGCTGGCTGGACATCGGCTGCGGCGAAGGCTACTACACCGCGCAACTGGCCGACGCCCTGCCCCAGGCCGACGGCTATGCCCTGGACATCTCCCGCGAGGCGGTCAAGCGTGCGTGCCGGCGCAACCCTGCACTCACCTGGCTGGTGGCGAGCATGGCCCGGGTGCCACTGGCCGATGCCAGCTGCCAGTTCCTGGCCAGCGTGTTCAGCCCGCTGGACTGGCAGGAAGCCAGGCGCCTGCTCAGCCCCGGCGGCGGCCTGATGCGCGTCGGCCCCACCCGCGGCCACCTGATGGAGCTGCGCGAACGGCTGTACGATGAAGTGCGCGACTATGCCGACGACAAGCACCTGGCCCTGGTGCCCGAGGGCATGCACCACGCCCACGGCGAAGTGCTGGAGTTTCGCCTGAGCCTGGCGGCCCCGGCCGACCGCGCCAACCTGCTGGCCATGACCCCCCATGGCTGGCGCGCCAGCGCAGAAAGACGCGCGGCCGTCATCGATCACCCCGAGCCCTTAGAGGTGACGGTATCGATGCGTTACGATTACTTTGTGCGCCAAGACTGAGCCGCACCCGGAGAGCCCCATGCGCCAACCCGATATCGAGATTTACCTGAAGGACGCCGACGTCGATCACAAGCAGATCGCCGCCTGGCTGGGCCAGGCCCTCGGCCCGTGCAGCGACTGGCAGCAGAAGGGCCAGACCTACAAGTGCAAGGCCGGTAACGTACCTGTTACCTGGCTGCCCAAGGCTGTGGGCAAATGGAACAGCCTGTACCTGGAAAGCGACCAGACCCCGTGGGAGGACGACATCGCCTGCGCCCGCGCCGCATTCGCCGCCCTCAATGTCGAAGTGCGCTGCGCGCCGGGTAGCTGGGTGGAAGAGGAAGGTGAAGAAGACGCCGACCGCTGGATCCGCATCAGCGCCGATGGCGAGGAAGAGATCACCTGGCGTACCAGTTGAGCCGTTGACCGGCTCTGCTTAGGCGCCAGCCTTGCTGGCGAAGCCCGGCATCGCCGGGCCAAGGGGCTGCTGCGCAGCCCATCGCCAGCAAGGCTGGCGCCTGCCGCTTTACAGCCCCACTACGTCTTCGGCCTGCAGGCCTTTCTGGCCCTGGGTCAGGTTGTACTCGACCTGTTGCCCTTCCAGCAGGGTGCGATGCCCTTCACCGCGGATCGCGCGGTAATGCACGAACACATCCGCACCGCCCTCACGCTGAATGAAGCCATATCCCTTGGCGTCATTGAACCACTTCACACTTCCAGTCTCACGAGACGACATCTGAACTACTCCGGATTTTTATTTTGGAATCGCCTTGTCGGCAGGGCCTCACCAGGCCCCACCTACGCCGCTTGCGGATTTGTCCTGCAAGTGGCGGACCGACTATAACGCAGCCATTCAACAATTTTCATGACCGGGGCGCTTTTTGCTGAACTTGCGCGGATACGGCACACTAACCTACTGAGCATCTGCTCGAATCCCATTACCCAGGGCACCTACCGAATGACCCGTTCCCCCTTGCGCCGCCTGATCTTCGGCGCCCTGCGCCGACTGCTGTACCTGTGGGTGCGCTCCGAAACCATCAACCAGTCATCCTTCTCGCTGAACCTGGACCGCAGCCGTCCGGTGTTCTACGTGCTGCAATCACCCGCGCTCACCGATCTGGCCGTGCTCGACCGCGAATGCACCAAAGCCGGGCTTCCGCGCCCGGTGCTGCCCGTGGCGGTAGGCCCGATGATGGAGCCGGCGGCGTTCTTCTACCTGACCCCCGAACCCGACTGGCTGGGCCGCCACGACAAGCGCGGCGCACCGCCGACGCTGACGCGCCTGGTCAACCTGGTCAGCCAGCACGCCGAACAGGACGCGCAGATCATTCCGGTCAGCGTGTTCTGGGGCCAGTCGCCGGCCAGCGAATCGAGCCCGTGGAAGCTGCTGTTCGCCGACAGCTGGGCCGTCACCGGGCGCCTGCGCCGGCTGCTCACCGTGCTGATCCTGGGGCGCAAGACCCGCGTGCAGTTTTCCGCGCCGATCCATCTGCGTGAGCTGGTCGAGCACAACAAGGGCCACGAGCGCACCGTGCGCATGGCCCAGCGCCTGCTGCGGGTGCATTTTCGCAACCTCAAGACCGCCGTCATCGGCCCCGACATCTCGCACCGGCGCAACCTGGTCAAGGGCCTGATCCACGACCCGCTGGTACGCCAGGCCATCAGCGACGAGGCCCAGCGCGAGAACATCCCGCTGGCCAAGGCCGAGGCCCAGGCCCTGCGCTATGGCAACGAGATCGCCTCGGACTACACCTACACCGCCATCCGCTTCCTCGAAGTGGTGCTGAGCTGGTTCTGGAACAAGATCTACGACGGCATCAAGGTCAACCATATCGAACAGGTGCAAGGCATCGCGCCGGGGCACGAGGTGATCTACGTGCCCTGCCATCGCAGCCACATCGACTACCTGCTGCTGTCGTACCTGCTGTTTCGCAACGGCCTGACGCCGCCGCACATCGCCGCCGGCATCAACCTCAACATGCCGGTGATCGGCAGCCTGCTGCGCCGCGGCGGTGCGTTCTTCATGCGCCGCACCTTCAAGGGCAACCCGCTGTACACCGCAGTGTTCAACGAGTACCTGCACACCCTGTTCACCAAGGGCTTCCCGGTGGAGTACTTCGTCGAGGGCGGGCGCTCGCGCACCGGGCGCATGCTGCAGCCCAAGACCGGCATGCTGGCGATCACCCTGCGCAGTTTTCTGCGCTCCTCGCGCACCCCGATCGTGTTCGTGCCGGTGTACATCGGCTACGAGCGCGTGCTCGAAGGCCGCACCTACCTGGGCGAGCTGCGCGGGGCGAGCAAGAAGAAGGAATCGATCTTCGACATCTTCAAGGTCATCGGCGCGCTCAAGCAGCGCTTCGGCCAGGTGGCCGTGAACTTCGGCGAGCCGATCCGCCTGGCCAGCTTCCTCGACCAGCAGCAACCGGGCTGGCGCGAACAGGACCACAGCCCGCAGTTCCGCCCGGCCTGGCTCAACGAAACCACCTCGCGCCTGGGCGAGAAGGTCGCGCAGCACCTGAACGAGGCCGCCGCGATCAACCCGGTCAACCTGGTGGCCCTGGCGCTGCTGTCCACCAGCCGCCTGGCCCTGGACGAACGCGCCCTGGCGCGGGTACTGGACCTGTACCTGGCGCTGCTGCGCCAGGTGCCCTACTCGGCCCATACCACCCTGCCCGAAGGCGACGGCCTGGCGCTGATCGGCCACGTGCGCGGCATGGACCTGCTGGCCGAGCAGCAGGACGCGCTGGGGCGCATCCTGTACCTGGATGAAAACAACGCGGTACTGATGACCTACTACCGCAACAACGTACTGCACATCTTCGCCCTGCCGGCGCTGCTGGCGAGCTTCTTCCAGAGCAGCTCGCGCATCAGCCGCGAACTGATCGGCCGCTACACCCACGCGCTGTACCCGTATCTGCAGTCGGAGCTGTTCATCCGCTGGGATGCCCAGGAGCTCGACGGGGTGATCGACCAGTGGCTGGAGGCATTCGTCGAACAGGGCCTGCTGCGTTTCGAGAACGGCGTGTACCTGCGCCCGGCCCCGAGTTCGCGCCAGTTCGTGCTGCTGACCCTGCTGGCGCGGGCCATCACCCAGACCCTGCAGCGCTTCTACATGGCCACCGCGCTGCTGCTCAACAGCGGCCAGCACACCCTCAGCGCCGAAGAGCTGGAAGACCTGTGCGTGGTCATGGCCCAGCGCCTGTCGATCCTGCATGGCCTGAACGCCCCGGAATTCTTCGACAAGAGCCTGTTCCGCCACTTCATCCAGACCCAGATCGAACAGGGCGTGCTGCGCCCGGATGCGGCGGGCAAGCTCGGCTACCATGAAAAACTCAGCGAGCTGGCCGAAGGCGCCGCCAAGCGCGTGCTGTCGGCCGAGGTGCGCCTGTCGATCCGCCAGGTGGCCTTGCAGCGCAGCGACGAAACCACCGAACACACCGAGCAACAAGTCTGAACAGGAGTACACGATGAAGAAATTGACCCTGGCTGTGCTGGGCAGCCTGCTGGCCGCCTGCAGCAGCACCCCGTCACCCTCCAAGGCCAGCCTGGACGGCGAGGTGTTCTACCTGCAGCGCATCGCCCTGCCACCGGCAGCCACCCTGAGCGTCAGCCTGCAGGACGTGTCGCTGGCCGATGCGCCAGCCGTCACCCTGGCCAACCAGAGCGGCCCGGTAAAAGGCCAGGTGCCCCTGCCGTTTCACCTGAGCTACGACCCGGCACAGGTCAAGCCGGGCCACCGCTATGCCGTGAGCGCGCGCATCGAGCTGGACGGTAAGCTGCTGTTCATCAACACCGAACACCACGGCGTGCAGCTGGACGGTAGCGACGCCCAGCCTGTACGAATCAAGGTCGACGCCGTTCGCTGATCCCCTTTTTGCCTTTGGATAAGGATGCTGCCATGTTCCGCCCTGCTCTTACCTTTACCGGCCTGTGTGCCGGCCTGCTGTTGTCGGCCAGTGCGCTGGCCCTGTCACTCGGCGACCTGTCGCAGAAGGACGCCACCGGCGGCCTCAAGGATGCCCTGACCCAAGGCGCGCAGATTGCCGTCAAGCAACTGGGCACCCCAGGCGGCTTCAGCAACAACCCGGACGTGCGCATCGAGCTGCCGGGCAACCTGGGCAAGGCTGCCAAGGCCATGAAGAAATTCGGCATGGGCGCCGAGGTCGACCAGCTCGAGGCCAGCATGAACAAGGCGGCCGAGGCGGCAGTACCGCAGGCCCAGGCGTTGCTGGTGGATGCGGTCAAGAAGATGAGCGTGGCCGACGCCAAGGGTATTCTCAGCGGTGGCAACGATTCGGCCACCCAGTACCTGAACAAGACCAGCCGCGAGCAGATCCGTGCCAAGTTCCTGCCCATCGTCAAGCAGGCCACCGACCAGGTCGGCCTGGCCAAGCAGTACAACAGCTTTGCCGGGCAGGCCTCGTCGCTGGGCCTGCTGGACAGCAAGAACGCCAACGTCGAGGGTTATGTGACCGAGCAGGCGCTGGATGGCCTGTTCGAGATGATCGGCAAGCAGGAAGCGACGATCCGCCAGAACCCGGCGGCCGCGGCTACCAGCCTGGCCAAGAAGGTCTTCGGCGCCCTCTAGGGCCCTTCGCCGGCAAGGCCGGCTCCTACAGGATGCGCAGTGCCCCCGTAGGAGCCGGCCTTGCCGGCGAACGCCTTCTCAGGGCTTGCGCACCTTGAACCACGCCGCATACAGCGCCGGCAGGAACAGCAGCGTCAACGCCGTGGCCACGATCAGCCCGCCCATGATCGCCACCGCCATCGGCCCGAAGAACACGCTGCGCGACAGCGGAATCATCGCCAGCACCGCCGCCAGCGCGGTCAGCACGATCGGCCGGAAGCGCCGCACCGTGGCCTCGATGATCGCCTGCCAACGGTCCAGCCCGGCCGCGATGTCCTGCTCGATCTGGTCCACCAGAATCACCGAGTTGCGCATGATCATCCCCGACAGCGCAATGGTGCCCAGCATCGCCACGAAGCCGAACGGCTGACGGAACACCATCAGGAACAGCACCACCCCGATCAGCCCCAATGGCGCGGTGAGGAACACCATCACCGTGCGCGAGAAGCTGCGCAACTGCACCATCAGCAAGCTCAACACCACCACGATGAACAGTGGCACCCCGGCATTCACCGAGTTCTGCCCGCGGGTCGAATCCTCCACCGTACCGCCCACTTCCAGCAGGTAGCCATCCGGCAGCTCGGCACGCACCGGCTCCAGGGTCGGCAGTATCTGCTTGACCAGGGTCGCCGGCTGCTCCTTGCCATAGATGTCGGCACGTACCGTCACCGTCGGCAGGCGATTACGGTGCCAGATGATGCCTTCCTCGAAGCCGTACTCCAGCGTCGCCACCTGCGACAGCGCAACGCTGCGCCCATTCTCGGTGGGCACCGCCAGGCTCGACAGGTTGGTCAGCTCGGTGCGCTCCTGGCGCGTGCCGCGCAGCAGGATCTCGATCAGCTCGTTGTCTTCGCGGAACTGGCTGACCGACGAACCGGTCAGCGAGCTTTGCAGGAACTTGGCCAGGTGCGCGGTGCTGATCCCCAGGGCCCGGGCACGGTCCTGGTCGATACTCAGGTAGATCACCTTGCTCGGCTCTTCCCAGTCCAGGTGCACGTTCACCACATGCGGGTTCTCGCGCACCCGGGCCGCCACCTTGCGCGCCAGTGCACGCACCTCCTCGATGTGCTCGCCGGTGACCCGGAACTGCACCGGGTAGCCCACGGGCGGGCCGTTTTCCAGGCGCGTGACCCGCGAACGCAGGTCCGGGAACTGCTCGTTCAGGGTCTCGATCAGCCAGCTGCGCAGCGCCTCGCGCTCCTCGATGGTCTTGGCCAGCACCACGAACTGGGCGAAGCTGGTCGCCGGCAACTGCTGGTCCAGGGGCAGGTAGAAGCGCGGCGAGCCGGTGCCCACGTAGGCCACATAGTTGTCGATGCCGGCGCGCTCCTTGAGCAGGGCCTCCAGGCGCGTGACCTGCTCGGCGGTGTTGCTCAGCGAGGCGCCCTCGGCCAGCTTCAGGTCGACCATCAGCTCCAGCCGTCCGGAGGCCGGGAAGAACTGCTGGGGCACGAAGCGAAACGACAGCACGCTGAGCACGAACAGGCCCAGGGTCGCCACGATCACGGTCTTGCGGTGCGCCACGCACCAGCCCACCAGCCGCCGTACACGCTGGTAGAACGGCGTGCCATAGGGGTCGGTGGCGCCATCGGTGGTGCCGTGCTTGGCCGCGTGCAGCTTGGCCAGGTCTGGCAGCAGCCGCTCGCCCAGGTACGGCACGAACACCACGGCGGCGATCCACGAGGCAATCAGGGCAATGGTCACCACCTGGAAGATCGAGCGGGTGTACTCGCCCGTGCCCGACTGCGCCGTGGCAATCGGCAGAAAGCCCGCCGCGGTGATCAGGGTGCCGGTGAGCATCGGGAAGGCGGTGCTGGTCCAGGCGTAGCTGGCGGCCTTGAAGCGATCGAAGCCCTGCTCCATCTTGATCGCCATCATCTCCACCGCAATGATCGCGTCATCCACCAACAGCCCCAGCGCCAGCACCAGCGCCCCCAGGGAAATCTTGTGCAGGCCGATCCCGAGGTAATACATCGCGGCAAACGTCATCGCCAGCACCAGCGGAATCGCCAGCGCCACCACCAGGCCGGTGCGCATGCCCAGCGAGAAGAAGCTCACCAGCAGCACGATGGCCAGTGCTTCCACCAGCACCTGCACGAACTCGCCTACCCCGGTTTTCACGGCGGCCGGCTGGTCGGACACCTTGCGCAGCTGCATGCCGGCCGGCAGATTGGCCGAGATACGGGCAAACTCGACCTCAAGGGCCTTGCCCAGCACCAGGATGTCACCACCGGCCTTCATCGATACCGCCAGGCCGATGGCGTCTTCGCCCATGAAGCGCATGCGTGGCGCGGGCGGATCGTTGAAACCGCGGCGCACATCGGCCACATCGCTGATACGGAAGGTGCGCTCGCCCACCCGAATGGGGAACTGCTCGATCTGCTCCACCGTCTCGAAACGCCCGCTCACGCGCAGTTGTAGGCGCTCGCTGGGAGTTTCGAAAAAGCCTGCGGTGGTCACCGCATTCTGTTCCTCCAGCGCCTGCTGCACAGCTTCGAGCGGCAGGCCCAGGGTCGCCAGCTTGAGGTTCGACAGCTCGATCCAGATCTTCTCGTCCTGCAGGCCGAGCAGCTCGACCTTGCCCACATCCTTTACCCGTTGCAGCTGGATCTGCACGCGGTCGGCGTAGTCCTTGAGCACCGCGTAGTCGAAACCTTCACCGGTCAGTGCATAGATATTGCCGAAGGTGGTGCCGAACTCGTCGTTGAAGAACGGCCCCTGGATACCCGGCGGCAAGGTGTGGCGAATGTCCGCGACCTTCTTGCGGATCTGGTACCACAGCTCGGGAACATCCTTGGAATGCATCGAGTCGCGGGCCATGAAAGTGACCTGGGACTCACCAGGGCGCGAGAACGAGACGATCTTCTCGTACTCGCCTGTCTCCATCAGCTTCTTCTCGATGCGTTCGGTGACCTGGCGCGAGACTTCCTCGGCGCTCGCCCCCGGCCAGTTGGTCTTGATCACCATGGCCTTGAAGGTGAACGGCGGGTCTTCGCTCTGGCCCAGCTTGGTATACGAAAGCGTGCCGACCAGGGCCAGCAGCACCATCAGGAACAGCACGATCTGGCGATTGCGCAGCGCCCAGGCGGAAAGGTTGAAACCCATCGGGACTTACTCCTTGGCCGCCAGATTCACCACGCGATTGGACCGGTCCACCGGTCGTATCTGCTGCCCTTCGTGCAGCACATGGCCGCCAGCCGCCACCACCCAATCGGTGGGCTTGAGGCCTTCGAGCACCGGCACGCTGGCCTGGCCGTAGGCGCCAACCCGCACCACGGTGCGCTTGAGCGTATTGTCAGGCTCCACCCGCCACACGTAGGTCTGGCCGTTCTCGGCGCTCAGGGCCGACAGCGGCACCGCCAGCGGCACCTGCTCGGCGTGCTGGATGAACACCCGTGCGCTCTGCCCCAGTTCTGCGGGCACCTTGCCGGCCGCGAACGCGATGCGCGCAGCGAAGGTACGTGACCGCGGGTCGGCGGCCGGCGACAGCTCGCGGATGCGACCCTCGAAGCGCGTATCCGGTTGCGACCACAGCTCCACCGACACCGGCTGGCCGACCTTGAAGCGGCCGAAGTTCTGCTCCGGCAGGCTGATCAGCACCTCGCGCTCGCCATCGGCGGCCAGGGTGAACACGGTCTGCCCGGCAGCCACCACCTGGCCCACCTCGACCTGACGCTTGGCCACCACCCCGTCCTGTGGCGCGCGCAGCACCGAATAGCCGGCCTGGTTGCCGGCCACATCGAATTCGGCGCGCACCTGGTTGGCCCGCGCCAGGCCTGCGCGGTACAGGTTTTCGGCGTTGTCGAACTGCGAGCGGCTGACCATCTGGCGTTCCAGCAGGGTCTGGTAGCGGTCGCGCTCGGCCTTGACCAGGCTCAGGTTGGCTTGGGCCGCTGCCATCTGCGCGCGGCTGGCCTCCAGCTGCAGGCGCACGTCCTGCGGGTCGAGCTCGGCCAATGGCTGGTCGGCCTTTACCCGCTGGCCCTCCTCCACCAGGCGCTTGCTGACCTTGCCGGGAATACGAAACGCCAACTCCGGCTCGAGCCGGGCGCGCACTTCGCCGGGGTAGCTGTCGACCGCCGCCGTGGACAGCTGCGGCTGCACCACCATGGCCGGGCGCAGGGTGCTTGGCGGGGGACTCTCCTGCCCGCAGCCGCTCAGCAGCAAGGCAAGGGTAAGCGGGAATGCAAGGGGCAAGGCATGGCGCAACATGATCGAGAACCTTCCGTGAGTAGCGCATCTAATATTTATACCGGCGGGTATAGTAAATCAGCGCAACGGCGCCGGGAAGCGATTGTCGGACAGAAATTTCAGGGTCGTCGCACGCACCGAACTGACACCTGGACCTGCCGCCTGGGCCCTCCGTGGAGCCGAAAAAGCCACTTCCACCCGCCATCACTGGCGCTGATAGGCGTTCAAAGCGCAGATTGCAGCCCCCAGGCGGCGACCACGGTGTACCCTGTACCCCTTAACGAACCTGTACGTGTCATTCATGCCAAACGAAACCAGCGCCCCCAACGGCCCCGGCCGGCCCAAGGACCTCGCCAAGCGCCAGGCCATCCTCGAGGCGGCCAAAGCCCTGTTTCTCACCCACGGTTACGCCAACACCAGCATGGATGCGGTCGCGAATGCGGCAGGGGTTTCGAAACTGACGGTCTACAGCCACTTCAACGACAAGGAGACACTGTTCTCCTCGGCGATCGTGGCCACCTGCACGGCCCAGTTGCCCGAACTGTTCTTCGAACTGACCGAAGGCACGTCGGTGGAGCAGGTCCTGCTGAACATCGGGCGCGGCTTCCAGGCGCTGATCAACAGCGATCAATCGGTCAAGCTCAGCCGCCTGATCATGGCCCTGGGCACCCAGGACCCCAAGCTCAGCCAGATCTTCTTCGAAGCCGGCCCGTTGCGCGTGCTGCGCGAGATGGAAGCACTGCTGCAGCGCGTCGACCAGCATGGCCTGCTGCGTATCGAGCAGCCGGCCAGGGCGGCCGAGCACTTCTTCTGCCTGCTCAAGGGGGCGCCGAACTATCGCCTGCTGCTCGGCTACTCCCCGGCGCTGGACGCCGAGGCTGCCGAGGCACATGTGCAGGACGTGGTGGCGGTGTTTTTGCGGGCCTACCGCCCCTAGTCAGGGCTTGAGGGCTTTCTTGGGGTAGATGTCGTAGCGGCTCGACTTGCCTTCCAGGCTATGGCTGGGCTTGGGCCCGTCGATGATCGGCGCCTTGCGCGGGCGCTTGACCACCACCCGGTGGCTGGCCAGGGCCAGGGCGGCCTCCAGCAGTGCCGGGGCATCCAGGTCATCGCCCACCAGCGGGCGGAATACGCGCATCTCCTTTTTCACCAGGGCGCTCTTGTCGCGGTGCGGGAACATCGGATCGAGGTAGATCACCTGCGGCGGTTCGCCCTGCCAGTCGCGCATGCGCTCGATGGAGTTGCCTGCCAGCAGTTGCATGCGGGCCACGATGGGGCCCACCTCGGCATCCGCTGCCGCACGCGCCAGGCCATCCTCGAGCAGCGCCGCCACCAGCGGCTGGCGCTCGATCAGTTGCATCTGGCAGCCCAGGCTGGCCAGCACGAAGGCGTCCTTGCCCAGTCCTGCCGTGGCATCCAGCACCCGTGGACGCACGCCCTGGGCGATGCCGACCGCCTTGGCGATCATCTGCCCGCTGCCCCCGCCGAACACCCGACGATGGGCCGCCGCGCCCTCGACGAAATCCACCCGCACCGGGCCCGGTGCCTGCGGGCCCAACTGCTGGATCTGCAGGCCGGTCTCGCCCACCTGCACGGCAAAGGCCGCCGATGCATCCTGCAGCGGCAAGCCCAGGCGCACCGCCCAGTGCTCGGCCTGTGCCTGATACTCGGCAGCCAACGCCTCGACCCGGATACCGCCGTCCGCCAGTTGCTCCACCGCTCACCTTCCCCACACAAAAAAATTAAATGATTGCCGGCCTGTGCCGATAACCGCAGTAATCGCTATTTTGCCAGACCCGGACAGCCTTCGACTGCCATGTCAGACATTCTTCAGCTCCCTTCCGGTTATTTGTCGCCCGTCGGCGACTTTGCCCGGCACAACACCCAGACCCTCGGCGGCGTCAGCCACCTGTGGCAGGACTTCTTTGCCCAGGCGTTGGCAGAGCAGCAGGGTGAAGGTGCGCAGGAAGGTCAGCTGGCGGTCCCCGAGGTCGACACCGTCACCGGCGAACCGATTGCCGGCAGCCAGACCCTGGCGCAGATCCACAGCCAGCGCCTGTGCGACGTGCACGACACCATCGTCGCCCCGCCCGAGCCGCTGTTCCTGCCGATTGCCGAATTCGAACTGGACCTGCTGGACAAGCCTGCGCCGCCATTCAGCGCGCTGGAACTGGTAGAGCAGCAGCGCCAGCTGGACATCAGCAACAACTGGGTGCGCCCGGTGGTGATGAGCCAGGGTCATCCGCTGCCGCAGCCAGGCCCGGCGCCGCAACCCTACCCGCTGCACCTGCCGATCGCGGAGCTGGAAGCCAGCCTGCTCGACCCGGCGCCGGAGCCGTTCGACCAGGCCACGCTGCTCAAGCAGCAGTCGGAGCTGGAGTTCGACCTCAGCTGGGCCCGTCCGGTGGTACTGAACAACGTGCGCATCGCCGCCTAACGGCAGATCTGCCAGAAGCCCATGTCCAGGTGGAAGTGGTTGCGGTGGGCAGCGTTGTAGTCAGGCCCCAGCACCGTGTTGAAACTGTCGCAGCCGCCAGCCTGCACCTCGCGTAGAAACTTTGCCTTCACCCCCTCACCCGGCCAGTCGCGCAGCACCTCGATGCGCTGCCCATCGGCCAGCCTGAACCCGGCGATGTCGAGCGCATTGGCGCTGGCATGCTGGCTGCGCCGCCCTTCCTTGCGCCCGTACACATTGCGACAGGCAAAACTGCCCAGGTGATCGACCTGCACCACCGCCTGGCCGAATGCACGCTGCGCGGCCGGTTGCAGGCCGTGGCGCTCGAACAGCGCGAAGGCTACCGCGACTGGGCAACTGGCCAGAAAACTGCTGCTCAGGCGCACGCCCGAGCCCTGCACCCGCACCACGTTGTGCAGCGGGCAGGCCACATCTGGCGCGCTGTCGGCCTGCTTGCTGTAGCGCAGCGTCGAGGTGGCCAGGGCCTGTTCGCAAAGCCTGGGGTCATCCTGCAGGCGGCTCAGCTTGTAGGGGGTCAGCAGGTTCGGGGGCGCCTTGACGTCCAGCACCGCCCACGGGTTCCAGGCAGCCGGCAGGCGCCAGCCCTGTTGCCAGGCCACCAGCCCCGCAGCCATCGCTATCATCAGGAAAATGCCCACTCCCCGCATGGACGATCAGCGCCTGAACAACTGGTTGAGCTGGTCGAACGGCAGCGCCTGTTCGGCATAGTCGAAGCGGCCCTGCTGCTGGATCCGTTCGGCGGCGTGGAAGAACGCGCCGTAGGCCGCACGCGCCAGCGACGAGCCGACGCTGATGCGCTTGACCCCGAGCGCCTGCAGGTCGCTTACGCTCAGGTCCACCCCGCTCAGCCCCATCAGCACGTTGACCGGCCTGGGCGCCACGGCCTGCACCACCTGGCGAATCTCCTCGGCGCTGCGCAAGCCCGGCGCGTACAGCACATCGGCACCGGCCTCGGCAAAGGCCTGCAGGCGCTTGATGGTGTCGTCCAGGTCCAGGCGCCCGTGCAGCAGGTTTTCGGCGCGGGCACACAGGGTGAACGGGAACTCCAGGCTGCGCGCCGCCGCAACGGCTGCCTCGACGCGCTCCACTGCCTGATGAAAGCCATAGATCGGCTCTTGCGGGTTGCCGCTGGCATCCTCGATGGAGCCGCCTACAAGCCCCACAGCGGCGGCCTGCAGGATGGCCTCGGCGCAGCCCTTGGGCGTATCGCTGAAGCCGTTCTCGAGGTCTGCAGCCACCGGCAGAGCGGTGGCATCGACAATGCTGCGCGCGTTGCCCAGGGTTTCCTCCAGGCTCATGGCGCCTTCGGCATCGGGGCGCCCCAGCGAGAACGCCAGGCCGGCGCTGGTGGTAGCCAGCGCCTCGAAGCCGAGGCTGGCCAGCAGCTTGGCCGAGCCTGCATCCCAGGGGTTGGGGATGACAAAGGCGCCATCACGTTCATGCAGCGCCTTGAAGGCTTCGGCACGCAGGGTTTGCACATCCATGATCACAACTCCAGAGCAGGCGGTACGGGGCGGTCAGAGCAGGCCAAGCTGCTCAGCTGCGGGCGCCCTGTGCAGTTCAGGCAAGGCCGGCAAGCCGGGCAGGCGCTCCATCAGGCCCTGATGAAAACGCTGCGCCAGCGCGGCTGCCAGGCGGTTGTCGGCAGTATGCAGGAAAACGTACGGGGTGCGCCCCTCCTCGATCCAGGCCGCGACCTTGTCCAGCCACGGCAGCAGAAACGGCTCGTTGGCCGCCAGTTCCGGGTGGCCGATGAAGCGCACCTGCGGGCTCTGGCTGAAGGCGGCAGGGCGTGGCGGCACCCGCGGTTTCTTGGACTGGGCATGCAGCACGCCCGGATCGCGCGAGGTGCAACTGAACAGGGCACGCGGGTCCAGGCAGATGCGTTCGACGCCGCGATCGAGCAACAGCCGATTGAGCAGACGTTCCTCCTCACCCTTGGCGAAGAAGGCCTTGTTGCGCACCTCCACCGCCAGCGGCACGTCCACCTCGTCGATAAATGCCACCAGCTCGCCCAGGCGTGCCGGACCGAAGCTGGCAGGCAGCTGCAACCAGTAGGGCGCCACACGGGCGCCTAGCGGCTTGAGCAGGTTGATGAAGGTTTGCGCGGCCACGCATTGCTGACGCAGGTCGTCTGCATGACTGATGTCGCCGGGGAACTTGGCGGTGAAGCGAAAGTGCGCGGGCATGATCTGCGCCCAGCGTTCCAGGGTGGCGGGCGCGGGGCGCGCATAGAAGGTGGTGTTGCCCTCCACCGCATTGAACACCTGGCAGTAGAGGCCGAGAAAGTCGCTGGGTCTGGCCTCGGCGGGGTACAGGTACTCGCGCCAGGCGTTTTCACTCCAGGACGGGCAACCGAGAAAGTAAGGTAAAGGCGTCATGCCTCAAATGTACAGGTCCAACCCCAGCACTTCCATCTCCCAGTCCACGAAGCCGGCAGTGGTCAGGTAGCTGGCCAGGGCCTGGGCGGTGCGCTTGTTGCGCGCCCGCGGGAATATCATGTCCTGCTGGCGCACCGGCAGGCCGCTGCGGCTGGCGCCGCCTGCAGCACCTGATGGCGACGGCTGCGCCTCGAACTCGCCCGGCAGGTCTTCGTCCACGTCCTCTTCGCGCACCGGCGGCTTGCGCAGCGGGCGCTTGATCGGATAGGACTGGGAAGAGAAGCCGTCGACACGCATGAACGATTACTCAGGAGCAATGATGGCAATTTAGCGGCACCTGAGAGACTTCGCAAATGCCCGACTGATAACTGGACCACATATCGAGCAAAAGGTTTATGCGCAACGGCGATAGACGACCAGCGGTTTACCGCGCCTTGGGCGTGGCCACCTTGTCGCGCAGGTACACCGGCTGGGCGAGATCGGGCGCAATACCTTCGCCCCGGTCCCAGGCGAACCGCGCCAGGGTCAGCAGGTCGAGGGCGTGGGGCAGCATGCCGGCGTCCTGGCCACTGACGGCCACCGGCAGGCGCTCGGCGTAGCCCCAGCCGGTACCGGCACCGAACCAGTCGCCGGCCGCGCCCGGCGGCAGGCTGACCTGTTCGGGGGCCAGCACCGCCTCGCTGCCCAGCAGGCGCATTTCGCCGGCCTGCTGCTGGTAGCAGCCCCAGTACACCTCGTCCATGCGCGCATCGATCGCCGCCGCCACCTGCTCGGCGCCGTGCTCGCGCAACGCGCGCTGGGCCAGCAGCGCCAGGTTGGACACCGGCAGCACCGGACGCTCGAGGGCGAACGCCAGGCCCTGCACCACGCCGATGGCGATCCGCACCCCGGTAAAGGCGCCGGGGCCGCGGCCGAAGGCAATCGCATCGACGGCCGACAGGGCGATGCCCGCTTCGGCCAGCATCGTCTGGATCATCGGCAGCAGCTTCTGCGCGTGCAGGCGCGGGATCACCTCATAGTGGCTGAGCACCTTGCCGTCATGCAGCAGGGCAACGGAGCAGGCTTCAGTGGCGGTATCCAGGGCCAGCAAGGTGGTCATCGGGGGTTCCAGGGGGCAAGAAAAAAGAACGGCATTATAAACAACAACGGCCCGCAAGCGGGCCGTTGTGTGCACATCCGAGCGGTGATCAGCTCAGAGCGGCCAGCACCTTGGCGGTGATGGCATCGACCGAGCCCACGCCTTCGATGTGGCTGTACTTGGGCTTGCCACCGTTGGCAGCCGACAGCTTCTGGTAGAAGTCCACCAGCGGCTTGGTCTGCTCGTGGTAGACCGACAGGCGATGACGCACGGTTTCTTCGGTGTCGTCCTTGCGCTGGATCAGCGGCTCGCCGGTCTCGTCGTCCTTGCCTTCAACCTTCGGCGGGTTGTAGACCACGTGGTACACGCGACCCGAACCTTCGTGCACGCGGCGGCCGGCGATACGCTGGACGATCTCTTCGTCGGCAACGGCGATCTCGACCACGGCATCCAGCTCGACGCCGGCGCTCACCAGGGCTTCAGCCTGGGGAATGGTGCGCGGGAAACCGTCGAACAGGAAACCCTTGGCGCAGTCGGCC
The DNA here is from genome assembly GCF_024261405.1 of Pseudomonas sp. FBF18. Classification (NCBI taxonomy): domain Bacteria; kingdom Pseudomonadati; phylum Pseudomonadota; class Gammaproteobacteria; order Pseudomonadales; family Pseudomonadaceae; genus Pseudomonas; species Pseudomonas sp. FBF18. The sequence goes on along the minus strand of NZ_QKRS01000006.1, from coordinate 66,392 downwards.
TGAGCGATGCGGTCCTTGACCAGGTTGATGATCAGCTCGTCGGACACCAGCTTGCCGGCGTCCATGATCGCCTTGGCTTCCAGACCCAGCGGGGTGCCGGCCTTGACCGCGGCACGCAGCATGTCGCCGGTGGAAATCTGGGGAATACCGAACTTCTCGGTGATGAACTTTGCCTGAGTACCTTTACCGGCCCCGGGAGCTCCCAGCAGAATTACGCGCATCTTGTGCTCCTCAATTTTTTATAAGCAAATCAATGGATTCGCCACTCAGGGCCAATCCCAAGAATCGGGTGATGACCGCAAATCGGTCAAAAGGCTGCTCAAGATACACAGCGCACCCGGACCACACAAGCGGTCGAAAGTCGGAAAAAAATACTGCGTGAGGCCCGTTCGTGCCCGGGTTGCGCCCGGCGCAACCGGGGGCGAAACCGCTTCGCCCGGGTGCTCGGGGCGCGCGCCGGGCACTGGCGCGCCACCCCTGCCCCGCCCTCAACCGGTGTTGCGCAGACCTGCCGCAATACCCGCCACAGTCACCAGCAGCGCCTGTTCCAAGGGGCTGTCCAGAGCGGCTTCGCGTGCGCGCGAGCGTGCCAGCAGCTCGGCCTGCAATAGATGCAGCGGGTCCAGATAGGTGTTGCGCAGACGGATGAATTCGAGGGTGTCAGGGCTGTGCGCCAGTAGCACCGGCTGCCCCGTGAGACCCAGCACCACCTGGCACGCCTGCGACAATAGGTCGCGCAGATGGGCACCCAAAGGTCGCAGTTGCGGTTGCACCAGACGTTCGTCGTAGAAGCGCGCGATGTCGGCGTCGGCCTTGGCCAGCACCATCTCGAGCATGTCGATGCGGGTGCGGAAGAACGGCCACTGTTCGCGCATCTCGGCCAGCAGTTCGCCCTGGCCACGGGCCAGCGCATTGTTCAGCGCCGCCTCCCAGCCCAGCCAGGCGGGCAGCATCAGGCGCGTCTGGGTCCAGCCGAAGATCCACGGGATCGCCCGCAGGCTCTCGATGCCGCCCGCGCGCCGCTTGGCCGGGCGACTGCCCAGTGGCAGGCGGCCGAGTTCCTGTTCCGGGGTGGACTGACGGAAGTACTCGACGAACTCGGGGTTGTCGCGCACCACGCCACGGTAGGCCTTCACGCCGTCGGCGGCCAGCTGGTCCATCAGTTCGCGCCAGGCCGGTTGCGGCGGCGGTGGCGGCAGCAGGGTCGCCTCCAGCACCGCAGCCAGGTACAGGTTGAGGTTCTGCTCGGCGATGTCCGGCAGGCCGAACTTGAAGCGGATCATCTCGCCCTGCTCGGTGGTACGGAAGCGCCCCGCCACCGAGCCCGGCGGCTGCGACAGGATCGCCGCATGCGCCGGGCCGCCACCACGCCCCACGGTGCCGCCGCGACCGTGGAACAGCAGCAGTTCGACCTGTTCTTCACGGCAGATGCGCACCAGGGTTTCCTGGGCACGATACTGCGCCCAGGCCGCCGCGGTGGTGCCGGCATCCTTGGCCGAATCGGAATAGCCGATCATCACCTCCTGCGGCCCGTGCAGGCTGGCGCGATAGCCCGGCAGGCCGAGCAGGCGTTCCATCACCGGGCCGGCGTTGTCCAGGTCGGCCAGGGTTTCGAACAGCGGCACCACGCGCATCGGCCGGCGCACGCCGGCTTCCTTGAGCAGCAGTTGCACGGCCAGCACGTCGGAAGCGGCGCCGGCCATCGAGATCACGTAGGAGCCCAGCGAGGCGGCAGGTGCGGCGGCCACCTCGCGGCAGGTGGCGAGCACCTCGGCGGTATCGGCCTGGGGCTTGAAGTCGCCAGGCAGCAGCGGCCGGCGGTTGCTCAGCTCCTGCTGCAGGAAACGGATACGCGCGTCTTCATCCCAGTCGGCGTAGCGCCCCAGGCCCAGGTACTCGGTGATCTCGCTGAGTGCGTCGGCGTGCCGGGCGGCGTCCTGGCGCACGTCCAGGCGCACCAGAAACAGCCCGAAGGTAACGGCCCTGCGCAGGCAGTCGAGCAGCGGGCCATCGGCGATCACGCCCATGCCGCACGCGTGCAGCGATTCGAAGCACAGCAGCAGCGGCTCGAACAGGTCGCGGTTGTCGTGCAGTACCTCGGCGGGGGCCGGCTGCGGGCTGGCCAGCGAGCTCTGGGCCCAGGCCCGCGTCACCCGCAGGCGATCACGCAGTTGCTTGAGCAGGGTGCGGTAAGGCTCGGCCGAATCACCGACCTTGGCGCGCAACGCCTCGCTGGCCTGCTGCATCGAAAGTTCGGCGGCCAACGAATCGATGTCACGCAAAAACAGGTCGGCGGCCATCCAGCGCGCCAGCAGCAGTACTTCGCGGGTGACCTTGGCAGTGACATTGGGGTTGCCGTCACGGTCGCCGCCCATCCACGAGGCGAAGCGGATCGGCGCAGCCTCCAGCGGCAGGCGCAGGCCGGTGGCCTCGTGCAGCGCCTTGTCGGCCTTGCGCAGGTGATGCGGGATGGCGTGCCAGAGCGAGTGCTCGATCACCGCGAAGCCCCATTTGGCTTCGTCCACCGGGGTCGGCCGGGTACGGCGGATCTCTTCGGTGTGCCAGGCCTCGGCGATCAGCCGTTGCAGACGCTGGCGCACCTGGTCGCGTTCGGCGGGGGTCAGGTCGCGGTGGTCCTGGGCGGCCAGTTGCGCGGCGATGGCATCGTACTTCTGGATCAGCGTACGGCGCGCGACTTCGGTCGGGTGGGCGGTCAGCACCAGTTCGATGCTGAGCTTGCCCAACTGGCGAGCCAGGGCGTCGTCGCTGTGCCCGGCGGCCTTGAGCCGGGCCAGCAGCTCGGGCAGCACGCGCGACTCGAACGGCGCGGGCTGGTCGGCATCACGACGGCGAATCAGCTGGTACTGCTCGGCGATGTTGGCCAGGTTGAGGAACTGGTTGAAGGCCCGCGCCACCGGCAGCAGTTCGTCTTCGGCAAGATCGTTCAGGGTCGAACTCAGCTGCTCTGCACTGCCGCTGCGGTCGGCCTTGGCGCTGCGACGTATGTCTTCGATCTTCTGCAGAAAGGCTTCGCCGTACTGCTCGCGCACGGTGTCGCCCAACAACTCGCCCAACAGGTGAACATCTTCTCGCAAGCGCACATCGATATCGGTCATCAGCCTTGCCTCCGCATCCTGGGAAAACAGCTCTGGGTCCAGAGTGCCCCGTCGAGGTTGGGCTTTCAAGCCGGGTGGGCGATGCAACCAAACTATGTGCGGTGGCGATGCTCTAACGAACACATCCACCTGTGGGAGGCCACCATGAAGATCCGTGATTTAGCCGAGCATTGGGAACACAGCGCCAAGGGCCCGTTGAGCGCCACCGGCCACGTCCTGCACCTGGACGTCGAAGCGGCGGCGCGCCTGGCGGCGCTGAGCGAAATGTACCCCAAGCGCCGGCCCGAAGAGTTGCTGGGCGAATTGCTCGGCGCGGCGCTGGAGGAGCTTGAGGCGAGCTTTCCGTATGTGAAGGGCCAGCAGGTGATCGCCACCGACGAGGAAGACAATCCGCTCTACGAAGACGTCGGCCCCACCCCTCGGTTTCTGGCGTTGTCACGCCGTTACCTGCGCGACATGAGTGAGCGCAAGGACGGGCCGGCGCACTAGTGATCCGCTGGCCGACTGCGGGCTGCGCTGTGGAGCGCCACAGCCCGCAGGCCTCTGCAACGGGCCGTGCAGCCGCCTCGAGAACCCCGCATTCAAGGCCCTTTGATGGCCCGAACCACAAACCCCGTCTATACCCATACAGGCACGCGTACTACGCACGCGCTGCAAAGTTCCCCCGAAAACCTACTGACCGATCAGTCAGATAAAAACACGATAAGGCGAGACTTTTTTCTGAACTATTCAAAAAACGCTTCGGTCACAGCCAATAGCCATTACGGCAAAACCCCTAAGCTACGGGCATATCGTGTTCCCCAGGCTGACGGGCCATGCCGATGGATTGTTACGGAATTCGTTGTTCATCAGGAGTGATCCAATGGAGTTGACCACCATGAAGACCCGCACCGAAAAAACCTCCTTCACCCAACTGCGCGGGCTCAAGCTGGCTGCGCTGGCATTGGGCAGCAGCCTGGTTCTGGCCGGCTGCGCAGGCAATCCGCCAACCGAGCAGTACGCCGTAACGCAGTCAGCGGTGAACTCCGCCGTCAGCGCGGGCGGTACCGAGTTCGCGGCGGTGGAAATGAAGGCGGCTCAGGACAAGCTCAAACAAGCTGAAATCGCCATGCATGACAAGAAGTACGACGAGGCCAAGCGCCTGGCCGAACAGGCCGAATGGGACGCTCGCGTCGCCGAGCGCAAAGCCCAGGCGGCCAAGGCCGAAAAAGCGGTGCAGGACGCCAACCAGGGCGTGCAGGACCTGCGTGAGGAAGGCATGCGCAGCGTGCAGTAAGCCGCTCGCCTCACCGACCCATGCATTCGTAATCGATAAAGGATGACCCACTATGCGTAAACACGTGATGATCCCCGCCCTTCTGGCCTTGAGCGTTGGTCTGGCTGCCTGCTCCACGCCGCCTAACCCGAACCTGGAATCCGCCCGCACCAACTTCTCCGCCCTGCAGAGCAACCCGCAGGCGAGCAAGGTCGCGGCGCTGGAAACCAAGGACGCGCAAGACTGGCTGAACAAGGCCGACCAGGCCTACATGAACAAGGAAGACGAGAAGAAAGTCGACCAGCTCGCCTACCTGACCAACCAGCGCGTGGAAGTGGCCAAGCAGACCATCGCCCTGCGTGACGCCGAGAACAACCTGAAAAGTGCTGCCGCCAAACGCGCCCAGGCCCGCCTGGATGCCCGTGATGCGCAAATCAAGCAGTTGCAGAACAGCCTCAACGCCAAGCAGACCGAACGCGGCACCCTGGTGACCTTCGGCGACGTGCTGTTCGACTTCGACAAGGCCAACCTGAAAAGCAGCGCCCTGCCGAACATCACCACCCTGGCGCAGTTCCTCCAGGAAAACCCTGACCGCAAGGTGATCGTCGAGGGCTACACCGACAGCAAGGGCTCTGCCAGCTACAACCAGTCGCTGTCCGAGCGTCGCGCCAACGCGGTTCGCACCGCACTGGTACGTGCCGGCGTAGACCCATCGCGCATCGTGGCCCAGGGCTACGGCAAGGAGTTCCCGGTGGCTGACAACTCCAGCAACTCGGGCCGTGCGCAGAACCGTCGCGTGGAGGTCACCATCTCCAACGACAACCAGCCGGTAGCGCCACGCTCGGTAAGCAAAGCCTACTGACAGGCTGAGCAACCCGCAGAATCCCGCCTGTTACAGGGCGGGATTTTTTTTGCCTGCCCCTTGCGCAAATAACTACCACCGCCACCTGCCGGGCCTCTGGATCAATGCCACATTCCCCCTCCACCAGGACTGTGCACCATGCCCACTTCCAACACCGACGCGCAGGTGCGTCAATTCGATACCCTGTTCTCGCCGCTTGAAACCCAGGAGCAACCGGCCTGGCTGCAGCAGGCCAGCCCCGAGCAACGACGCCAGCTGCACCAGTACCAGGTACTGGGTCGACTGGCCCGACGGCGGGCAACGCAGGCATTCGCGCAGGTTCAGAGCCTGTACACCTACAACCTTCTGGACCTGTCTGCGAAGGACTTCGCCACCGTCACCGCACAGGTGTTCCATCGCGTGCAGCAGCGCAGGAGCCTGGACGAGGTCTACCTGACCTACCTGCAGGCCATGCTCCAGCGCCGTACGCTGCTTGACGCCAAGCAGGATGCGTACCTGGCGACCCTGCGCGAGGAATACAGCATCGCGCACATCCGGGGCCACCTGGGCAGACAAGGCAGGCCGTTGCTCGAGTGGATCATCGGCGCCTATCCGGACGGTTCGGCGGAGTTCCCACAACAGGGCCCGTACTTCGGCCCGGATGTAACGGTGTGCGCATCGCTCAGGCTGTTCGACGACCTGCTGGTGCCCGGCATCCTTCTGCTCGGCCCGCCGGTGGACGATGCCCCGTGCGTCGCGTACATGCCGGGCCACCCGCAGCACCCGCTGAAGCAGTACCCCTCGCGCACGCACTTCTTTGCCAGCCTGCGCGGCGCGCTGGCGAGCACCGCCTTCCAGCAGTACTTTCTGCGCTTCATCCCCCTGCGTCACCAGCAGCGGGTGGTGAGCAGCTGGCAGGCCAGCGACGCGATGCTGGACCTGCCGATGGACACCAGCGCCCTGGACCAGGGGCTGCGCTGGTTCGTGCAGAAGCACATGATCGAGCGCCTGCTCGACGATGCCCGCCTGCTGATCCCGACCACACCGCAGCAGGCCGACAGCCTGAACACCCTGTGCACCCCGTTCGCCAGCGCCCTCGAAGCGCATCTGCTGATCGGCGCCGGCGCGGGCCTGTGCTGCACCGAGGAAGACGAAGGCCAGGCACCTTCGCAGTGGGTCACACCGCTGCGTGTGATCAAGCCGGCACCCGCCGACTATCGGCGCTGGCTACCCGACCTGAGCAGTTACCGCCTTGACGCCGCCAGCTCCCCGACCGGGCAACCGGATGCCATGGGGCTCTACACCCAGGGCGCGCACAAGGCGATCATGATCAACCAGGCGTTCTACCGGGTGGAGCAGGCCCCCGAGGGCCACTGGCAGATACGCCACCCCACCGACAAGGATGCCTACTGCCCGCCTCTGTACCACAACGGTGCCGGAGCCTGGCACCATCGCCACGAGCAGCCCCAGCGCTGGGAACGCCTGTCGCTGCTGCGTCGCATGGGGCCGCTCGCGGCCGGCTTCGACGATGCGCGCCTGCTGGAGCTGGGTCGCGTCAGCGGGGCTGACAATTCAAGCCTGCGCCAGATGTACCTGCGCGACCGACCCGCGCCCGCGCTGCTGGCGCATGTGCTGCAGCGGGCACGCATTCAGGACCAGGTAGCGCGCAGCATGGCCCTGATCGCCCAGGGGCTGGCGGTACCCGAAATCGATGATGTGCCCCAGCTGCAGGCCTTCTACCAGGCCGTGGCCGTCTATCTGGGCAAGGAACCGGCATCGAGGCGAACCCGTCGCAGCGGCGATTCGACCCCTACCCCCGGCGACACCGCCACCCCCTGCACCACTGGCTGCAACCCGCCGCCGGCCGACCTGTACGATGCCTGGTCACCTCGGCTCAATCGGGCGATCGCCTTGCACCGCTTCGAACTGGCACAACTGGATACCGATCATGCGGTGCTGGAGCTCCAGCAACGCTATCCGAACCTGCCACTGAGTGTCGCGCAACGACTGCTGGACGAAAACCGCCAGCGCATCTATGCCCCGCTGCAGGCGACCCCGCCGCTGCCCCTGCCTCTGGACGTGGCCGAGCAGGCGCGTGCCCTCGACCATGACGCGCGCCTGAGCAATGCCCTGGAGGGCTTTACCCAGCCGGCCTCGATCAACCAGGACACCTTCATCCTGGCCGTGCGCCTGCTCGAACACCTGGACCACTGGCCGGCCGGTACCGCGCTGCTGCTGCGCAGCGGCGCACGGTTCGGCACCCCGCTTGCAGCGCTGGGCCAGACCGATGTCGATACCACCTCGGTGTACCTGGATGAAGACGAGGGCTGGCACGCGATCAGCGCGACCCAGGTGCTGCTGGCCCAGGACACCAGCGAGTTCGGGTTCTACCGCGCATTGCTGCATGCACTGGGCGAGTCGCGCAGCGCCCGCCTGGGCTTCGGACTCAACGAGCCGCAGCGCCTGCACCAGCGCCTGATGGAAATGGCGCTGGCGCGCCCCACCCGCGCCCGCCTGCTGCTGGGCCTGCCGGTGCAAAGAAGCTGGTTGACCACCACCGCCAATGCCCCGACCCAACGCAGCCCCAGTCGTGGCGAGCAGAACATGTTCAATCGCGAACCACTGCATACCCGCCTCGAACGCCTGATCAGCCACCATCGGCTGCCCATTGCGCGCCGCTACGTCAATGCCTACATCGCCCACCTGCTCAGCCAGAACCAGCCCATCGGCGCGCACGTGACGCAGCTGGAACAGGAGCGCCTGCAACTCGATGGCAGCCTGGACCGGTGGGTCGAGCAAAGTGCCGATGCCACTGCCCACGCCGAGCGCACAGAGGTGGCGCAGCAGCTGGTGCGGGCCTGGGAATGTCGCATTCTGCGCCGGCGGGACGAGGTTCGCATCGACAGCCAGCAGGCGTTGCCACCGTTGTCGGTGACGTTGCCGGCAGTGGTGGCGCTGAGGGTCCTGGATACACCGCGCATCGACGGCCTGGCAGCCTTCGTGCAGCACTTTCCGAACCTGCACAGGCTGGAACTGGTCAATCTGCCCCTGACCGAGCTGCCGCAAGGTCTGGAGAACCTGCACCGGCTCAGCCACCTGAACCTGTCGCGTACCCGGCTGACCCCGACCCGCCTGGCCGAACTGGGAACCTTGGGCGGCTTGCAGACCCTGATCCTGAACGACATCGACGTGCCCGACTTCAGCTGGACGGCCCAGCACATGACCCGTCTGCTGACCCGCGACTCGCTGCGCATTCTGACCCTGCAGGGCTCGAGCGCGCGCTTCGAACAGGGCGTTTTCGCCGCACTGCAGCAGGCAACGCACCTGCACACCCTGAACCTGGCACAGAACCTCATCAGCTTGAGCGAACAGGACATCATCGATCTGGGTGGCCTGCAGCGCCTGGTCAGCCTCGACCTGTCCGCCAACCCGCTTTCACGCATGCCGGACGTGACCCGCATGCAGGCCCTGGAAGAGCTCGACCTGTCGTACCTGGCCTCGCCCGTCGACCAGTGGCCCACGGGCCTTGAGCGACTGCCCCGGGTGCACAGCGCCGACCTGCGTGGGCTGGCCATTGCCAGCGTGCCCGAAGGGGCCGGCCTTGTACGCGGCCTGCGCATGGCATACGAGTACCTGCCCGAATCACAGCGCCAGCGGTTCGAGGACGACATGATCGCCACAGGCAACACGCTGCAGGACTCCGATGCATCCAGCGCCGGGAGCTCCGACTCGCAGGGCTCCACCGACGTCGAACCGGCCTCGGTGCGCCACGCCACGGCACTGCGCGACGCACCGCGCCTGTTCGAAGGCATGTCCGCTGACGATCAGGCACGGGCCCGGCAATTGCTCGAAGACAACGGCTCGGCGGTGATCGAGTTCTTCGCCTTGCTGCTGCGCCAGGACCGTCTGCACGCCTTGCCGCCAAGGCACACGGCAATGCGCACGCGAATCCAGGCATTGATCCGGGGTGCTTTCGGCCAGGACCTGCGCAGAACCCTGTATGAGGTGGCGCTCGAGGCGGTGAGTTGCATTGACCGCGATGCAGTGGTGTTCTCGCAACTGGAAAACCTGCTGCACGCCGACCTGGCGCTGGCGAGCGTGGGCGATGCGGCAGCCGAGGGCGAACTGATCGACATGGCGATCAGCCATTGGCGCGCACTGCGCCTGCGCGAGCATGTCAGCGCCAACCTGCCGGGCTGGCGCCGCCTGGGGCACCAGATCGACTACAGCGAAATCGAACTGCACTTCAGGATCGCGTTGACCACGCGCCTGGGGCTGCGCGACCAGCCGGCCACCCAGGCCTTCACCGGTTACACCCGCTGGGTTACCCCGGCAATGCTCGATGAAGCCTGCGAGGCCGTGTTGCGCTCCCAGATGAGCCAGTTGCCCGACTACCTCTATGGGCAGGCCTACTGGCAGCGCTACCTGGATTTTGCCGCGTCACCGCAACTGGAGCAGGTCAACCGCTGGCGGGATCGAATCAGCGAATACCTGGACGCCGTCAGCAACGAAGAACTGCCGCCACCCTTGAGCGAGGATGAACAGGCGCGCCTGCGCGACATCCTGCACCTGAGTGGTCGGCTGGGCCTGCATGAAGCGCTGCCGGACATGCTGTCGCTCAACAGCAGCGAATACCGCGCGGCCTACCAGGCCTTGATGAAACGGGTCGAACAGGCCCGCATGGAACTGACCAGGACCATTCTGCGCGAGCCGCGCCCGGGCCCTTCGTCACGTAGCTGACTCGTGCCCGGTACGCCGCAGGCGTTCACGCGGCGTACCGGGAACCGCTTACTGCTGGACCTGCTGGGGCGTCTCCTGCCCCATGCAGCGCACCGCCTGCTTGCGGTTGTCTACCAGCACGCCGGTCAGGCCCTTCTGTTCGGTGTCGAACAGCACCAGCACGCCATCGATGCATTGCGCCACCTGCGCCGCCGGCTTGAGCGAGATCTTGTAGTCCTCCCCCGGCACCGTCTTGAGCATGGTGTAGTCGGCCAGCAACAGTGCATCCTGGGGCTTGGCGAAATGCAGGTAGCCGTAGTACCAGAGCACGCCCACCGTACCGATGATGCTGCAGATACCGGTAATGATCAGCGGGATGGCGTTGCGTTCTTCACTCATTGCGACTTCTCGTCAGGGTAATTGGGGACTTCGGCCAAGCGCCGCAGCCCGTTGAAATGCTCGGGATCATCCAGAAAGCGCAGCATCACCTGGCGCCAGGTCTTGTCGGCGAAGGTCTGCACATGCCCGCCACGGGTCAGTTGCAGAACCCGCGGTGGCGGCGCGGCGCGGTACAGCGCCAGGCCGTTGGCCAACGGCACGATCGGGTCGTCGATGCTGTGGAAGAACAGCTTGGGCGGCGAGCTCAGCTGGTCGATCGACCCGATGGCGCTGTCGCCATCGGGTACCAGCCACGACAACGGCACCTGGAACGGCCAGGTCAGCCAGGAAGTGCTCAGGGCAAACTGGCCCACCTTGCGGTAGCTGGCCGGCACCCCGTCGAACACCAGGGCCTTGAAGCGCTGGCGCTGCTCGGGATGCTGCGCCAGGTAGTGAATGCCCATCGCCCCGCCCAGGCTCTGCCCCAGCAGCACCAGCGGCTTGCCCTGCACTTCGGGAGCCTGCTGCAACCAGTCCAGCGCCGCGGCGATGTCCTGGTACACCGCCGGCAGGGTCGGTTCGCCCTGGGACACCCCGTACCCCCGGTAGTCCACCAGCAGCACCTGGTAGCCCTGCTCGGGCAGCCACCAGCTGGCGCCCAGATGCCAGGCCAGGTTGCCGCCATTGCCATGCAGGTGCAGTACCGTGCCCTTGACCGGCACCCCGGCCTTGGCCGGCAACCACCAGCCGTGCAGGCGCGTGCCGTCCTCGGTAGTCAGGCTCACGTCGCGGTAGGCCAGCCCAGCCTTCTCGGGCGTGAACGGCAGGCCACGCTCGGGGTAGAACAACAGCGAACTGCAGCCGGCCAGGCTCAGCAGCGCGGCCAGCAGGCCGACCCGCCAGTGCTCAGAGAATGTTCGAATAATCGGCTTCAATCCGGTCCAGGCTCAGGTGGTTGAGGAAGTTGGAAAAACACATCCAGGCCGACAGCGCGTTCAGGTCGCGGAACTGCTCGGGCAGGTACTTGGGTGGCTCCACCAGGCCTTCATCGACCAGTTGGCGCAGGGTGCGCATGTCTTCCAGGGTGGTCTTGCCGCAGAACAGCAACGGAATCTGCTCCAGCTTGCCCTTGCGCACGGCCAACTGAATGTAGTTGTAAACCATGATGAAGCCCTTGAGGTAGGACAAGTCCTTGGTGAATGGCAGGCCATTGGGCACCGAGCCGCGGAACACGCGGCTGGCATTGCCATAGCTTTCGGCCATTTCAAACCCCTGGGCACGGAAGAACTCGTACACCTGCATGAAGTCCGCCCCCTCCTCGACCATGTGGATGGCGCGGGTGCGGTTGGTGAGCTTGCGCAGGCGGCTGGGGTAGGAGGCAAAGGCGATCACTTCCATCAGGATCGCCAGGCCTTCCTGGGTCACCGTCGACGAGGGCGGGCCCTTGGCCAGGAAGGTGCAGATCGGCTGGTTGAGGCCGTTGAGCGTGGTGCCCACGTGCACCAGCCCTTCATGCACCTCCAGCGCGCGCACGTCGCGGCTGTTGAACATCGCGTCGCTGCGGATCTTGATATAGTCGGCGCCCGCCGCCGCGTCGGCGACGATACCGTCGGACTCGAACACGCGGATGGTTTCCTCGGCCTCGCCGAACACCTTGTTCAGGCGGCCCTGGAGCAGCTCCACGGCCTGCTTGGCGGTGAGGTCCTTGGGTTCGTCCTTGAGGTCGCCGCGCCCGTCGATGTTGTTCAGGTAGTCCGAGAGCATCAGGCCCAGGTCGGCCAGGGTCGGGTCGCCGGCATGGAAGGCGTCGGAGGCGGCGCCGTAAAGCTCCTGGGAAATCAGGCCGAAGTCTTCGGTGCCGCGCGCCTCGAGCATGCGCACCACCATGCGGTATTCCTTGCACATGCGCCGCATGATCTGCCCGACCGGGTTGAACTGGCCGAGCTGGCGGGTGATGTCGCGCTCGATGTTCTGGAACTCGAGCTTCACCGCGCTGGAGTCGAACGACAAGGGCCTGCTCTGATAGTAGGCGCGGTCCACGGCCGGCATTTCCCGGCCCTTGGCCTTGAGGAAACCCTGGCGAATGCTGTCGTCCCATTTCACCGCATCGAGTACGCGAATGGGGGTTTGCGCCAGGACAATGCGATCAGACAGGGTGCGTATCGTCTGCTGGTACTCGTCCACCCGAAACTCCTTGTGTTGGCCAGCCTACTTGCCGGCCCGCTGAAAACGTGCGACTTCGATGAACAGGTCGGAGTTGGCCGGGTCGTCCAGGTAGGCCAGCACCCGCGCCGCCGGGCTGTCGATGAGCACGCCCTGGCCGTTCTCCTCCGGTATCTCGATGGCGCGACCGCTCAGTTCCTTGTTCTTCAGGGCCTGGTTGATCTGCTCGACATCCAGGTTGTAGATCACCAGTTGCTTGTTGTCGATCACCTCGAACCCGCCGATCAGGAAGTTGCCCCCCAGACGCTTGGGCACGCCGGCCGAGAGGTACCAGCGGTTGCCATGGCGGGCCACGGTGAAGGCGTAGGTTTCAGGCTTCTTGCCCTTGGCGGTGGCCACCGCCTTGTAGGCGTTGTCGCCCCTGCGGCTGATCTGCAACGTCAGCGGCTCGCCCCAGGCGTCCTTGCTGGTCCATTTGCCGAGCAGGGCCTTGGGCGCCGGCTGGTTGGTCGGGATCGGCTCGTTGAACGTCACCAGGCAACCACTCAACAGCACAAACGACAGGGCCAACAGCACACGCCAGGCTTTCATCCGATACTCCTTGAATTAGGTAGAGCCTCAGGCCGATGCCAGCACCAGATGCAGGTATCGGGTAAGGATAGCGAGCATCTGCGCTTCGGCCTGGGGTTGTGCAGCAACGAGCAGGCCCTGATATTCCATCTGCTCGATGATGGCCGTCAACACTATGGCATCTTGCTGTGGCTGGCGCGAACCCACCACCTGCAACAGCTGGCAGGTGCCGCGCAGCAGGATCTGCGCATGCAGGCGCACCAGTTCGGCCAGCCGCGGGCACAGCAGCGCTTCCTGGCGAAACGCCTGCTCGGCCATCAGGAAGTCGCGGCGGTTGTGCAACTGGCGCTGCACGTACTCGGCGCCCATCTTCGCCACTTCGTCGGCCAGCTGCGCGCGGGCGCCGGGGCTGCCGTCGCCCTTGGCAATCAGCTGGCGCAACAGCACCTCGGTGTTTTCCCACAGCTTGGCCATGTAGGCCGCGCTGCGTTCGACATACTGGGCGAAGGTGTCGGTGAGCAGGTCTTCGATGTCCTTGAAATAATAGGTGGTGGCCGACAGCGGCACACCGGCCTCGGCGGCCACCGCACGGTGGCGCACGCCGCGCACGCCATCGCGCACGATGATGCGCATGGCCGCGTCGAGGATCTGCTGACGGCGCTGCTCGCTGCCCTGGCGGCTGGCCTTGCGCCCCTGGTACTGAACACTTTCGGCTACCGCTGTGGCCACGCCAGCAGCACCTTGTTGAGCCATTGCAGTCGTCACTGGGGTCTACCTCGTTGAATGCTGACTGATCGATCAGCTTGTCGCAGACATGAAAAAGCCGCCCCTAGAGGCGGCTTGTTCAAGACACTCAGGCCTGCGGGCGCATGTGCGGGAACAGGATCACGTCGCGGATCGACGGCGAGTTGGTCAGCAGCATCACCAGGCGGTCGATACCGATGCCCTCACCGGCAGTGGGCGGCATGCCGTACTCCAGGGCGCGCACGAAGTCGGCATCGTAGTGCATGGCCTCATCGTCGCCGGCGTCCTTGTCGGCCACCTGGGCCATGAAGCGCTCGGCCTGGTCCTCGGCATCGTTGAGCTCGGAGTAGGCGTTGGCGATCTCGCGGCCGCCGATGAACAGTTCGAAGCGGTCGGTGACGTTCGGGTTCTGGTCATTGCGACGGGCCAGCGGCGACACTTCGAACGGGTACTGGGTGATGAAGTGCGGCTGCTCCAGCTTGTGCTCGACCAGCTCTTCGAAAATCATCACCTGCAGCTTGCCCAGGCCTTCGAAGCCCAGCACCTTGGCGCCGGCCTGCTTGGCGATGGCACGGGCCTTGTCGATGTCGTTGAGGTCGTCGGCGGTCAGCTCGGGGTTGTACTTGAGGATCGAGTCGAACACCGACAGGCGCACGAACGGCTCGCCGAAGTGGAACACCTTGTCGCCGTACGGCACGTCGGTGCTGCCCAGCACCAGCTGCGCCAGCTCGCGGAACAGCTCTTCGGTGAGGTCCATGTTGTCTTCGTAGTCGGCGTAGGCCTGGTAGAACTCGAGCATGGTGAACTCGGGGTTGTGCCGGGTCGAGACGCCTTCGTTACGGAAGTTGCGGTTGATCTCGAAGACCTTCTCGAAACCACCGACCACCAGACGCTTGAGGTACAGCTCCGGCGCGATGCGCAGGAACATCGGCATGTCCAGCGCGTTGTGGTGGGTTTCGAACGGCTTGGCCGCAGCGCCACCGGGGATGGTCTGCAGCATCGGCGTTTCCACTTCCAGGAAGTCGCGCTGGATGAGGAAGTTGCGAATATGGTTGATGACCTGCGAGCGCACACGGAAGGTGTGGCGGGTTTCCTCGTTGACCATCAGGTCGACGTAGCGCTGGCGATAGCGCTGCTCGGTGTCGGTCAGGCCGTGGTGCTTGTCCGGCAGCGGGCGCAGCGACTTGGTCAGCAGGCGCACGTTGGTCATCTCGACGTACAGGTCGCCCTTGCCCGAACGAGCCAGGGTGCCTTCGGCGCTGATGATGTCGCCCAGGTCCCAGGTCTTGACCGCTGCCAGGGTTTCCTCGGGCAGGGTCTTGCGGTTGACGTAGACCTGGATGCGCCCGGTCATGTCCTGGATCACCATGAACGAGCCACGGTTGAGCATGATGCGACCGGCAACCTTGACCGGGATCGCTGCAGCTTCCAGCTCTTCCTTGGTCTTGTCGACATACTGTTTCTGCAGGTCGTTGCAGTAGCTGTCACGGCGGAAGTCGTTGGGGAAGGCGTTGCCCTTGGCGCGCTCTGCGGCAAGCTTTTCCTTGCGCAGGGCAATCAGGGTGTTTTCTTCCTGTTGCAGGTCTTGCGGGTCGAGTTTGAGGTCGCTCATGTGGTCACATTTTCCATCAGGGGTTCATTGCCCCCGCCCGCAGGCGAGGGTCTTGTAGCGGGTCGCGAAACTTACAGCCCCTGCTTGAGGCTGGCTTCCAGGTACTCGTCGATATCGCCGTCGAGCACCTTGTCGCAGTCGCTGCGTTCGACGTTGGTGCGCAGATCCTTGATCCGCGAGGCGTCGAGCACGTACGAACGGATCTGGTGACCCCAGCCGATGTCCGACTTGCTGTCTTCCAGGGCCTGCGACGCAGCGTTGCGCTTCTGCATCTCCAGCTCGTACAACTTGGCCCGCAGCATCTTCATGGCGGTGTCCTTGTTGGCGTGCTGGGAACGTTCGTTCTGGCAGCTGACCACGGTGTTGGTCGGCACGTGGGTGATACGCACCGCCGAGTCGGTGGTGTTCACGTGCTGGCCGCCGGCACCCGAGGAGCGGTAGGTGTCGATACGCAGGTCGGACGGGTTGATCTCGATTTCGACCTTGTCGTCGATCTCGGGGGACACGAACACCGCCGAGAACGAAGTATGGCGGCGTGCGCCGGAGTCGAACGGGCTCTTGCGCACCAGACGGTGCACACCGATCTCGGTGCGCAGCCAGCCAAAGGCGTACTCGCCCTTGATGTGCACGGTGGCGCCCTTGATGCCGGCCACGTCGCCTTCGGACAGTTCCATGATGGTGGCGTCGAAACCACGCTTGGACGCCCAGCGCAGGTACATGCGCAGCAGGATGTTGGCCCAGTCCTGGGCCTCGGTGCCGCCGGAACCGGCCTGGATGTCCAGGTAGGCGTTGTTCATGTCCATCTCGCCGCTGAACATGCGACGGAATTCGAGCTGGGCCAGGGAGTCTTCCAGGCCCTGGAGCACTTCGACGACGTCATTGACGGCGCCTTCGTCGTTCTCCTCGACAGCCATGTCGAGCAGCTCGCGGGCGTCGACCAGGCCGCCGGACAGTTCGTCCAGGGTGTCGACGATCTGCGCCAGCATGGCGCGTTCGCGGCCCAGTTCCTGGGCGTACTCGGGCTTGTTCCAGACGTTCGGGTCTTCGAGCTCGCGGTTGACTTCGATCAGGCGGTCATGCTTGTGATCGTAGTCAAAGATACCCCCGAATGGATTCGGAGCGCTCGGTCAGGTCCTTGATGGTGTTCAGGATCGGTTGGATTTCCATGGGCGGGCAGCTCTCGTGCGTATTCTGTGAAAAGCCGGAGAGTATAAACGAGTCTGCAGGTGCGCGGCAGCCCGTCGGGCGGCCTTTGGAGAAGCCGGCGCCTGATCGCGGATCAGCCGCCCCCACAAGGGCAGCACGATGCCCGTGGGAGCGGGCTTGACCCGCGATGGCGGTCTGTCAGGCCACCCCGACCTGGTTGCGCCCGCCATTCTTGGCCTGGTACAGGCCCTTGTCCGCCGCCGAGATCAACTGTCGGCAATGGCTGCCGACTGCCGGCGTGTGGGTGGCCAGGCCGATGCTGATGGTCAGCACGCTGCCCGCCTGCGGCATGTTGTGCGAGATGGCCAGGCCCACCACGGTCTGGCGCAGCTTCTCGGCCACCAGCCGCGCCCCGCCCGGCGAAGTGTTGGGCAGCACCAGGGCGAATTCCTCGCCACCGTAGCGTGCCGGCAGGTCGCTGGGGCGGCTGCACGAGGCACGAATCGCCTCGGCCACCTGGCGCAGCGCCTCGTCCCCGGCCAGGTGGCCGAACGAGTCGTTGAAGGCCTTGAAATAGTCGACGTCGATCACCAGCAACGACAGCTGCGACTGGTCACGCATGGCTCGGCGCCATTCCAGTTCCAGGTACTCGTCGAAATGCCGGCGGTTGGACAGCCCCGTCAGGCCGTCGGAGTTCATCAGCCGTTGCAGCACCAGGTTGGTGTCCAGCAACTGCTGCTGGCTGACCCGCAGCGCCCGGTAGGCTTCGTCACGCTGCAGCAGGGTGAGGTAGGAGCGCGAGTGGTACAGGATGCGCGCGACCAGCTCGATGTTGTCGGGCAGCTTGACCAGGTAGTCGTTGGCCCCGGCGGCGAACGCGGCGCTCTTGACCAGCGCGTCTTCCTTGGACGACAGCACGATGATCGGGATGTCCTGGGTGGCCGGGTTGCTGCGGTACTCGCGCACCAGGCTCAGGCCATCGAGGCCGGGCATGACCAGGTCCTGCAGGATCACCGTGGGCTTGATCCGGATCGCCTGCGCGACGGCCTGATGCGGGTCGGCGCAGAAGTGGAAGTCGATGTTGGCCTCGTTGGCCAGGCCGCGACGCACGGCTTCGCCGATCATCGCCTGGTCGTCGACCAGCAGCACCATCGCCGAGTTTTCATTGGTGGTCGGGAACCCCACGAGCGGTAGATCATTCATGCGCGCCCTGCTCCCTGGCGAACGACCGGTTTGGTTCATTACACATCGTCATTTCGAAAAAATCTCCATCAGGCGCGGCGCAATGCGCTCCAGCGCACGTATCTCGACGGCGGCATCGATGGCCGCAGCCGCCTTGGGCATGCCGTAGACCGCACTGCTCTGCTGGTCCTGGGCGATGGTCAGAAAGCCCTGCTCGCGCATCAGCTTGAGCCCCTGTGCGCCATCGCGGCCCATGCCGGTCAGCAGTACGCCCACCGCATCGCCCTGCCAGAAGCGCGCCACGCTCTCGAAGAACACATCGATCGAAGGGCGGTAGATCGCGTTGACCGGTTCGGCGGTGTAGGCCAGGGTGCCGTCCTTCAACAGACGGATATGGTGGTTGGTGCCGGCCAGCAGCACCTGCCCGGGCTGGGGTGCTTCGCCCTCGCGGGCCAGGCGTACCGGCAGGCCGGAGGCGCTGCTCAGCCACTCGGCCATGCCGGCGGCGAACACCTGGTCGACGTGCTGAACCAGCACGATGGCCGCGTTGAAATCCTGCTCCAGGCTCTTGAGCAGCACCTCAAGCGCCGCCGGGCCACCGGCCGAGGAACCGATCGCCACCAGGCGCTGGCGTTGTGCGCCCTGGCGCTGCGGTGCTGCCACTGCCCGCACACGGTTGCTGCCGTGCTGGCCGATCAGCCAACTGATATTGAGGATCTTGCGCAACAGCGGCGCGGCCGCCTCACGCGGGTTGCCGGCGCCTACCGCCGGGGTGTCGACCACGTCCAGGGCGCCGTGGCCCATGGCCTCGAACACGCGGTGCACGTTCTGCTGGCGGTCGACCGTGACGATGACGATGGCGCAAGGGGTCCGGGCCATGATCTGGCGCGTGGCCTCCACACCGTCCATGACCGGCATGATCAGGTCCATCAGGATCAGGTCCGGGGTGTGCTCGGCGCAGCGCTGCACCGCCTCGGCGCCATTGCCGGCCACCCAGATCACCTCGTGCTGCGGCTCGAACGCCAATGCCCGGCGCAGGGCTTCCACGGCCAGGGGCATGTCGTTGACGATGGCGATCTTCATCCCTGGGCTCCCCCGATAAGCTCCACCACGGCTTCCAGCAAGGCATCATCATGAAAACTGGCCTTGGCCAAATAGTAGTCGGCCCCGGCGTCCAGTCCACGACGACGATCTTCCTCGCGGTCCTTGTACGACACCACCATCACCGGCAACGACTGCAACCGGCTGTCGCGGCGCAGCAGGGTGACCAGTTCGATGCCGTCCATGCGCGGCATGTCGATGTCGGTGATCAGCAGGTCGAAATCCTCGCTGCGCAAGGCGTTCCAGCCGTCCATGCCGTCCACCGCGACGGCCACTTCGTAACCGCGGTTGGTCAGCAGCTTGCGCTGCAACTCGCGCACGGTCAACGAGTCATCCACCACCAGCACGCGCTTGCGCGTCGCTTCGCGGGCGGCGCGCTGGCCGCGCTCGATACGTTCCAGGCGGCCGGTGCTGAGCAGCTTCTCGACCGAGCGCAGCAGGTCCTCGACGTCCACGATCAGCACCACCGAGCCGTCATCGAGCAGGGCCCCGGCCGAGATGTCCTGCACCTTGCCCAGCCGCGCGTCCAGCGGCATCACCACCAGCACGCGCTCGCCGATCAGACGCTCGACGGCCACGCCATACAGGGTGTCGCGCTCACGGATGACCACCACCTTGATGGCCTGTTCCACCGCCTGGCTGGGCGGCCGGTTGAGCAACTGGGAGGCGGCCACCAGGCCGATGTGCCGGCCTTCATGCCAGAAATGCTGGCGCCCCTCGATCTGAACGATGGCCTCGGCGGGCAGGTCCAGGGTGCGTTCGATATGCGCCAGCGGGAAGGCGTAGGCCTCGCCCCCCACCTCGACCACCAGGCTGCGCACCACCGACAGGGTCAGCGGCACCTCCAGGTGAAAGCGGCTGCCCTGCCCGCTGTGCTGGCTGAGGTCGATGAAGCCGCGCAACTGGCGCACGCTGTGCTGCACCGCATCGAGCCCCACGCCGCGCCCGGAAACCTCGGTGACCTTGTCGCGCAGGCTGAACCCCGGCAGGAACAGGAACGTCAGCAGTTCGGCTTCGCTCATCTGCGCCACGGTGTCGGCCGGCGACAACTGGCGCTCGACGATGCTGTGGCGCAGGCGTTGCAGGTCGACGCCGCCACCGTCATCGCTCAGTTCCAGTACCAGCAGGCCGGCCTGGTGCGAGGCGCGCAGGCGGATCAGGCCCTCGGCCGGCTTGCCTGCCAGCAGGCGTTGCTCGGGCAGTTCGATACCGTGGTCCACGGCGTTGCGCAGAAGGTGGGTGAGCGGCGCCTCGAGTTTTTCCAGCACGTCACGGTCGACCTGGGTCTTTTCGCCCTCGATCTCCAGACGCACCTGCTTGCCCAGCGACCGCCCCAGGTCGCGAACCATGCGGCTCTGCCCGTTGAGCACGTCGGCGAACGGGCGCATGCGGCAGGCCAGCGCGGTGTCGTACAGCAGTTGCGCGCGCTGGCTGGCCTGCCAGCCGAACTCGTCCAGGTCGGCGGCCTGCTGCTGCAGCATCTCGCGGGTTTCGCCGAGCAGGCGCTGGGCCTGCGCCAGCGCTTCCTGCACCTCCGGTCGCTGGCCGCCGGTGTCCAGCTCGGCCTTGAGCGTATCGAGGGCGCGAATGCTCTGGCCGTGCATGCGCTTGAGGCGCTGCAGGGTGGCCAGGTAGGGCTTCAGGCGCTGGGTTTCGACCAGCGACTTGCTGGACAGGTCGAGCAGGCTGTTCAGGCGCTCGGCCGTGACCCGCAGCACCCGCTCGCCGCCTTCGCTGCGCTTGCCCGGCGCAAGGGCCACGGGCTCGGCAGGCGCCTCCGGTTGCGCGAGCGCCTCAGGCTCGGGCGCCGGGGGCACCGGCTGCGGCGCAGCCGGTGCGGGTTCAGGATTCTGCGTCGGCTCGGGCGCGTCGCCGGTTGCCGGCCCCGTCGCCATCAGCGCACTGGCCGGATCGAGCAGCACGGCCATCTGCACCACGAAGGCCTGAACCGCCGCCTCGGTGGCCGCACCGCCCAGGGTGGCGATGCGCATCAGCAGGTCGGTGCCCTGCAGCAGCGCATCGATGTGCTCGGGGCGCAGGCGCAGGCGGCCTTCCTGGGCCTCGACCAGGCAGTCTTCCATCACGTGGGCAACGCTGACCCCGGCGTCGATCCCCACGATGCGCGCCGCGCCCTTGAGCGAGTGGGCGGCGCGCATGCAGGCCTCGAGCTGGTCACCCTGGGTAGGGTTGCGTTCCAGGGCCAGCAGGCCGGCGCTGAGCACCTGGGTCTGCGCCTCGGCCTCCAGGCTGAACAGCTCGAGCAGCGAAGCGTCGCGCATTTGCTCTGGGGTCATGACAGGCTCCGGTTCACGGCAGACAACAGCTGTTCTTCATCCAGCACCCGCACGCTGCGACCGCGCCACTGCAATACCGCTTCGGTGAAGCGTGCATCGGTGGCGGTGTCGCTGGCCGGCTGCCCGGGGTCGAGGGCATGGATACCGTCCACTTCGTCCACCGGCAGCACCACGGCGCCGCCGCTGGCACCCAGGATCAGCATGCGCGGCATGACCCGCGCCGACACCGCCACCGGGCTGCCGGGCTCGAGCCCCAGCAGGTCGCCCAGCGACAGGCACGGCACCAGCGCACCGCGCACATTGGCCACCCCCTGCAGCACCCGCGAGCGCTGGTGCGGCAAGGAGTGCACCGGCTGCAGCGGCGCCACCTCGACCAGGCAGCGGGTCGCCAGGGCCAGCCATTCCTCGCCCAGGCGAAACAGCAACAGCGAGCGCCCGACACTCACCGGTGCCTGCACATGCATCTGCGCATGGGCGTCCTGGGCCAGCGCATAGCGGTCCAGCAGGCGCGTGGCCGCTGCCGCGTACACCTGGCAGTTGCGACAGTGAATATGCTCGGCCAGCAACGGGCAGCTCTTGTCGCCGTGCACACCGATACGGTTCCAGCAATCGTCGATGGCCTCGACCGTGGCGGCCATCACGCCCAGCTCTGCCTGGCCGCTCATCGTTCAGGCTCCCGCTCGCTGCGCTCTCGGCGCGCCGCACGCTCCTGCAGGCGCCGGGCGCCCACCTCATCGCCCTGGGACGCCAGCAGCGCCGCCAGGTGCGCCAGGGCCTCGGGGTGCTGGGGTTGCAGGTACAGCACCTTGCGGTAGTGGCTCACGGCCTGGGCCGCATCGCCGGCGGTATCGCTGAGCAGGCCCAGCCAGTAATACACCTGCGCATCCGGTGCATGCTGCTGCAGGTAGCGTTCGCAGGCCGCGCGTGCCTCGTCGCTGCGGCCCTCGTTGGCCAGCGTGGCGATCTGCGCTAGCAGCTGTTCGGCGCCGGGCTTGCCGGCGGCTGGGGGCGCAACCCGGGCAGGCTGCGGTGCCGGGGCTGGCGCACGGCGCGCCAACGGCGCAGGCGCCCGCCGTGGACTGGGTGCAGGCATCGGGGGCGGTGGCGAAAGCACTGGGGGCGGCTCCTGCGGGATATGCCGTACATAGGCGAACGACTGCGCGATACCCAGCGGGCGCATGCCCATGCGTGCCAGCAGGCTGCCTTCGGCCGGGCCGATGAACAGTACGCCGTCTTCATGGGTGAGGCTTTTCAGTACGTCGAACACCCGTTGCTGGGTGGGTACATCGAAATAGATCAGCAGGTTGCGGCAGAAGACGAAGTCGTAGCTGCCCCTGCGGGTGCGCAGCGCCGGGTCGAGCACGTTGCCCACCTGCAGGTCGACCTGCTGGCGAACCCGCTCGTCGAGGCGATGGCCCTGCTCCACCTCGCTGAAGTGGCGCTGGCGGAAGGCGATGTCACTGCCGCGAAAGGAGTTGCGGCCATACACCGCCTGTTCGGCGCGGGCGATCGAGTTGGGGCTGATGTCGATGCCGTCGACGCGAAACCCGGGGCCGGCAATACCGGCATCGAGCAGGGCCATGGCAATCGAATAGGGCTCTTCACCGGTCGAACACGGCAGGCTGAGCACCCGCAGCGGCCGGGTGCCATTGAGCTCGGCCAGGCGCCTGAGGGCAAGCCCGGCCAACGCGCTGAACGACTCGGGATAACGGAAGAACCAGGTTTCAGGCACGATCACCGCTTCGATCAGCGCCTGCTGCTCCGGGGTCGACTGCTGCAGGCGCACCCAGTAGTCGTCCAGGTCGCGGGCCTGCAGGGCAGCACAGCGCTGGCGCAGGGCCCGCTCGACCATCGGCGCGCCAACCGAGGCGACATCCAGGCCGATACGCTCCTGCAAAAACCGAAAGAACCGCTGCTCGTCGCTCATGGCTGCACCTCCACGGGCGGGTACAGCAAGGCGCGGGCCTGGTCGGTCAGCAGGTCCTGTACGCTGATGCGTTGCATCAGGCCCTGGGCATCTTCGCGCACCGGCCCCAGGTAGGGGGCCTGCTGGTTGTCGACGCCATAGGGGCGAAACTCGTCGGGGTGGCAACGCAGGGTGTCGCTGGCCTGCTGCAGGATCAGGCCCAGCAACTGCGGCTCGGCCTGCGCCTGGCCCCGGTAGTGCACCAGCACCAGCCGGGTGCTGGTACGCAGCGGCGCCGGGGTGCCGAACCCCAGGTCGCCCACGTCGATCACCGGTACCAGCGCACCGCGATGCGCCAGCACCCCCGCCACCCAGCGCGGGGTGTGGGCGATGGGCTTGAGTGGCAGGCGCGGCAGCACCTCCACTACCTCATGGGTGTCCAGGGCAAAGCGCTGCTCGCCGATACGAAATACCAGGAACAGGCGCCCTGGCGTAGGCACCGAAGTGTCGCGGCGTGACTGAAGGTCGCTCATCGGGGCTTCAGACTTTGAACCGCGACACACCACCACGAAGGCCGACCGCTACCTGGCTCAGCTCGTCGATGGCGAAACTGGCCTGGCGCAGCGACTCCACGGTCTGGCTGCTGGCATCGCCCAGCTGCGCCAGTGCATGGTTGATCTGCTCGGCACCGGTGGCCTGGGCCTGCATGCCTTCGTTGACCATCAGCACCCGTGGCGCCAGCGCCTGCACCTGGTGGATGATCTGGGTCAGTTGCTCGCCCACCTGCTGCACCTCGGCCATGCCGCGACGCACTTCCTCGGAAAACTTGTCCATGCCCATCACCCCGGCCGACACCGCCGACTGGATCTCGCGCACCATCTGTTCGATATCGTAGGTGGCCACGGCGGTCTGGTCGGCCAGGCGACGCACCTCGGTGGCCACCACGGCAAAGCCGCGGCCATATTCGCCGGCCTTCTCGGCCTCGATGGCGGCGTTGAGCGACAGCAGGTTGGTCTGGTCGGCGACCTTGACGATGGTGACCACCACCTGGTTGATGTTGCCGGCCTTCTCGTTGAGGATCGCCAGCTTGTTGTTGACCAGGTCGGCCGCGCCCATCACCTGGTGCATGGTCTCTTCCATGCGCGCCAGGCCCTGCTGGCCGGAGCCGGCCAGTACCGAGGCCTGGTCGGCGGCGCTGGTGACCTCGGTCATGGTGCGCACCAGGTCCCGGGAGGTGGCGGCGATTTCCCGCGAGGTGGCACCGATTTCGGTGGTGGTGGCGGCCGTTTCGGTGGCGGTGGCCTGCTGCTGCTTGGAGGTGGCGGCAATCTCGGTCACCGAGGTGGTGACCTGCACCGACGAGCGCTGGGCCTGGGACACCAGCGTGGTCAGCTCGCTCATCATTTCGTTGAAGCCGGTTTCCACCGCGCCGAATTCATCCTTGCGGTCCAGGCTCAGGCGCACGCTGAGGTCACCGCCGCGCAGCTTGTCCAGCGCCCGCACGATCAGTTGCATGGGGCCGGTGATGGCGCGCATCAGCATCAGGCCGCAGATGCCGGCTGCAATGATCGCCAGCACCAGCGAGATCATCATGCTGACCTTGGCCGTGGTCACCGCGCTGACGATGGCACCGGTGGCCTGCTCGGCCGACACCCGGTTGCCTTCGATCACCGTGTTCAGGTGCTTGCGGCCCTCGTTCCAGGCCGGGGTCATGCTGTCCTGCAGCAGGCGCTGGGCCTCGGCGTAGTTCTTCTGCCGGTAGGCCTCCAGCACGCTGTCGAGCAGCTTCAGGTAGCCCTGCTCCAGGCGCACGAACTCCTCGTAGCTGGACTGGTCTTCGGAGGACTGGATGGTCTTCTGGTAATCGGCCATGTTCTGCTTGAGGCGATCCTCGAAGCTCTTGTACAGCTCGGCGTCGGCATTGGTCAGCTCGCGGTGGTTGCTCAGGCCGAGCAACTGCTGGGTGTTGACGTAGCTGTCGACCCAGGCGCTGCGGATCATCGAGCTGTAGTACACGCCAGGGATGCTGTCCGAACGCACCGCCTCCTCACTGGACTCGATCGCCACCAGGCGCGAGTAGGCAGCGACCACCATCAACAGCATGATGGCAATGATCATGGCGAAGCTCGCCAGGATGCGTTGGCGCAATGTCCAGTTCTTCACAGTCAGCCCTCAAGGATTCTACGCGAGCAGAAAAATGCGCAGATTATAGCCCACGCACCTTATCTGCACGCGCTCTGGATCAAGACGGCTCGGGCAAAATGGCCTGCGCGATGGCCATATGCCCGCATTTGCTGACTCAGGCCTGGCGAACCTGTTTTTCCAGCTCGGCCTTGAGGGCCGGGTCGAGCTTGAGCTGCTTGGCCAGCTCGTCGAGGTAGGCGCGCTCCATGAAGTGTTCCTCGTCCACCAGCATGACGCTGGCGATGTACATCTCGGCCGCCATTTCCGGCGTTGTGGCGGCGCGGGCGACGTCGGCCGGGTCCAGCGGTCGGTTGAGTTCGGCATGCAGCCACTGTTGCAGCTCGTGGTCGTTGTCGAGCTTGACGAACTCGCCTTCGATCAGCGCCTTCTCGCGCTCGTCGACATGCCCGTCGGCCTTGGCCGCAGCCACCAGCGCCTTGAGGATGGCCTGGCTGTGCAATTCGACCTGGGCGGCAGGCAGGCGGTCGAGGGTCTGCGGTTCGCGCTGCGGCGCACTGCCCTGCTGGGCCTGCCAGTTGCCGTAGGCCTTGTAGGCCAGCACACCGAGGGCGGCCAGGCCACCATAGGTGAGCGCCTTGCCCCCCAGGCTGCGCGCCTTCTTGTTGCCCAGCAGCAGGCCCATCGCGCCCGCCGCCAGCGCACCACCGCCGGCACCGGAGAGCAGCCCGCCCAGGCCACCGCCACCGGCGCCGCCGAGCAACCCACCCAGCCCGCCACTGCCCCCTGGCTTGGCGCTGGCACCTTTGCCGGCCTGGTTCTGCAGCAGCTCCTGGCCGGACTTTAGCAACTGGTCGAGCAAACCTCGGGTGTTCATCTGAACGTCCTCAACAAGGAAATGAAACGCCAGAGTAAAGCCTGACCTGCGTCGTCACGCTGCGCATTTGCTTCTGGATGTTGCATTCGCGGGAACGCACTACGCTAGTAGGGAATGCACCGCTGCAGCACCGTCATCACTGCCCCTGCACAATTCCAATAAAAGAGGGAACATCATGCTTGTGCACACCACCGCATTGCTTGGCGCCCTGGGCGCCGGGATCCTCGCCAGCGCCAGCCTGCAGGCCGCCGAGCCGCTCAAGGCCGTGGGTGCCGGCGAAGGGCAACTGGACATCGTGGCCTGGCCCGGCTACATCGAGCGCGGCGAGAGCGACAAGGCCTACGACTGGGTCAGCGGTTTCGAGCAGGACACCGGCTGCAAGGTGAGCGTCAAGACTGCCGCCACCTCCGACGAGATGGTCAGCCTGATGACCAAGGGCGGCTACGACCTGGTGACCGCGTCGGGCGATGCCTCGCTGCGCCTGATTGCCGGCAAGCGTGTGCAGGCGATCAACACCGACCTGATCCCCAACTGGAAGCACCTCGACCCGCGCCTGAAGGACGGCCCCTGGTACGTGGTCGACGCCAAGGTCTACGGCACGCCGTACCAGTGGGGGCCGAACGTGCTGCTGTACAACACCGAGGTGTTCAAGCAGGCGCCCACCAGCTGGGGCGTGGTGTTCGAGCCGCAGGACCTGCCGGACGGCAAGCCGAACAAGGGCCGTGTGCAGGCCTATGACGGGCCGATCTACATCGCCGATGCGGCGCTGTACCTGAAGACGGCCAAGCCGGAACTGGGCATCGACAACCCCTACGAGCTCAACGAAACCCAGTACAAGGCGGTGCTCGACCTGTTGCGCCAGCAACGCCCCCTGATTCACCGCTACTGGCATGACGCAACCGTGCAGATGAGCGACGTCAAGAACGAAGGCGTGGCGGCTTCCAGCTCCTGGGGCTACATGGTCAATGGGCTCAAGGACGACAAGCAGCCGGTGGCCTCGACCATCCCCAGGGAAGGCGCCACCGGCTGGGCCGATACCACCATGCTGCACGCCGAGGCCAAGCACCCCAATTGCGCCTACAAATGGATGGACTGGTCGCTGCAGCCCAAGGTGCAGGGCGACGTGGCGGCGTGGTTCGGCTCGTTGCCGGTGGTGCCGGCGGCGTGTTCGGGCAGTGAACTGCTGGGGGCCGACGGGTGCAAGACCAACGGTTTCGACCTGTTCGACAAGATCGCGTTCTGGCGCACGCCGCAGGCGCAAGGGGGCAAGTTCGTGCCCTATAGCCGCTGGACCCAGGACTACATCGCGATCATGGGCGGCCGTTAGGGCCTCTTCGCCGTCAAGGCCGGCCCCTGCAGGCGACTCGCACACCTGAAGGGGCCGGCCTTGACGGCAAAGCGAGCGCACCGCCCTCGCAGAACCGTGGAGTACCTCGCATGCCCCCAGCCGTACAGTTCACCCAAGTGTCCCGCCTGTTCGGCGAGGTCAAGGCCGTCGACCGGGTCTGCATCGACATCGAAGACGGCGAGTTCTTCTCCATGCTCGGCCCTTCGGGCTCGGGCAAGACCACCTGCCTGCGCCTGATCGCCGGGTTCGAACAACCCAGCCACGGCTCGATTCGCATCCACGGCGTGGAAGCCACCGGCCTGCCGCCCTACCAGCGCGACGTCAACACGGTCTTCCAGGACTACGCGCTGTTCCCGCACATGAACGTGCGCGACAACGTGGCCTACGGGCTCAAGGTCAAGGGCGTGGCCAAGGCCCAGCGCCATGCCCGCGCCGAAGAGGCCCTGGGCATGGTGGCCCTGGCCGGCTACGGCGAGCGCAAGCCGGTGCAGTTGTCCGGCGGGCAGCGCCAGCGCGTGGCCCTGGCCCGCGCGCTGGTCAATCGTCCCCGGGTACTGCTGCTGGACGAGCCCCTCGGCGCGCTGGACCTCAAGCTGCGCGAGCAGATGCAGGGCGAGCTGAAGAAGCTCCAGCGCCAGCTGGGCATCACCTTCATTTTCGTCACCCACGACCAGACCGAGGCGCTGTCGATGTCCGACCGCGTGGCGGTGTTCAACCGCGGGCGCATCGAACAGGTCGACACGCCGCGCAACCTCTACATGCAACCGGCCACCCCCTTCGTTGCCGAGTTCGTCGGCACTTCCAACGTGCTGCGCGGCGAGCTGGCCCAACACCTGGTGGCCAGCCCGCAGCCGTTCTCGATCCGCCCGGAACACATTCGCCTGAGCGCGTCGGCCATCCCGGGCGACGTCCTCCAGCTCAGCGGCGTGCTGCACGATATCCAGTACCAGGGCAGCACCACCCGCTACGAACTGCAGCTGGACAACGGCCAGTTGCTGGCGGTGAGCCAGGCCAACAGCCAGTGGCATGCCGACGCCGCCCCCTGGCAACCCGGCCAGCGCCTGCACGCCCACTGGCCGCGCGAGGCCATGACCGCGCTGCGCGAAACCGTGCTCGACGAGTGCCGCTGAGATGATGCGGCGCCTGGCCACCCTGCTCTACCGTCGCCCCAACCTGTACCTGGCGATGCTGTTGATACCGCCGCTGATCTGGTTCGGCGCGATCTACCTGGGCTCGCTGCTGGCGCTGCTGTGGCAAGGTTTCTACACCTTCGACGACTTCACCATGGCGGTGACGCCCGAGCTGACCCTGGCCAACTTTGCCGCGCTGCTGCAGCCATCCAACTTCGACATCATCCTGCGTACTCTGGGCATGGCGGTGGCGGTATCGATCGCCAGCGCGGTGCTGGCGTTTCCCATCGCCTACTACATGGCCCGCTACACCCGCGGCAGCACCAAGGCGTTCTTCTACATCGCGGTGATGATGCCGATGTGGGCCAGCTACATCGTCAAGGCCTATGCCTGGACCCTGCTGCTGGCCAAGGGCGGGGTGGCCCAGTGGTTCGTCCAGCAGCTGAACCTGGAGCCACTGCTGCAATGGCTGCTCGGCATTCCCGGGGTGGGCGGCAGCACCCTGTCGACCTCGCACCTGGGGCGCTTTATGGTGTTCGTGTACATCTGGCTGCCGTTCATGATCCTGCCGATCCAGGCCGCGCTGGAGCGCCTGCCGCCCTCGCTGCTGCACGCCTCGGCCGACCTTGGCGCACGCCCGCGCCAGACGTTCGTGCAGGTGACCCTGCCGCTGGCGGTGCCGGGCATCGCCGCCGGCTCCATTTTCACCTTCTCGCTGACCCTGGGCGATTTCATCGTGCCGCAGCTGGTGGGCCCGCCCGGCTACTTCATCGGCAGCATGGTGTACGCCCAGCAAGGCGCCATCGGCAACATGCCGATGGCCGCCGCCTTCACCCTGGTACCGATCATGCTGATCGCCGTGTACCTGACCCTCGTCAAACGCCTGGGAGCCTTCGATGCACTCTGACAACGCCTCGCCGGGGCTGCGCCTGGCCGCCTGGGGCGGGCTGCTGTTCCTGCACTTTCCGATCCTGATCATCGTGCTGTACGCCTTCAATACCGAAGACGCGGCCTTCAGCTTTCCGCCCCGGGGCCTGACCCTCAAGTGGTTCGGCGTGGCGTTTTCGCGCCCCGACGTGCTCGAGTCGATCAAGCTTTCGCTGCAGGTGGCGTGCCTGGCCACGCTGATCGCCCTGGTGCTTGGCACCCTGGCCGCCGCGGCCCTGTACCGGCGCAGCTTCTTCGGCAAGGAGAGCCTGTCGCTGATGCTGATCCTGCCCATCGCCCTGCCCGGCATCATCACCGGCATCGCCCTGCTGTCGGCGTTCAAGACCCTGGGCATCGAGCCCGGGATCTTCACCATCGTGGTGGGCCACGCCACCTTCTGCGTGGTGATCGTCTACAACAACGTCATCGCGCGTCTGCGGCGCACCTCGCAGAACCAGATCGAGGCGTCGATGGACCTGGGCGCCGACGGCTGGCAGACCTTTCGCTACATCGTGCTGCCCAATCTGGGGTCGGCGCTGCTGGCGGGCGGCATGCTGGCGTTCGCGCTGTCGTTCGACGAAATCATCGTGACCACCTTCACCACCGGCCACGAACGCACCCTGCCGATCTGGCTGCTCAACCAGCTCAGCCGCCCGCGCGACGTGCCGGTGACCAACGTGGTGGCCATGCTGGTGATGCTGGTGACCATGCTGCCGATTCTGGGCGCCTACTACCTGACCCGTGGCGCCGAGAACGTGACCGGCAGCGACGGCAAATGACCTGAACCAGGAGGATCGAACACCATGCAAACCCGACTGCTGATCAACGGCCAGCTCGTCGCCGGCGAAGGCCCGGCCCACAGCGTGCTCAACCCCGCGCTGGGCAGCGTGCTGGTGGACATCAACGAGGCCAGCCAAGCGCAGGTGGATGCGGCGGTGCGCGCCGCCGACCATGCCTTCGACGGCTGGTCGCAGACCGCACCGAAAGACCGCGCCGCACTGCTGCTCAAGCTGGCCGACCTGATAGACGCCCATGCCGGGGAGCTGGCCAGGCTGGAATCGGACAACTGCGGCAAGCCCTACCCGGCCGCGCTGAACGACGAACTGCCGGCAATCGCCGACGTGTTCCGCTTCTTTGCCGGGGCCAGCCGCTGTCTGGGCGGCTCGGCGGCGGGCGAGTACCTGGCGGGGCACACTTCGATGGTGCGCCGCGACCCGCTGGGTGTGGTGGCGTCCATCGCGCCGTGGAACTACCCGCTGATGATGCTGGCATGGAAGATCGCCCCGGCCCTGGCCGCCGGCAACACCGTGGTGCTCAAGCCTTCGGAACAGACCCCGCTGACCGCCCTGCGCCTGGGCGAACTGGCGGCCGAGCTGTTTCCGGCCGGGGTGCTCAACATCCTGTTCGGCAAGGGCCAGAGCGTAGGTATGCCCCTGGTTACCCACCCCAAGGTGCGCATGGTGTCGTTGACCGGCTCGATCGCCACCGGCAGCCAGATCATCACCGGCACCGCCGACAGCGTGAAACGCCTGCACATGGAACTGGGCGGCAAGGCCCCGGTGATCATCTTCGACGATGCCGACATCGACGCTGCGGTGGAAGGCATTCGCACCTTCGGCTTCTACAATGCCGGGCAGGACTGCACCGCGGCCTGCCGGATCTACGCCCAGGCCGGCATCTACGACACCTTCGTGAACAAGCTCGGCGAGGCGGTGGCCAGCCTCCGGCACGGGTTGCAGGACGACCCGGACACCGAACTCGGGCCGCTGATCAGTGCCGCACACCGCGACCGGGTGGCAGCGCTGGTGGAGCGCGCCGTGGCCCAGCCGCATATTCGCCTGGTCACCGGCGGCAAGGCGGTGGTGGGCGACGGGTTCTTCTTCGAGCCGACGGTGCTGGCCGACGCCCAGCAGGATGACGAGATCGTGCGCCGCGAGGTATTCGGGCCGGTGGTGTCGGTGACCCGCTTCGAAGACGAAGCGCAGGCGCTGGCCTGGGCCAACGATTCGGACTACGGCCTGGCCTCGTCACTGTGGACCGCCGATGTCGGCCGCGCCCACCGGGTGTCCGCCCGGTTGCAGTACGGCTGCACCTGGGTCAACACGCACTTCATGCTGGTCAGCGAAATGCCCCACGGCGGGCAGAAGCTGTCGGGCTACGGCAAGGACATGTCGATGTATGGGCTGGAGGACTACACCTGCGTGCGGCATGTGATGTTCAGGCATTGAGGCCCACGGCGCAGGCAGGCGTTACCTGCGCAGGAGGGCCGCTCGGCGGCCCTTTGGCATAGCCTTCAGTCGCGCAGGTCGGACTCGTGGATCGGCTGGTCGCGGTGGGTCGCACGCTGGTACTGCGCCGGCCATATGGCCTTCTGCCCGCCCAGGTCATCGTCGGCATGCAGCGGCCAGTACGGATCGCGCAGCAGCTCGCGGGCCAGCAGGATGATGTCGGCCTGGCCGGTGCGCAGAATGTGCTCGGCCTGGGCCGGCTCGGTGATCATGCCCACCGTGCCGGTGGCGATCCCCGATTCCTTGCGCACCCGCTCGGCAAAGCGTGTCTGATAGCCAGGCCCGGTGGGAATCTCGGCATTCATCGAGGTGCCCCCCGACGAAACGTCGATCAGGTCGGCGCCCAGGGCCTTGAGGCGCTTGGCCAGTTCGACGGTTTCATCCGGGTTCCAGCCATCCTCCACCCAGTCGGTGGCCGATACCCGCACGAACAGCGGCAACTCCGACGGCCACACCTCGCGCACCGCCTCGGTCACCTGCAGGGTCAGGCGAATGCGGTTCTCGAACGAGCTGCCGTACTGGTCGCGACGCTGGTTGCTCAATGGCGAGAGAAACTGGTGCAGCAGGTAGCCATGGGCGGCATGCACCTCCACGACCTTGAAGCCGGCCACCAGTGCACGCCGGGCGGCCTCGACAAAGGCCTGGATCACCTCGTGGATCTGCCCTTCGCTCAATTCGGTGGGCGCCGTGTGCTGCGGGTCGAAGGCGATTTTCGACGGCCCCACCGGCACCCAGCCACCGTCCTCGGGCTTGACGCTGCCGTGCTTGCCCAGCCACGGCCGATGCGTGCTGGCCTTGCGCCCGGCGTGCGCCAGCTGAATGCCGGGCACCACGCCCTGGGCTGTGATGAAGCGGGTGATGCGTTGCAGGGGGGCGATCTGTTCGTCGCACCACAGGCCCAGGTCCTGGGCGGTGATGCGGCCCTCGGCCGTGACGGCGGTGGCTTCGGTGAAGATCAACCCGGCACCGCCGACCGCGCGGCTGCCCAGGTGGACCAGGTGCCAGTCGTTGGCCAGGCCGTCGACGCTCGAATACTGGCACATCGGCGAGACCGCAATGCGGTTGGGCAGCGTCAGTTGACGCAGGGTATAGGGCTCAAGCAGCAGGCTCATGGGGCACCTCTCCAGTCTCCGAATGGTGGACCGGACCGAGCGCCTTGGCTTCCCCGCGGCTCAGTGCCGGTCTCTGAGAGACTAGACCAGTTTGCCCACCCAGGGGTTCAGCGCGGCTCGATGTGGGCGATCATCAACTGCACCGTCTCGTTGCCGCGAAACTCGTTGACGTCCAGCTTGTAGGCCAGCTCCACCCAGCGCACGGTGGGGTTGGGCCATACCTCGCGGTCGATGCCGAAGGCGATGCCGTCGAGGGTCACCGAACCGCATTCGCTCTTGAGCACCACCTTCAGGTGACGCTCGCCCACCACCCGCTGCTGCACCAGCTGGAACACGCCATGAAACAGCGGCTCGGGAAAATGCTGCCCCCACGGCCCGGCGTTGCGCAGGGCGCGGGCCAGCTCCAGGTGGAACTCCTCGACCGCCAGGCTGCCGTCGGACAGCAGCCGGCCGGTGAGGTCGTCCTCCTGCAACTGGCGGCGGACTTCTTCGTCGAACGCCTGGGCGAACGCCGGGAAGTTCTCGGCCGGCAGCGACAGCCCCGCCGCCATGGCGTGCCCGCCGAACTTGCTGATCAGCTCCGGGTTGGCCGCCGCCACGGCGTCCAGCGCATCGCGAATGTGAAAGCCCGGCACCGAGCGCGCAGAGCCCTTGAGCATGCCGTCGCCGGCGTCGGCAAAGGCGATGGTCGGGCGGTGATAACGTTCTTTCAGACGCGAGGCCAGAATGCCGATCACGCCCTGGTGCCAGTCAGCCTCGTACAGGCACAGGCCGAACGGCATCGACTCCAGCGGCAGGTCCTTGAGCTGGGCCAGCGCCTCGCGCTGCATGCCCTGTTCGATGGACTTGCGGTCCTGGTTCAGTTCGTCCAGCTGCACCGCCATCTCGCGGGCCAGGCTCGGGTCGTCGCTGAGCAGGCATTCGATGCCCAGGCTCATGTCGTCCAGGCGCCCGGCAGCATTGAGCCGCGGGCCCAGGATGAAGCCCAGGTCGGTGGAGGTGATGCGCGCCGCTTCGCGCCGGGCCACCTCGAGAATCGCCTTGAGCCCCGGGCGCGCACGACCGGCACGGATGCGCTCCAGGCCCTGGTGCACGAGGATGCGGTTGTTGGCATCCAGCGGTACCACGTCGGCCACGCTGCCCAGCGCCACCAGGTCGAGCAGCTCGCCGATGTTCGGCTGCGGGCGGTCGTCGTAGCGGCCCAGGCTGCGCAGGCGCGCACGCAGCGCCATCAATACGTAGAAGATCACCCCGACCCCGGCCAGTGCCTTGCTCGGAAACTCGCAGCCCGGCTGGTTGGGGTTGACGATGGCATCGGCCGCCGGCAGCGCATGGCCCGGCAAGTGGTGGTCGGTGACCAGCACCTTCAGGCCGGCCGCCTTGGCCGCCGCCACGCCTTCGACGCTGGAGATGCCGTTGTCCACGGTGATCAGCAGCTGCGGCGTGCGCTGCAGTGCCACCTCGACGATTTCCGGGGTCAGCCCGTAACCGTATTCGAAACGGTTGGGCACCAGGTAGTCGACGTGCGCGGCGCCCAGCAGGCGCAGGCCCAGCACGCCCACGGTGCTGGCCGTGGCACCGTCGGCGTCGAAGTCGCCGACGATCAGGATGCGCTGGCGCTGGTCCAGTGCCTCCACCAGCAGGTTTACCGCCGCGTCGATACCCTTGAGCTGCTGATAGGGCAGCAGGCGTGCCAGGCTCTTGTCCAGCTCGACGGCGCTCTGTACGCCACGGGCGGCGTACAGGCGGGTCAGCAGGGGCGGCAGGTCGCCAAGAAACGGCAGGGTGGACGGCAGTGAACGCGGTTCGATACGCATGGAGTGATCAAGGCTTCTCTGGTTTGAAAAAGGTCGGCGGGCGGATCAGCCGCGCTCGCCCAGCAGCCATTGCAGCTGGACTTCGTGCTGGCCGCGGTCGTCGGTGACGAACACCGTGCCTTCGCTGATCATCACATCCCACTTGATGGCGCGTGGCATGTCCTTGGCCAGGACTTCCAGCACCTCTTGCGGCACGGCGGCGATGTTGAGGTTCTTCAGGTTCTTGACCGCCGGGATCACCTTGGTTTCCCATACCCGCAGGCTGCCGTAGGCCAGCAGGCTGGTGCGCTCGGTGCGGCGCGAGCACCAGGTCAGGCGGTCGGCATCGGGCTGGCCGACTTCGATCCAGTGCAGCACCCGGTCATCCAGGCTTTTTTCCCACAGCGCCGGCTCGTCGACGTCCGACAGGCCGCGACCGAACGACAGCTGCTCGTTGTACCAGAGGGCATAGGCCAGCAGGCGCACGGCCATGCGCTCTTCGGTTTCCGAAGGGTGGCGGGCGATGGTCTGCTTGACGCTTTCGTACACGCCGCGGTCGAGATCGGTGAGGTTCAGTTCAAACTTGTAGGTGGTGGACGGCTGGGCCATGGACGGGCTTCTGGTAACAGGAAAAGTCGCCCAGTCTAACCGATGCGCTGGCAATCAACGAACCGAACCGTACAATCTGCGGCCAACAGCAGTATCTGCCGCTGCCGCCCTGTGATAAAAACTAGCGCTCTGCCCTGCTGCCACGGAAGCCCCATGTCGTTGCCCACCAAACCGCTTGCCGGCCTCAAAGTCATCGAACTCGGCACCCTGATCGCCGGCCCCTTCGCCTCGCGCATCTGCGCCGAATTCGGCGCCCAGGTGGTCAAGGTCGAATCGCCCGATGGCGGCGACCCGCTGCGCAAATGGCGCAAGCTGTACGAGGGCACCTCGCTGTGGTGGTTCGTGCAGGCGCGCAACAAGCAGTCGCTCACGCTCAACCTCAAGCACCCCGAAGGCCTGGCCATTCTCAAGCAGCTGCTGGGCGAGGCCGACATCCTGATCGAGAACTTCCGCCCCGGCGTGCTGGAAAAGCTCGGCCTGGGCTGGGAGGTACTGCACGCGCTGAACCCGAAGCTGGTGATGGTACGCCTGTCCGGCTTCGGCCAGACCGGGCCGATGAAAGACCAGCCCGGCTTCGGCGCGGTCGGCGAGTCGATGGGCGGGCTGCGCTACATCACAGGTTTCGAGGACCGCCCGCCGGTACGCACCGGCATTTCCATCGGCGACTCGATTGCCGCGCTGTGGGGCGTGATCGGCGCACTGATGGCGCTGCGTCATCGCGAGGTCAACGGGGGCCAGGGCCAGGTGGTCGACGTGGCCCTGTACGAGGCCATCTTCGCGATGATGGAGAGCATGGTGCCGGAGTTCGACGTATTCGGCTTCATCCGCGAGCGCACCGGCAACATCATGCCGGGCATCACCCCCTCCTCCATCCATACCAGCGCCGATGGCAAGCATGTGCAGATCGGCGCCAATGGCGATGCGATCTTCAAACGCTTCATGCAGGCCATCGGGCGCGACGACCTGGCCGCCGACCCGGCGCTGGCCAGCAATGACGGGCGCGACCTGCGCCGCGACGAGCTGTATGCGGTGATCGACCGCTGGGCCCGCAGCGTGCCGCTGGACACCCTGATGCAGGTGCTCAACCAGGCCCAGGTGCCGGCCAGCCGCATCTACTCGGCCGAAGACATGTTCAGCGACCCGCAGTTTCTCGCCCGCGAGATGTTCCTCCAGGCCAGGCTGCCCGACGGCAAGCCGTTCAAGATGCCGGGCATCGTGCCCAAGCTGTCGGACACCCCAGGCTCCAGCGAGTGGGTGGGGCCGGCGCTGGGCGAGCACACCGCGCAGTTGCTGGGCGAGCTGGGCTATGACGCGGCGCAGATCGCCCATCTTCGCGAACAGGGCGCGGTCTGAGTCGCGCCATGTGCTGCAACCTGCACGGCGCACTGCTGGCTGTGCTGCTGAGCCTGCTGCCTGCCTCGAGCTGGGCCAAGGAAACCCTCACCTGGCTGTTGCGCGACCTGCCGCCGCTGACCGTGTTCGAGGGCCCCAAAACCGGCCAGGGCGCCATGGACCAGCTGCTGCCGCTGCTCATCGCGCAGATGCCCGAGTACCAGCACAGCATCGTGCGGGTCAACCGCGCGCGCGGCATGCAGATGCTCCAGGAACCCTCCTTCACCTGCGACCCCACGCTGCTGCGAACCCCGGAGCGCGAGCGCTTCGTGAAGTTCTCGATACCGGCGCTGGCTGCGCAGAGCAACATGGTGATTGCCCGCCAGAGTGACCAGGCAAGCCTTGCGCCGTACCTGCACGATGGCGAAATCGACCTGGACGCCCTGCTGGCAAGCAACACGCACAAGCTCGGTGTCGTCGGCCAGCGCAGCTACAGCCCCGCCGTGGACGCGATACTGGCCAACGCCCCGCCCGCCACCATCAGCCGCCATTACGGCAACGATGCGGTGGGCAGCCTGCTGCAGATGCAGCAGCTGGGGCGCCTGAACCTGCTGCTGGCCTACTGGCCGGAAGTGCGCTACATGAACGAAAAGCAGCCGCAGCCCCAGGCCCTGACGTACTTCCCGATCAAGGGCGTGGCGCGCTACCAGCTGACCTACGTGGGTTGCTCCGACACCCCGCTGGGCCGCGAGGCCATCAGCCACCTCGATCAGTTGCTGCGCAACCTGCGCCTGCAGACCCTGGCGCCGCTGTATGCACAATGGCTAGAGCCCGACCAGCGCAAGACCTACCTCGATGCGGCGCGCGAGCTGCTGAGCCAGCACTGACCCCGGCACGCGCTTTTACGCAGGCAAAAAGAAACCCCGAGCGGTGGGGAGGCCGTCGGGGTTAAACGAGGGCTGCTTGGAGCCTCGCACGAACAGCCTGGCGGCATCGGAGCAAAATGCCGTTCAACTGTCCTTAAGCTGTCTGAGTACCTGTCTGGACAAAGGTTCCCGTCACGCCGCAACGATTTGCGCGCGGCCCTGGCGGGCATGTTTGAGGGCTGCGATCACGCAGGGTTGCAGGCGCCCTTCGTGGATGCGCAGGTCACGTTGGATACCGTCCACCAGGTCGATGAGCAGGCGCTGGTCATGCAGCTGGCTGGCCTTGACACTGCGCTGCAGCACGGTGTCGCCGGCAGGGTCGACCAGCTGCAGGTCGAAGTCGGCACTGGCATGCCGGGAGGTCAGCGTGACCTGATAGGGCGTCAATGCTTCACTTAGCAACAAGCTGATATTGTCCATCCATTCACCGTTCACGTTGTTGTTGAAGGGGGTCTTTCACTGACCCTCGGCACAGGCTGAAAGTTCTGCCGCGGCGCGCTGCACGTTCATCGAGCATGCCCGGTGCACATGACAGATTCATGCCACGGGCCCGGCCTCCGGGTGTTGCAGCAGCAAGGGGTGCAACTGGCTGGGGCTGGCTGGCGCGGGGGTGCTGCCCAGCACCCGCAGGCCCGACAGCTCGATCAGTTCGACAACCCCCTGGAGCACGCTGCGCCTGGCGCCACTGAGGACAATCAGGGCACTGGCAAGGCCGTGCAGCGCCAGGTGCTCGACGAAGCCCATGCCATCGTGCTCGGGCGACAGCGGGTCACAGATGACGATATCCACCGGCCCCCGTCGTTCGAGCACACCGTGCGCCTGGAGGGTCGTTTCAGCCACGCGCACGTCGTAGATGCCCAGGCCATTGAGCATCTGGTGCAGGTTCATCAGCCGATAGGCATGAGGCTCCAGAAGCAGAACCTTGAGTGAGCGCATGGGCGACTCCGGATTGGACGGGCGCCCACTCTAGGAAAGCCCGCGCGGGCGTCCCATAGGAAAAATCCGAAACCAGGGGGCGGCAACGTCCTCGTGTCGCCACGGTATCGACGCGTCGCGTCGGTTCGCCAGCAAGCCAGGTTCCTGCCGTGGCATGGCGGGCCGCGCAACAAAAAGCCCCGGGGCTTGCGCACCGGGGCCTGGTTCAACGCTGCATACCGCTGCCGTCAGAGCGGCTTGCCACGGTTGCCGTGCTGGCTGACGAAGGCCTGCACCGCTTTCAGGTCGTTGGGCAGTACCGTGCATTTCTCCTCGCGGGAGAACAGGTCGGTCAGGTGCGCCGGCAGCTCCAGGGCCTTGCCCACGCCCGCCTTCTCCACCGCCTCGGGGAACTTGACCGGGTGCGCGGTACCCAGCACCACCATCGGCGTGTCCAGGCTGCGACGGCACTCGCGGCCGGCCTTGACGCCAATCGCGGTGTGCGGGTCGAGCACTTCGCCGGTTTGCGCGAACACGTCGGCGATGGTCTCGCAGGTTTGCGCATCATCCACCGCCAGCGAATCGAACAGCTTGCGCGCCTCGGTCCAGCGGTCTTGCTCGACGCTGAAGCCGCCACCCTGCTTGAAGGTGTCCATCAGGCCGGCAATCTCGGCGCCATTGCGACCGTGCAGGTCGAACAGCAGGCGCTCGAAGTTCGACGACACCATGATGTCCATCGACGGCGACAGGGTGGCGTGCAGGGTTTCCTTGACGTACTGGTTGCCGCTCATGAAGCGGTGCAGGATGTCGTTGCGGTTGGTTGCCACGATCAGCTGGCTGATCGGCAGGCCCATGTTGCGCGCCAGGTAACCGGCGAAGATGTCGCCGAAGTTGCCGGTAGGCACCGAGAACGCCACCGAACGCGCCGGGCCACCCAACTGCAGGGCGGCGTGGAAGTAGTACACGATCTGGGCCATGATCCGCGCCCAGTTGATCGAGTTCACGGCCACCAGGCGGGTGCCCTTGAGGAAGCCCTGGTCGGCGAAGCTGGCCTTGACCATCTCCTGGCAGTCGTCGAAGTTGCCTTCGATGGCGATGTTGTGGATGTTCTCGCCGAAGATGGTGGTCATCTGGCGGCGCTGAACTTCCGACACACGCTGGTGCGGGTGCAGGATGAAGATGTCGACGTTGTCGCAACGCCGGCAGCCTTCGATGGCAGCCGAACCGGTGTCACCGCTGGTGGCACCGATGATCACCACGCGCTCGCCGCGCTTGGCCAGCACGTGATCGAGCAGGCGGCCGAGCAGTTGCAGGGCGAAGTCCTTGAACGCCAGGGTCGGGCCGTGGAACAGCTCCAGCACCCACTCGTTGCTGTTCAGCTGACGCAGCGGGGCAACCGCGGCGTGGGCGAACTCGCCGTAGGTTTCTTCGAGGATCTTCTTGAAGTCGGCATCGGCAATGGAGCCGGTGACGAACGGGCGCATCACCCGGAAGGCCAGCTCGTGGTACGGCAGGCCGGCCCACGAGGCGATTTCTTCCTGGGTGAAGCGCGGCAGGTTTTCCGGCACGTACAGGCCGCCATCGCTGGCCAGGCCGGCCAGCAGGACATCTTCAAAATTCAGGGCCGGTGCCTTGCCGCGGGTACTGATGTAACGCATGACCTATTCCTCTAACTCAAAGACGGCTCAGTTCAGTTGTTCGACGCGGATGCGCACAACGCTGCCAACCACATCCTGCAGGGCTTCCAGGGCGGTGATCGCATCGTCCATGCGCTGCTCGAGCACGCTGTGGGTGAGCAGGATCATCGGCACCAGGCCATCGTGCTCCTCGACTTCCTTCTGCATGATCGACTCGATATTGATGCCGCGCTCGGACAGGATGCTCGCCACCTGGGCCAGCACGCCCGGACGATCCTTGGCCTGGATGCGCAGGTAGTAGGCGCTCTCGCAGGCTTCGATCGGCAGGATCGGGTGAGCCGACAGCGAGTCGGGCTGGAAGGCCAGGTGCGGCACGCGGTTTTCCGGGTCGCTGGTCATGGCACGGACCACGTCGACCAGGTCGGCGATCACCGACGAGGCGGTCGGTTCCATGCCGGCGCCGGCGCCGTAGAACAGGGTGGAGCCTGCGGCGTCACCGTTGACCATCACCGCGTTCATCACGCCGTTGACATTGGCGATCAGGCGGTCGGCCGGAATCAGCGTCGGGTGCACGCGCAGTTCGATGCCATTGGCCGTGCTGCGGGCCACGCCCAGGTGCTTGATGCGGTAGCCCAGCGCTTCGGCGTAGTTCACGTCGGCCGTGGTCAGCTGGGTGATGCCTTCGGTGTAGGCCTTGTCGAACTGCAGCGGGATACCGAAAGCGATGGACGCCAGGATGGTGAGCTTGTGCGCGGCGTCGATGCCCTCGACGTCGAACGTCGGGTCGGCCTCGGCATAGCCCAGCGCCTGGGCTTCGGCCAGCACGTCGGGGAAGGTGCGGCCCTTCTCGCGCATTTCGGTGAGGATGAAGTTGCCGGTGCCGTTGATGATACCGGCCACCCAGTTGATGCGGTTGGCCGACAGGCCTTCGCGGATCGCCTTGATCACCGGGATGCCGCCGGCCACGGCCGCTTCGAAGGCGACGATGACGCCCTTCTCGCGCGCCCTGGCGAAGATCTCGTTGCCGTGCACGGCAATCAGCGCCTTGTTGGCGGTGACCACATGCTTGCCGTTCTCGATGGCCTTGAGCACCAGCTCGCGGGCAATGGTGTAGCCGCCAATCAGTTCAATGACGATATCGATCTCGGGGTTGCTCGCGACCTCGAACACATCAGCGGTAATGGGGGTACCGGTAATCTGGCAGTTCGGGTTTGGCGTACGCATGGCGATTTGTGCCACTTCGATTCCACGCCCGGCGCGGCGGGCAATCTCCTCGGCGTTACGCTGAAGTACATTGAAGGTACCGCCACCGACGGTCCCCAACCCACAGATGCCTACTTTGACCGGTTTCACTGTGAACTCCCCATTGAACGACCGGCCATGCGCCGGTCGAAAAAACAGCCGTCTCCCCATGGTGACGGCTCACTGATTGAATTACTTGCTTGCGGTCAATGCCAGCTTGGCCACTTGCGGCGCCGGCTGATAACCCGGGATCACCTGACCGTCCTCGAGCACGATGGCCGGTGTGCCGTTGACGCCGATCGACTGCCCCATCTGGAACTGCCTGCTGACCGGGTTCTCGCACTTGGCGGCCTTGATTTCCTTGCCGTCGACCATCTTGTCCATGGCCGCCTTGCGGTCGGTGGAACACCATACCGCCTGCAGCTGCTGGTCACCCGACGAGCCCAGGCCCTGACGCGGGAAGGCCACGTAGCGCACCTCGATGCCGCGCTTGTTCAGCTCGGGCACTTCGGCATGCAGCTTGTGGCAGTACGGGCAGGTGGTGTCGGTGAACACGGTGATGTGCGACTTGGTTTCGCCCTTGGCAGGGTAA
Source organism: Pseudomonas sp. FBF18 (assembly GCF_024261405.1). NCBI lineage: Bacteria > Pseudomonadati > Pseudomonadota > Gammaproteobacteria > Pseudomonadales > Pseudomonadaceae > Pseudomonas > Pseudomonas sp. FBF18. The sequence continues at coordinate 24,492 of NZ_QKRS01000006.1, read as the reverse complement.
ACCACCATTTCGGAAGCCGGAATCGCATTGATGGTCTTGGCGATGGCCACGCGCTCGGCCTTTTCGGTCAGGTTGACCGGCTTGCCGTCCTGGATCTGGAACAGATAGCCCTGTACCAGGAACTGGCCGTCGGCGCTGGCGTACAGCACACGGCCGCCCTTGAGCTTGACCTCGTACAGGCCGTTGACCGGGCTGGCAGCGATGCTGTCGACCGGTATTTCCGACTCCAGCGACTGCAGCGACTTGCGAATCGCCTGCTCGGCATCGTTGGCCGCAGCCACGGCGAAGGAACTGGCCAGCGCCAGGGCGGCGGCGGCTAAAATCTGGGTCACGCGCATGAAAACTCCTGAAGGCGGACAGGGGGCCGAAAGCGGAACAGGCGTACCGAAAAACGGCCGCGATCCAGGGCCCGGGTGTAAACCGCGAAAGCGTACCACATTCGCCGCCCTGCATTGACTGCTGGCGACGCATGCAATGTGCGATCAGCGCTCAGCCGCGAGGGTGATGACGGGCATGCAGTTCCTGCAGGCGGGCGCGGGCCACATGGGTGTAGATCTGGGTGGTCGACAGGTCGCTGTGGCCCAGCAGCATCTGCACCACGCGCAGGTCGGCGCCGTGGTTGAGCAGGTGGGTGGCGAAGGCATGGCGCAGGGTGTGCGGCGACAGCGCCTTGCCGATCCCGGCCACCTGGGCCTGGTGCTTGATGCGGTGCCAGAAGGTCTGGCGGGTCATCTGCTCGCCACGCTGGCTGGGGAACAGGACATCGCTGGGGCGGCCGTTGAGCAGTTCGACGCGGCCGTCGCGCAGGTAACGTTCTACCCACACCACCGCCTCCTCCCCCATCGGCACCAGGCGCTCCTTGCTGCCCTTGCCCATCACCCGCAGCACGCCCTGGCGCAGGTTGACCTGATCGAGGGTCAGGCTCACCAGCTCGGTGACGCGCAGCCCGCAGGCATACAGCACCTCGAGCATGGCGCGGTCGCGCTGGCCGATGGCCTCGCCAAGGTCGGGAGCCTTCAACAGGGCCTCCACATCGGCCTCGGACAGCGACTTGGGCAACGGCTTGCCCAGTTGCGGCATGTCGACCTGCAGGGTCGGGTCGAGGGCGATCAGCTTCTCGCGCAGCAGGTAGCGATAGAAGCCACGCGCGCCCGACAGGAACCGCGCCGTGGAACGGGGCTTGTAGCCCTGGTCGAGGCGCCATGCCAAGTGGTCCAGGATCAGCTCGCGACCGGCATCGGGCAACGCCATGCCCCGCTCCTGGAGCCAGCCGTTGAACAGGGCCAGGTCGCTGCGGTAGGACGCTCGGGTGTTGTCGGAGAGCCCCTTCTCCAGCCACAGGGCGTCGAGGAACTGGTCGATCAGCGGGTGGTCGATGGCGGGCATGAAGACTCGGTGGTAGGCCGTAAAAATACCGCTAGTCTTCCATAACACCGCCGGCATAGGGAGCCCGAATGAACGAACAAGAGATATTGCTGGCATTCGGCGGGATCGGTGTCGCGGCCCTGGGCTGCCAGTGGCTGGCCTGGCGGCTGAAGCTGCCGGCGATCCTGTTCCTGCTGCTCAGCGGCATAATGGCCGGGCCGATCCTGGGTTGGCTCGACCCGCAGGAACTGTTCGGCCCGCTGCTGATGCCGCTGGTGTCGCTGGCGGTGGCGCTGATCCTGTTCGAGGGCAGCCTGACCCTGCATCTGTCGCAATGGCGCGAGATCGGCACGGTGGTGCGGCGCATGGTGACCCTCGGCGCGCTGTCCACCTGGGTGGTGATCAGCGCGGCCACCCACTGGCTGCTGGGGTTCGACTGGCTGCTGGCGATCCTGTTCGGCACCCTGACCCTGGTCACCGGGCCGACCGTGATCGTGCCGATGCTGCGGGTGGTACGGCCCAAGGCGGCGGTGGCCAACATCCTGCGCTGGGAAGGCATCGTCATCGACCCGATCGGCGCCCTGCTGGCGGTGGTGGTGTACAGCTTCATCATTGCCAGCGCCGCTGGCGACGGCCTGAGCCAGAGCCTGCTGACGTTCGCCGGGGTGATCCTGTGCGGCAGCGCCTTCGGCGTGGCCGGTGGCTGGCTGCTGGGCCAGGTGATCCGCCATCAATGGCTGCCCGAGTACCTGCACAACCTGGCCTCGCTGGCAGCGGTGCTGGGGATCTTCATCGCCTCCAACCAGGTGATGCACGAGTCGGGGCTGCTGGCGGTGACCCTGATGGGCATGTGGCTGGCCAACATGAAGGGCGTGGATGTGCGCCAGATCCTGCACTTCAAGGAGAACCTCAGCGTGCTGCTGATCTCCGGCCTGTTCATTCTGCTGGCGGCGCGCCTGGACCTGAATGCCCTGCTCGGCCTGGGCCCTGCGGTGCTGGCCCTGCTGCTGGTGATCCAGCTGATTGCGCGGCCGCTGAACGTGGCGCTGTCGACCTGGGGCTCGCAGCTCAACTGGCGCGAGCGTGCGCTGCTGGCCTGGATCGCTCCGCGCGGCATCGTGGCCGCGGCAGTGTCGGCGATTTTCGCGATACGCCTGGACGAGGCCGGGCACGCGGGGGCCTTGCTGCTGGTGCCGCTGACGTTCGCGGTGATCATCGGTACGGTGGTGCTGCAAAGCGCCACGGCGCGGCCGCTGGCGCGCCTGCTCAAGGTGGCCGAGCCTGCCCCCAGCGGGTTTCTGATCGTGGGCGCCAACGCGCCGGCCAGGGCCCTGGGCACGGCCTTGCAACAACTGGGCAGCCGGGTGCTGCTGGCCGATTCGAGCTGGGAGAACATCCGCGCGGCGCGCATGGAGGGGTTGCCGACCTATTTCGGTCACCCGGCCTCGCAGCATGCCGATGCGCACCTGGACCTTGTAGGCCTGGGGCACCTGCTGGGGCTGTCGCCGGCGGGCGAGCTCAACACCCTGGCATGCACGCGCTTTCGACATGATTTCGGGCATCAGCGCCTGTTCGTGCTGGCCAGCGGGCTGGAGCGCCAGCGCAGCGACAAGCACCGCGCCAGTGACGAACATCGCGGGCGCCTGTTTGGCAGCCAGGCGTTGACCTATGTGCAACTGGCCAACCTGTTCAATCAGGGCGCCGAGCTGTACACCACGCACCTGACCGAGGCGTTTGGCTGGGCGGACTACCAGGCGTTGCATGGCGATCGCGCGACCTTGCTGTTTGCCCGCGATGCCAGTGGCTGGGTGTATGTGGTAGGGCCGGATACGGCGTTGAAACCGGGGCCTGGGTGGACGCTGGTGGCGCTGGTCCAGCCGCAGGCAGGTTGATCGCGCGGGCTTGTTGGCCGTTCAGAAGCCGGGCAACACCGGCACCGGCCGCTTGTCTTCATCGATGGCGACGAAGCTGAACAACCCGTGAATCGCCTTCTCGCGACTGTCGCAGCTCATGCTTTCGACAAACACCTCCACCTCGACCTTCAGGCTGGTGGTACCCACCTTGACCACCGTCCCCACCAGTTCCACGATCGAGCCGGCGGCAATCGGGTGCTTGAAATCGATGCGGTCGGTCGACACCGTCACCAGCGGCAAGCGGCAGAAGCGCGTGGCGGCAATGAACGACACCTCGTCCATCCACGCCAGCGCGGTGCCGCCGAACAGGGTGTTGTGATGGTTGGTGGTCGAGGGGAACACCGCCTTGGTCACGCGGGTCACCGACAACTGGGTACGGCGCTGGATCTCTTGCTCTCTACTGTTCATGACATCTCTGAAACACGAATGACGGACAACAAAAAAGCAGCCCGAAGGCTGCTTTCTTTTCGCATGGCGGTCCCGTGCCCGCCGGTCAAACTAGCCTCAGGCCAGTTTTTCCTTGATGCGAGCGGCTTTGCCGGACAGGTCGCGCAGGTAGTACAGCTTGGCTTTACGCACGTCACCACGACGTTTCACGGCCAGGCTGTCGATCTGCGGGCTGTAGGTCTGGAAAGTACGCTCTACGCCAACACCGTTGGAGATTTTACGAACAGTGAAAGCACTGTTCACACCACGGTTACGCTTGGCGATAACAACACCTTCGAACGCCTGCAGACGCGAACGGTCGCCTTCCTTCACTTTCACCTGAACGACAACAGTGTCGCCTGGGGCAAAGGTCGGGATCTCTTTGGTCATCTGCTCGGCTTCGAGTTGCAGAATGATTTTGTTGGTCATGCTGTGCTCCTAAGATAGGTCGTCAGACCCACCATCGATACGTTAACTATCGTCCCGCTCTCGGAGATACTCCTCGAGCAGCTTCTTCTCTTCTCCAGAAAGTGAGCGACTTTCCAGAAGATCGACGCGTCGTTCATAGGTCCGCCCAAGGGACTGCTGTAAACGCCAGCGCCGGATGTGTGCATGGTTGCCACTGAGCAACACGTCGGGAACACGCTGATCCGCATACACCTCCGGTCGGGTGTAGTGCGGGCAATCGAGCAGACCATCGGTGAAGGAGTCTTCCTCCGCCGAGTCCGCATGCCCTAAAGCTCCGGGCAGCAGCCGCGTAACCGCATCGATCAGGACCATCGCCGGCAGCTCGCCGCCAGACAGTACATAGTCGCCAATCGACCACTCTTCATCGACATGAGCCTGAATGAACCGCTCGTCAATGCCTTCATAACGACCTGCGATGAGAATCAACGACTCTGCATTCGCCAGTTCGCGTACCGCCGACTGATTCAGCTGACGGCCTTGTGGCGACAGGTAGATCACCTTCGCCGCTTCCCCTGCCTGCTGCCTGGCCTGAACCAGCGCATCTTCCAGGGGCTTGATCTTCATCACCATGCCCGGACCACCGCCAAACGGCCGATCATCCACGGTGTGGTGGCGATCTGTGGTGTAGTCCCGCGGATTGTGGCAGGTCAGTTGCAACAACCCCTGCTTCACCGCGCGGCTGGTAATGCCGTACTCACTGATGGCCGAGAACATCTCGGGGAACAACGTAATGACTTCGACACGAAGGCTCGCCATCGTCTAGAAGTCCGCGTCCCATTCCACCCTCATTTCGCCTGCAGCCAGGTCGACCTTCAACACGCACTGCCCGGTATAGGGCAACAGGCGTTCACGATCATCCAGACTGCCCACGCAGGGCTTGACCACCATTACATCGTTCGCGCCGGTCTCCAACAGGTGATCAACCGTGCCGAACAGCTGTTCGTCCTGGTTGATGACTTTCAGACCTACCAACTGGTACCAGTAGTACTCGTCTTCGGTCAGGTCGGGCAAAAGGCTACGCGAGATGCAAATCTCGTAACCGCTCAGAAGACGGGCTTCATCGCGATCGTCGAGGCCTTTGAGCTTGGCAACCAGATCCTTTTGAGTGGATCGGCCGCTGACCAGCTCGACCTGCTTGACCACACCTTCGCGCCGGAGCGTCCAGTTGCGGTAATCCAACAGGTTTTCAATCGGATCGGTAAAGGAAAAGACCTTCACCTCGCCGCGAACGCCGTGAACCGAAAAAATCTTGCCAACAACGATCAGGTCATCAGCTTTTTCTGGCGTCGCGCTCATACTATTCAGGCAGCAGCCTTAGCAGCATCTTTCAGCAGTTTTGCAACGCGCTCGGATGGCTGTGCGCCAACGCTCAGCCAGTGAGCAACGCGATCCTGCTTAACGGACAGGCGAACTTCCTGGCCACGAGCGATAGGGTTGAAGAAACCAACCTGCTCGATGTGCGAACCGGTAACCGGGTTACGCGAGTCGGTCACGGTCAGGGTGTAGAATGGGCGCTTTTTGGAGCCGCCACGGGCAAGACGGATGGTTAGCATAGAACATCGTTCCTGTAGTCGGTGCTGCAAATCATAATGCACAGCGGGCACACGGGTGCCCGAAAGGCCGCATATTCTCAAGGAATACACGGACTTTTGCAAATGCCTTTTAACGGCGAGCGACAAGCCGCCGTGCTGATCTGCGAATGAGCCGCTTCTGTATATAGAAGGCGGCACGGGTCCCGCCAGCGGCGGGGTTCCGGTCGGTGCCCCACGGGAGGCACCGGCCTGAATGTGGTTACAGCTTGGGCATGCCGCCGCCAGGCAGCATGCCGCCAAGGCCGCGCATCATCTTCGACATGCCGCCCTTGGTGGAAAACTTCTTCATCATCTTCTGCATCTGCTTGTGCTGCTTGATCAAGCGGCCGATGTCCTGCACCTGGGTGCCCGAGCCCATGGCGATGCGGCGCTTGCGCGAACCACTGATCAGCTCGGGGTCGCGGCGCTCGGCCGGGGTCATGGAGTTGATGATCGCCTCCATCTGCTTGAACTGCTTCTCTGCCGCGCCCTGGGCATTGCCCATCTGCGACAGGTTGACGCCGCCGATGCTCGGCATCTTGTCCATCAGGCCGCTCAGGCCGCCCATGTTCTTCATCTGCTGCAGCTGGTCGCGGAAGTCCTCGAGATCGAAGCCCTTGCCCTTCTTCAGCTTCTTGGCCAGCTTGTCGGCCTTTTCCTTGTCCAGGGTCTGCTCGGCCTGCTCGATCAGGCTGAGCACGTCGCCCATGCCCAGGATCCGCGAGGCAATGCGGTCCGGGTGGAACGGTTCGAGCGCTTCGCTCTTCTCGCCCATGCCGATGAACTTGATCGGCTTGCCGGTGATCGCGCGTACCGACAGCGCGGCACCGCCACGGGCATCACCGTCGACCTTGGTCAGGATCACGCCGGTCAGCGGCAGCGCCTCGCCAAACGCCTTGGCGGTGTTGGCGGCGTCCTGGCCGGTCATGGCATCGACCACGAACAGGGTCTCGATCGGCTTGACCGCAGCGTGCAGCTGCTTGATCTCGCCCATCATCTCGGCATCGATGTGCAGACGCCCGGCGGTGTCGACGATGACCACGTCGATGAACTTGAGCTTGGCTTCGCGAATCGCCGCCTCGGCGATGGCCACCGGCTTCTGGGTGATGTCCGACGGGAAGAAGGTCACGCCGATGTCGTTGGCCAGGGTTTCGAGCTGCTTGATGGCCGCCGGACGGTACACGTCGGCCGACACCACCATCACGCTCTTCTTCTTGCGCTCCTTGAGAAAGCGCGCCAGCTTGCCGGCGGTGGTGGTCTTGCCCGCACCTTGCAGACCGGCCATCAGCACCACGGCAGGCGGCGCGCTGTTGAGCGCGAGGTCTTCGTTGGCCGCGCCCATCAGCTCTTCGAGTTCGGCCTGGACGATCTTCACGAACGCCTGGCCAGGCGTCAGGCTGCGCGACACCTCGGTGCCGACCGCGCGTTCCTTGACCTTGTTGACGAAATCCTTGACCACCGGCAGGGCGACGTCGGCCTCGAGCAACGCCATGCGCACTTCGCGCAGGGTGTCTTTAATATTGTCCTCGGTGAGCTTGGCTTTACCGGTGACATGGCGCAGCGTCTGTGACAGACGGTCGGTCAGGTTTTCAAACATGGGGATCCTTTCAGGCTCTGTAGAACCGAGGTTTATCAGCTGCCCCTGGCGCATTCGGCCAGCCTTGGGCAAGGGCAGGCCGGCGATTATAGCGAAGACTCGCGCACGCGCACACCATGGCGTCGGCCACCAGTCTTCCTTGGCAGGCGCGTTGTATGCCAAACTCAGGGCCTTTCGGGCTTGCCTAACAGGACTTATGCTCCCCTTGTCACCCAGCTTGCTACCCAATCTGATCGCCGCCTGCCTGTACGCCGCCGCGATTTTCTATCAAGGCACCCGCCTGGCCCGAGGCACCAAGGCCGACAAGCGGCTGCTCGGAATGCTCGGCGCCTTCGCCGTGGTCGCTCAGGGCACCGCGTTGTGCTGGCAGCTGCTCACGCCGCTGGGCCTGAGCCTGGACTTCTTCAGCGCCGCCAGCCTGATCGCCACCGCGGTGATTGCCCTGACCCTGGTCGCCACCCTGCGCATCCCGGTGGAGAACCTGTTGCTGCTGCTGTTCCCGCTGGGCCTGCTGACCGCGCTGATGGCGCAGTTCGCGCCCTCGGGCACGGTGCCGCTGGTCAACGAGGAGCCCGGCATCCTGGCGCATATCCTGCTATCGATCCTGGCCTACGGGCTGTTCACCATCGCGGTGTTCCAGGCCTTGCTGCTGCTGGTGCAGGATTACCAGCTCAAGCACAAGCACCCCTCGGGCCTGATCCGCAACTTCCCGCCGCTGCAGACCATGGAGAGCCTGCTGTTCGGCTTCCTGTGGGCCGGCTGGGCGCTGTTGTCGCTGTCGCTGATCTCCGGCTGGCTGTTCCTGGACAACCTGTTCGCCCAGCACCTGGTGCACAAGACCCTGCTCGCCTGCGTGGCCTGGATCGTCTTCGGCGTCCTGCTGTGGGGCCGCACCCGCCTGGGCTGGCGCGGTCACAAGGCGATCCGCTGGACCCTGGCCGGTTTCTGCCTGCTGATGCTGGCGTATTTCGGCAGCAAGCTGGTACGCGAATTCATTCTGCATATCTGACAGGCGACCTATGAACACTCTGCCGTTAGGCCCACAGGTCGCGGTACTGGCACTGACCCTGGTGTGGGCGGCGCTGTTCAGCGCAGTGGATGCCGCCCAGCAGCAACAGGGCGGCACCCGCCGCAATGGCCCCAGAAGCGAACGTGCACTGATGCTGGGCGCCACCCTGGGCAAGCTGCTGGTGTTCGCCCTGGCCTCGCTGCTGGGCTTTGCCCATGCCGGCGAGCGCGGCTTCTGGCTGGCCTGCGCGGCAGCGGCACTGGCCGTGCTGGTGCTCACCGACTACCTCCCCCGCCAGCTGGCCCGACGCTACCCCGACGCCCTGCTGGGCCTGGGCGAGAGCCTGCTCAAGGTGCCGCTCATGCTGCTGCAGCCACTGGCCTGGCTGCTCGATGGCGTTGCACGCCTGTTGCTGCGCCCCTTCGCGGGCAAGGTCACGGCTGTCACCCAGCATGACAATCGCCACGACACCCCCGGTGCCTCCGGTACGCCGGACGAGGAACATGCCCAGCACAGGAGCGACCTGCTCGGCAGCCTTCAGGCGCTGGACAAGGTGACGGTCAACGACATCCTGGTGCCGCGCAACGATGTCGACGGGATCAACCTCGACGAGCCGATCGAAAAAATCATCGAGCAACTGATCGTCAGCCGTCACACCCGCCTGCCGGTGTTCCACAGTGATATCAACCAGGTCGAGGCGATCCTCAACACGCGTCAGATCAGCCACCTGCTGCCCAAGGCCGAGCTGACCCTGGCCAACCTGCTGGCGGCGTGCTACGAGCCATACTTCGTGCCCGAAAGCACACCGCTGCAACTGCAGCTGCTGAACTTTCACAAACAGCAGCGGCGCCTGGGCGTGGTGGTGGACGAATATGGCGAAGTGCAGGGCATCGTCACCCTGGAAGACATTCTTGAAGAGATCGTGGGCGAGTTCGAGGAAGAGCACAGCCTGGACAACCCGCACATTCACCCGCAGCCCGATGGGCGCTACGTGATCGAGGGCAACATTTCGATCCGCGAGCTCAACCGCAGCCTGGGCTGGCACCTGCCCAGCGACGGCCCGAAAACCCTGAACGGCCTGGTGACCGAGGCGCTGGAAAGCATTCCTGCCAGCGCGGTGTGCCTGAAAATGGGCCGTTATCGCATGGAAATCCTCGAAACCGAGGACAATTGCGCCAGCCGCATACTGGTCTGGACCGTTTCCCGCTAGCTATACTCGAGCCCGCCGGCGCTTGCCCGCGGCAGGTGCCGGAGCCTTCGCAGCACTCGACAGGGAAACGTTCATGACGACCAGCAGCACCTATAACAACAACGATGAAACCGCAGCGCCCCCAGTCAACTCGCCCGCCCGGGTAGCCACGGCCAGCTTCATCGGCACCGCCATCGAGTTCTACGACTTCTACGTATACGCCACGGCAGCGGCCCTGGTGATCGGCCCGGTGTTCTTCCCGCAGACCTCGGGCACCGCGCAGATGCTCTCGGCCTTCCTCACCTTCGGCATCGCGTTTCTGGCGCGCCCGCTGGGTTCGGCGCTGTTCGGCCATTTTGGCGACCGCATCGGCCGCAAGTCGACGCTGGTGGCCTCGCTGCTGCTGATGGGCATCTGCACCACGCTGATCGGCGTGCTGCCGGGTTACGACAGCATTGGCGCCTGGGCGCCGATCCTGCTGTGCCTGCTGCGCTTCGGCCAGGGCCTGGGGCTGGGCGGCGAATGGGGCGGTGCAGCGCTGCTGGCCACCGAGAACGCGCCCAAGGGCAAGCGGGCGTGGTTCGGCATGTTCCCGCAGCTGGGCCCTTCGATCGGCTTTCTGGCGGCCAACGGCCTGTTCCTGACCCTGGCCATGACCCTTTCCGACGAGCAGTTCCGCAGCTGGGGCTGGCGCATTCCGTTCCTGCTCAGCGCCGCGCTGGTGATCGTGGGGCTGTATGTGCGGCTCAAGCTCGAGGAGTCGCCGGTGTTCGCCAAGGCCGTGGCGCGCCACGAGCGGGTGAAGATGCCGGTGGTCGAGCTGTTCGCACAGTACTGGGCGCCGACCCTGCTGGGCGCGGCGGCGATGGTGGTGTGCTATGCGCTGTTCTACATCTCGACGGTGTTCTCGCTGAGCTACGGGGTATCGACCCTTGGCTACAGCCGCGAGACCTTTCTGGCACTGCTGTGCTTTGCGGTGGTGTTCATGGCCCTGGCCACGCCGCTGTCGGCCTGGCTGAGCGACCGGTACGGACGCAAGCCGGTGCTGATCGTGGGTGGGGTGCTGGCCATCCTGTCGGGGTTCACCATGGAGCCGCTGCTGACGTCGGGGTCGACCGCGGGCGTGGCGTTGTTTCTGGCCATCGAACTGTTTCTGATGGGGGTGACGTTCGCGCCGATGGGGGCGCTGCTGCCTGAGCTGTTCCCCACGCACGTGCGCTATACCGGGGCCTCGGCGGCGTACAACCTGGGCGGGATCGTCGGGGCCTCGGCGGCGCCGTTCTTTGCACAGAAGCTGGTGGCCATGGGCGGCCTGAGCTGGGTGGGCGGGTATGTGTCGGCGGCGGCAGTACTGAGCCTGATTGCAGTGCTGTGCCTGAAAGAGACCCGGCATACGGAGCTCTGAAGACGGGCTGCTGCGCAGCTATCGCGGGTCAGACCGCTCCCACAGGCATCATCACTGTCCCTGTGGGAGCGGGCCTGACCCGCGATGACGTACTAAAGCCTTACAGCTCTACGTTGACTGCCTGCGAAGCCCGGGTCGCCTTGGCCCGCGCGGCTTCGATCGACTCGTCACGCGCCAGGCACACGCCCATGCGCCGCTGGCCATTCACCTCTGGCTTGCCGAACAGGCGCAGCGCGGTGTCCGGCTCGCTCAGCGCCGCGCCGAGGTTGGCGAAGGCGGTCTGCTGCGAAGTGCCTTCCACCAGAATCACTGCCGAAGCCGACGGCCCGAACTGGCGAATCAGCGGAATCGGCAGGCCCAGGATCGCCCGCGCATGCAGCGCGAACTGCGACAGGTCCTGGGAGATCAGGGTCACCAGGCCAGTGTCGTGCGGGCGCGGCGAGACTTCGCTGAACCACACCTGGTCGCCCTTGACGAACAGCTCCACGCCGAACATGCCGCGACCACCCAGGGCCTCGGTCACCGCACGCGCCACGCGCTCGGACTCGGCCAGCGCCTTGGGGCTCATCGCCTGCGGCTGCCACGACTCCTGATAATCGCCCTTCTCCTGGCGATGCCCGACCGGCGCGCAGAAGGTGGTGCCGCCCACATGGCGCACGGTGAGCAGGGTGATCTCGTACTCGAAGTCGATGAAGCCCTCGATGATGACCCGGCCCTTGCCGGCACGCCCGCCTTCCTGGGCATAGTCCCAGGCAGCCTGCACGTCATCGACGCCCTTGAGCAGGCTCTGGCCCTTGCCCGACGAGCTCATCACCGGCTTGACCACACACGGGAAGCCGAGGTCTTCGACGGCCTTGCGGTAGTCTTCGAAGGTGTCGGCAAAGTGGTAAGGCGAGGTTGGCAGGTCCAGCTCCTCGGCGGCCAGGCGGCGGATGCCCTCGCGGTTCATGGTCAGCTGCGCGGCGCGTGCGGTCGGCACCACGGTAAAGCCTTCGGCTTCCAGCTCAACCAGGGTGGCGGTGGCGATGGCTTCGATTTCCGGCACGATGTAGTGCGGCTGCTCGGCCTCGATCACTGCGCGCAGGGCGGCGCCATCGAGCATGTTGATCACGTGGCTGCGGTGCGCCACCTGCATGGCCGGGGCATCGGCGTAACGGTCCACGGCAATCACTTCAACGCCCAGGCGTTGCAGCTCGATCACCACTTCCTTGCCCAGTTCGCCACAGCCACACAGCAGTACTCGGGTCGCGGTCGGCGACAAGGGGGTTCCGATACGGGTCATCTCAGGTCCTCAGAGGGAAGGAATCCAGGGCCGCCCCAGCACGGTGCAACCCGGTGAAAAGAAGCGCCATTTTACATGGCGCAGGCGTTCTTGCGTGCGCGCCAGGCCATCGCCAGCCACACCACCGTCACCCCGGCGAACTTGGAGCCCAGCGCGGTACCGACCACGGCCGGGGTCAGTGCGCCGATCATGCCGAAGAAGATGAAGGTGTCCAGCGGGATGCTCAGCGCCGAGCTCAGCCACAGGCGGTCATGCAACGGGCGCTTGGTGATGCTGAACACCAGCCAGTCGATCAGCTCCGATACCGCGAACGCGGTGGCGCTGGCCAGGGCGATGGCAGGGTCGGAGGTGATATAGGACAGCACCAGGGCGCCAAGCATGGCCAGCAGGGCGCCGTGGCCGAAGCGGGTCTGCACCATGTCGCGCAGGATGAACACCAGCCCGCCCCAGGCGGACCAGATGACGTCCAGGTGCGGGGCACTGGAGAACGCGTAGTTGATCAGCACCACGCTGGCGATATAAGCAATCAGAAAGAACATAGAAACACCGGTTGGCAAGCCGTACAGGGTACTTGAGTGCCCCCGCACGGCCAAGCCCGGGATCAGCCGGCGGCCTTGCCCACCGTCATCACCAGCCCCGCCGCCACGGCGCGCTCATGGCACAGCACCAGCACCTGGCGTCGTTCGTCGTTGGCCATGCGGCCCCAGCGCGTGATCTCGCTGGCGGTGCGCTGGCAGCCGGTGCAGATATCCTGCTCGTCCAGCGCGCAGATGTGCACGCAAGGCGAGGCCACCGGTCGTTCAGGGCTGCTCATCAGTCCTCCTGGGGTACAAGGTCACGGGCATAGCGCTGGGCGTTGTGCACATAGTGGGCAGCGCTGGCCTCGAGCAGTTGCTGCTGCGCCGGGGTCAGTTCGCGCACAACCTTGCCCGGCGAGCCGACCACCAGCGACCCATCGGGAATCTCGCGCCCCTCGGGCACCAGCGCATTGGCGCCGATGATGCAGTGCTTGCCGATGCGCGCACCATTGAGGATCACCGCGCCGATGCCCACCAGGCTGTAGTCGCCGACCGTACAGCCATGCAGCATGGCGTTGTGGCCGACCGTCACGCCCTTGCCCAGGGTCAGTGGCCAGCCCATGTCGGTGTGCATCACCGTACCGTCCTGCACGTTGCTGTTCTCGCCGATGTCGATCAGCTCGTTGTCGCCGCGCAGCACCGCGCCGAACCAGACGTTGGCCCCCGCCTGCAGGCGTACCTTGCCGATCAGCGTGGCGGTGGGCGCTACCCAGCTCTGTGGGTGGGTTTCGACGCGCAGGTCGCCCAGACGGTATTTCATGCGTGGTTCCTCACGGTGGGAAGGCGGCGGGTGGGCCCGCTCATCTTGTAGGGGTGCGCTCAGGCGGATGGTGCAGGCTGATGCGCGCATCGTATAGCAGGTTGACCAGCTCGACGATCATGATCGCCGACAGGCCCCAGATCTTGTACTCGCCGAAACGGTAGCTGGGCACGTACCAGCTGCGGCCCTGGTAGTCGATGCGGTGGGTATGGTCGCGCGGGTCCTGGCGGAAGAACTCCAGCGGCACGCTGAACACCGCGGCAATCTCGGCATCGTTGGCGCGGTACTCGACATAGTCGGGAATCAGCCCGACAAACGGCGTGACCTTCAGCCCGTGCAACGAAACCAGCGGGCTCAGCGGGCCGATGACTTCGACCAGCCCGGGCGGCAGGCCGATTTCCTCCTCGGCCTCGCGCAGCGCGGTGAACACCAGGTCCGGGTCTTCGGGGTCTCGCCGCCCGCCGGGGAAGGCCACTTCGCCGCCATGGGTCGAGAGCCCCTTGGCGCGCAGGGTCAGCACCAGTTCGGGCGACTCGCTGCGGGTGATGGGCAATAACACGGCAGCCTCAGGGAACCGACGATCGGTCTCCAGGGTGCCCGGCGTGTGATTGCTCATTCGGCGAAGTAACTCGTCCAGCATGGTCTCTCTCGTTCTGTCGGGTCTCTGCATGATGCACCAAAGGCGCAGCCCGCCCAAGCCCCCGCGACAATCGCGCTTGCGGGCCTGCGCGCACTGGCGCGAAGATAGGCGCAGCCACCAGGAAGATAAGCATGAATTACTGCAGTGCGTGCGGCAAACCGGTCACTCATCGCATCCCCGACGGCGACAACCGCCTGCGTCATGTCTGCGATCATTGCCATACCATCCATTACCAGAACCCCAATATCGTCGCCGGCGTGCTGCCCAGCCATGGCAGCCAGGTGCTGCTGTGCCGACGCGCCATCGAGCCGCGGCGTGGCTACTGGACCCTGCCGGCCGGCTTCATGGAAAACGGCGAGACCATGGAACACGCCGCACGCCGCGAGGCCGACGAGGAAGCCTGCGCGCGCCTGGGGCCGATGGCCCTGTACCAGCTGTTCGACCTGCCGCACATCAACCAGGTGCAGGTGTTCTACCGCGCCGAGCTGGCCGACCTGGCATTTGCGGTGGGCGTCGAGAGCCTGGAAGTGCGCCTGTTCGAGGAAAGCGAGATCCCCTGGGACGAGCTGGCTTTCAGGACCGTGAGTCGTGCCCTAGAATGCTACTATCTCGACCGCCAGGGGCAGCATTACCCGGTACGCACCGAATGCCTGTCCCCGCGGGTCGAACCGCTCACTTGAACCCCAACGTCGCCACTTTCAGGGATACCGTTTCATGCGCTGGTTGCTTGCCCTCTTCTGCCTCGGTGTGGCGTCGGTGTCCCAGGCGGCGTTCACCGAAACCATTGTGCGAAAACCGCTTGGCCAGGTGACGCCCTCGACCCCGGCGCCCACCCCCTCCGGCGCCCCGTTGATCGACAAGGTGCTGGTGATCAAGTCCGAACGCCGCCTGCAACTGATGAGCGGCGACACCTCGATGAAGAGCTACCGCATCTCGCTGGGCAAGCAGCCCACCGGTGCCAAGCTGCGCGAGGGCGACAAGCGCACGCCCGAGGGGTTGTACTGGCTCGACTGGCGCAAGGTGTCCGACCGTTACAACCTGGCCATCCACGTCTCCTACCCCAATGTCAGCGACTCGGCCCGTGCCCGCCGCGAAGGGGTGAAGCCGGGCAGCATGATCATGATCCACGGCACACCGGACAGTGCGGACTACCCCGAGGCGCTGTTCCACACCCTGGACTGGACCGAAGGCTGCATCGCCATGACCAACCGCGACATGCGCGAAGTGTGGAACCTGGTCAGCGACGGCACGCTGATCGAGATTCGGCCCTGACCGAGCGTGCCCCTTCCCCGGCTCCTACCTGCCGCCCCCCCCAAAACCTGCAGGAGCCGGCCTTGCCGGCGAAAAAGCGCCCACTGGCGAATCACCAATTGAAGGACCACCGCACCGCGTGCTCTCCGGCCTGCAGCCACTGCCCGCCGACCAGCACCGGATACAATGCCGCCCCCTGCTCCACCTGCCCTTGCAGCGTACCGCCTGCCACCCCCGCGTCCAGCGCCAGGTGGTGCTGACCCGCCGCCGCCAGTCGCGCCGATAGCCGCCAGCCTTCGTTGCACACCACGCGCACCTCGCCGCGCCCCAGGGCCAGCGTCCATGGCGCCACCAGGGCCAACTGATCCGCCACCAGCGCACCCTGCCCGCTCACGCACCGCGCGCCACGCCCACTCAGTGCCAGTTGCCCCGACCACTCCCCCCCCAGGCGATACGCCGAAGCCACACGGCTGGCCGGACCCTGCGGCATGACGCTCGCTTGCCAGTCCCACGGCCAGCCGCGCAATACCAGCCCCCAGCGCTGGCCCTGGTACCCTGCCTGCACCTGCACCGCCCACGGGCGCACCTGCCAGCTCAACGGGCCAACGTCGCCGATCCGCCCGGCCTGCCCCTGCCACACGCTACCGGCCACGTCCTGCGCAGGCCACGGCGCAGCCTTGAACAACCAGCGCGCCGGCAACCCCGCCAGCAACGTCAGGCAGAACACCAACAGCATCCACCCCAACCTCCTGCGGCTCATCGCGCCAGCACCAGATCGAAACTCAGGCCCGACGGCGCCTGCTCCAGCCCCCATTGAAGCGGCTGAACGCCTTCACGCTGCAAGCTCAGCAACCACGCCTGAAGCCGCCGCTCGTCCTTGACCTGGCCGCGCACCTGCCACCCCGCGTCAACCGGCTGCACGTCGCTGAGCACGAGCTGCTGCGCCGCAGCCGACTGCTGCAATCGCTCCAGCGTCACCTCGGCGCCTGAGTGCATGGCCGTCGCCGAGGCGGCCAGTTCGCGCCACTGCGAAAGCTCGCGCCATTGGCCAAGGCCCTCGCGCACCACCAGGCTCAACAGCAAGAGGGCCACTGCGGTCCAGGCCAGCGGCATCAACCAGCGCCGTGCGGTGACGCTGCTCATGCTCCTGCCCCCAGGTCGAACACCAGTTGCACGGCATCTGCCGTGGTCGGCTGCACCGCCACCTGCGCCCCGGCACTGGCGGCCATGGCAGCCCACGGCGTGTCCGACAGTGCCTGCGCACCCTGCAACTGCAAGGTCCAGCGTGTGCCATCAAAGCGCGCACGCTGCAGCCGCCAGCCAGGCTGCGCCAAAAGCCACTGCACCATGGCGCCCTGCAATGCCTCCAGCTGGCGCAGTCGCAGGTTGCGCTCATCCCGCGTCTGGCGCTCGCGCTTGAGCCACTGCGTAGCCTGGCGCGGGGTGCTCAGCGGCCCGGTCACGGCCACCACCTGCGCCTTGTACAGCGTGGCCTGGCGCCACTGCAGGCCGAGCCACAGGGCACACCACACCACACCCAGCACGGCGCAGGCCGTCGCCAGGCGCCGTTGCCCCTGTGCCAGGTGCGGTCGCGCGCGGGGCGTGCGGCGCAGCTCGAACAGGCCGGGCAGACGTTCCAGCGCCGCCAGCGACACCGGCCACGCGCCCTCGAATGCCTGCACCTGCCTGTCACACCACACCGGCGGCGGGGTTGCCCCCAGCGCCGTCGGCCAGGCCAGCCACGCCTGGCGCCGATCGGCGCCGCAACTCTTGAACAGGCTCAGGTCCGGGCTGCGTCGCCAGCACCAGGCATCGCCGGGGGCAAGCTCCGGCAGCAGCTGGAACTCCGCCCAGCAGCGCTCGACCTGCAGGCCCCAGCCCTGGCAAGCCTGCAACCAGCCCGCCAGGCGTTGCCGGTCAATCACCGCCAGCTCAAGCCATCCCGAACCTCGCGACACACAACCGACATGGATCGCCTCGGCTGGCTGCAACACGCGATCTTCAAGCAGCAATGGCCACTCTTCACGCTTGAGACCCGGCGGCGCCTGCAAATGGAAGTGCGCGCATTCACTGCCCGGCACCACCAGCGCCACGCGACCGGCACCTTCCGGCGGTTGCCCGTGCCCCGCGCGCAGCACCTCACCGGCCCGCACCTGCAGCCAGCTCCAGCCGGCCTCATCGGGGCGCACCAGCAACCACGACCCAGGCTGGCGCCGTCGCCAGTATCGAATGTCAATCATTGGCTCTCCGGCAGGGCAAACGTACACACATAGGGGGCTCCATCACGCTGGAACTCGAGCCGTACACCACGATCGGGCGCAGCGCGTTCGGCAGAGGGCCAGGCCAGCCAACGACTGCCCTGGCGAAATTCGAAAACGGGGCTGGACACCCCGGTCAGGCTGTCGCGCAGCACCCAGTGCGGGCGCTCGACGGCATACAGGTCGGCAGAGGTCTCCAGCAGCAGGCGTGCATCGCGCCGGTCATAGCGCAGGCGTTGGCGCTGCAAGCGCGAGCCGCCTTCGGCCGCCGGCCACGCCGCCAGCGCCACCCATTGCAGCTGCAACTCGGCAGGCTGCCAGTCCAGCCAGTTCAAGGCCAGGGGCAGGCGCTGCTCGTACAACTGGCGCAGCACCGTGGCGTCGAAGCGGCGCTCCAGCCCGAGGCAGAAGCTCAGCACCGGGCTCGCCTGCGGCGCTTGGTCGAGTCGCTCACGTACGCTCAGCCAGCCATTGACCAGCGCCGCCAGCAGCACGCCCAGTACAGCGGTCAGTGCCAGCGCCACCAGCAGTTCGAGCAGGGTCAGGCCCTGCTGCCTGCGCCTCACGGGCGCACCAGAAACAGGCGGTACTGACCCAGCGGCTCACGTTCATCGCGGTCGGCAAACAGGCGCAGTTCGCCACCGCGCAGGTTGCGCACGCCGGTGGAACCCAGTTGCAACCGCCAGTGGCAGGTGCCCGGCCCCTGACGCAGCTCGCCGCTACTCAGTGCCTGCGCCGGCCAGTACTGCTCCACCACAAAGCGCGCCTGCAGTTCCCGGGCACACAGGCTGCCCAGCCAATGCTGCTGCACGCCCTGCTGCACCACCAGGCGCTGACGCAGTACCTGGCTGCTGATGATCGCCATGGTCGCGGCGATGCCCAGGGCCACGCTCACTTCGAGCAGAGTGAA
The DNA here is from genome assembly GCF_024261405.1 of Pseudomonas sp. FBF18. Lineage (NCBI taxonomy): Bacteria > Pseudomonadati > Pseudomonadota > Gammaproteobacteria > Pseudomonadales > Pseudomonadaceae > Pseudomonas > Pseudomonas sp. FBF18. The sequence continues at coordinate 5,870 of NZ_QKRS01000006.1, read as the reverse complement.
ACCACGCTGGCGAGCCTTCATGGCACGTTCACCACCTGCAGGCCGGCAGCATGACGCCAGTGCCAGCGCTGCCGGCCCTCGGCCCAGCGCCACTCCAGCCTCACCGGTCGGGCCAGCCCGGAGGGGGTGAACATCACCCGTGGCGTGCTGCCCGCAGGCCAGTCCGGGCGCAGCCCGGCCGGCCACTCGCCCAGCGCCACCGGCTCCACCTGCCACTGGTCGCCCTCGACCAGGCGCACGAACTCGGGCCGCTGCCCGTTCCAGCGCAGGCCGCGCACCTGCCCGCCATGCAGGGCCAGGTCGGCCTGCGCCCGCGACGCCGCGGCCAGGCGCTCCAGGGCCTGGTGCAAAGGCGCCTTGGCACTGTCGAGCGAGGCCACCGCCAGGGCGCTCATCAACCCGGCGATGGCGATCACCACCAGCAGCTCCAGCAGGGTGAAGCCACGCTGGGCCGGCATGCCTAGAGGTCCCAGTTACCGATGTCGGCATCGATCCCCTCGCCGCCCTCCACCCCGTCGGCACCCAGCGAATAGATGTCGATGCGCCCATGCTGCCCCGGCGCCCGGTACTGGTACGGTGTGGCCCACGGGTCCTGCGGGAGCCTGCGAATATAGCCATCGGCCCGCCAGGCACGCGGCACCGGCTCGGCCAGCGGCTTGCTCACCAGGGCCGACAGCCCCTGCTCGGCGGTGGGGAAGCGCAGGTTGTCGAGGCGGTACATGTCCAGCGCCTGCTCCAGGCTCGACAGGTCCGCCATCACCTTCTGCTTCATGGCCTTGTCCTGGCTGCCCAGCACACTGGGCGCCACCAGCGCGATCAGCAGGCCGATGATGAAGATCACCACCATGATTTCCATCAGGGTGAAGCCGTGCTGGCGGGAACGTCGTGTCTGCATGGTAGTGCTCCTATTAAAGTGTGAGGCCCTGGTTGAGCTGCATGATCGGCAACAGCACCGCCAGCACGATGAACAGCACCACCGCGCCCATGACCAGGATCATCAGCGGCTCGAACAACGCCATCACGGTGTCGACCTGACGGGCAAAGCCGCGCTCCTGGTTGTCGGCCACGCGCTCGAGCATGTCGGGCAAGGTGCCGCTGGCCTCGCCGCTGGCGACCATGTTCAGCAGCATCGGCGGGAACTGCCCGCTGGCATCCAGCGCGCGGTGCAGGCTGACGCCGCCTTGCACATCGACCTGCACCCGCTCCAGCGCCAGACGAATGCGTCGGTTTTCCAGGGTGGCGGTGGCCACCTGCAAGGCTTCGAGCAGCGGTACCCCGCTGCCGACCAGAATCGCCAGGCTGCGCGACAGCCGCGCGCTTTCCAGCACCCGCAGCAGCGCACCCACGCGCGGCAGGCGCAACAGCAGGTCGTCACGGCGCAGGCACCAGTGCGGCCGACGCAGCAGCCGCGCCGCGCCTGCCGCACCCAGCACCGCGGCGCCCAGCAGCCACGGCCCGGCCAGCAACAGCGCTTCGCTGGCGCCGATCAGCAGGCGGGTGATCAACGGCAGGCTCTGCCCGGAATGGGCGAATTGTTCGGTCAGCCTGGGCACCACGAAGCTCATCAGGCCGACCACCACCGCCAGCGACACCCCCATCAGCACGCACGGGTAGATCAGCGCGGTACGCGCCTTGTGCTGCTGGCGCTGCACCTGCTCAAGGTGGTCGGCCAGGCGTTCCAGCACCTGGGCCAGGCGCCCCGAGCGTTCGCCGGCCTCGACCAGCGCGCAGTACAGCGCTGAAAACACCCCGCCCTGGCGTGCCAGGCTGCGGGCCAGGCCCAGCCCCTCTGCCAGCGCGCCGCGCACCCCCACCAGCAGATTGCGCAAGGCCGGCTCCACCAACTGCCGCTCAAGGGTGGCCAGGGCATCCACCAATGCAATGCCGGCCCCTGTCAGCGTGGCCAGTTGCCGGGTCAATTCACACAGCTGTGCGCGGCTCACGCGCTGGCGCCGTGGCAACACCTGCGCGTTGCCCTGCACCTGCAACTGGCGCGCGAACAGCCCCTGTTCGCGCAGCAACTGGCGGGCATGGCGCTCGCTTTCGGCCTGCAGGCTGGCCTTGAGGGTGCGCCCGGCGAGGTCAACGGCCTGGTATCGGTAGGTCGGCATGGCTCAGCCCTGCACCGCGCGCAGCACTTCGGCCAGGCTCGTCTGGCCCTGGCGCAGGCACTCGCTGGCCATGCCGGCCAGGCTCTGGCGCCGGCCCTGCAGATGCGCCTGCATGGCCACCTCACTGGCCCCGTCATACAGCAGGCCGATCAGCCCGGCGTCCAGCTCGATGAACTCATACAGCCCCAGCCGGCCGCGATAGCCGCTGCCCTGACACTGTGCGCAGCCCACTGCGTGATAACTGTGCTCAAGCTCGACCAGCTCCGGCCACAACGCCCGCTCGGCCGCCTGTAATGGCTGCGCCACGGCGCAACTGCACAGGCGCCGCACCAGGCGCTGGGCCATGACCCCGCGCAGGCACGAGGCAATCAGAAAAGGCTCCACGCCCATGTCGCGCAGGCGCGTCACCGCGCCCACCGCACTGTTGGTGTGCAGGGTCGAAAGCACCAGGTGGCCGGTGAGGCTGGCCTGCACCGCAATCTGCGCGGTTTCGCGGTCGCGGATTTCGCCAAGCATGATCACATCCGGGTCCTGGCGCAGAATCGCGCGCAAACCGCTGGCAAAGGTCAGCCCGGCACGCGGGTTGATGGCGGTCTGGCCGATACCGGTGATGGCGTACTCCACCGGGTCCTCGACGGTGAGGATATTGCGGCTGCCGTCGTTCAGGCTGTTGAGGCTGGCGTACAGCGTGGTGGTCTTGCCCGAACCGGTCGGGCCGGTGCTCAGCACGATACCGTTGGGTCGCCCCAGGCAGGCGCGCAGGCCCGCCTCGACGGCACCGGGCATGCCCAGGTTGCCCAGCGAGAGCAGGCTGGCCTGCTTGTCGAGCACGCGCATCACCACTCGCTCGCCGTGGATACCCGGCAGCGTCGAGACACGTACGTCGACCTCGCGCCCACCCGAGCGCAGGGTGATGCGCCCGTCCTGGGGCTGGCGCTTCTCGGCGATGTCCAGGCGCGCCATGACCTTGATCCGCGACACCAGCATGGCCGACAGCGCACGTGGCGGGCGCAGCACCTCGCGCAGGTGGCCGTCGACCCGCAGGCGCACCACCAGGCTCTGCTCGAAGGTTTCCACATGGATGTCCGAGGCCTGCTGACGCAGCGCCTCGCCGAACAGCCCGTTGATCAGGCGGATCACCGGGGCTTCGTCATCGCTTTCGAGCAGGTCCTCTACCCGCGGCATCTCGCTGATCAGGCCGTCCAGGTCGACCTGTTCGCCAATGCCCTCGATCAGCGCCGCCGTGGCGTTCTCGCCGGCCTGGTACAACTGGCCCAGGCGCGTGTCGAACTCCCCCGCGTCGAAATGGCACACGGTCTGGGGCGCGCCATACACCCGCAGCAGCTCGTGCAACTGGTCGCTGTCGACATCCGGGCGCAGCCACAGGCTCCAGCCGTCGGCGCCAGGCGCCATGGCCAGCCCGCCCTGGCGCGCCAGGCGATAGGGCAGCAACGGCTTCACCAGGTGCCCTCGTCCAGGCGCTGGCGGCTGGCCGGGAACACCCGCAGCAACTCGCTGCCATCGGCCAGGCTGGGCAGGGCAAGCGGCGTGGTCTGTTGCAGGCTGCGGTATTTTTCGCTGCTGAGGCTGGTCAGGCTGGCCCCGTCACGCAGGATCCGCGGGCGGATGAACACCATCAGGTTCTGCTTCACGCCACGGCTGGCATCGGAGCGGAACAACCGGCCCAGCCCGGGGATATCCCCCAGAAACGGCACCTTCTGATGGCTGGAGCTGACCTCGTCGCTGATCAGCCCGCCGAGAATGATCAGGCCGTTGTCCTCGACCATGACCTTGGTCTTGATCTCGCGCTTGTTGGTGATCACGTCGCTGGCCGCAGCGGTGTCGGCAATCGACGAGACCTCCTGCACGATGTCCAGGCGCACGGTGTTGTCACTGTTGATCTGCGGCTTGATGCGCAGTTTTACACCGACCTCCTTGCGCTCGATGGTCTGGTAGGGGTTGGTGTTGTCCTGGGTTACCGAGCCGGTCACGAAGGGCACTTCCTGGCCGACCAGGATCGACGCCTCGGCGTTGTCCAGGGTCAGCAGGGTCGGGGTCGACAGCAGGTTGAAGCCACTGTTGCTCTTGAGTGCATTGACCAGCATGGCGAAGTTGAAGCCGCCGCCGAAGTTGCCGATGCCGGCCGTCACGCCGTTCACGCCCGACAACAGTTTGCCCAGCGCCGCGTTGTCGCCGCTGGCCACGGCCCCGGCAATGCCGGTGATGCTGGCACCGCCGGTACCGAAGTTGACCGCGCCGGCACCGAATTTCTCGTCGGCGAACAGCCACTGCACGCCCAGCTCCTGGGCCCGCGAGTCGGACACTTCGGCGATGATCGCCTCGACCACCACCTGCGCACGGCGGATGTCCAGTTGCTCGACGATGGTGCGGTAGGCCGCCAGCTCGCTGTCGGGCCCGACCATGACCACGGCGTTGGTACCCTCCTCGTATTCCAGGCGAATGCCCGAGAGGTTGACCGGCACGGGCGCCTTGGCGTCCTTGTCAGCTTCGCCCGGCGCAGCGCCGGCATCCTGGCTGAGGCTGCGCAATACCTTGACCACCTCGCCGGCATTGGCGTGACGCAGGTAGATCACCTGGGTGTTGGAGCTGCGCAGTGCGTCGCCGGGGCGGTCCAGCTGCGCCAGCAAGGCACGCACGCGCTCGCGGCTGTCGGCACTGCCGCGCACCAGCAGGGCATTGCTGCGCGGGTCGGCGACCACCTGGGCACTGTCGGCGCCCTGCTCGCGGGCCAGCAGGCGGGTGATCAACTGGCTGGTATCGCTGGCACTGGCATGGTGCAGCGGCATCACCTGCAGCGGTTCCTCGCTGACCTGATCGAGCTGGCGCAGCAGGCTGTCGATGCGCTCCAGGTTGCTGCGCCAGTCGGTCACCACCAGCAGGTTGGCGGCCGGGTACGGCGTGATCACCCCCACACGGGGGTCGATCAGCGGCTTGAGGATCGCCAGCATCTGTTCGCTGGCGGCGTTGCGCACGTTGAACACCCGGGTGGCGATGCCATCGCTGCCGGCCTGGGCCTTGCGCCCGCTCTCGACGGGCACCGGCTCCAGCCGCGCCGCCTGATCGGGCACGATCTTCACGCTGCCGTTGGGCAGGTCCACTGCAGCAAAGCCCTGGGCCCGCAGCTGGGCCAGGAAGATATCGTAGATCGCCTCGCTGTCGTGACGGTCCACCGTACGTACCGTGACCTTGCCTTTTACCCGCGGGTCGACGATGAACGTGGTCCCGGTGATGCGCGACACGCTGTCGATGAACTCGCCCAGGTCGGTGTCGACGAAATTCACCTCGTACAGCGGTGTACCGTCTTCGTCCGCTACCGCTTCGGGCTCGTCGAACGCCCAGGCCAGGTTGAGCCCCAGGGCCAGTACGCCAGCCACGCAGAATCTTGCGATCATCCCTTCATCCTTGGCGCTTGAAGCCGGTCACGGCGGGCCGTGGCGGCCAGGGCAAGCGCTCGCGCCGCCCCTGGTTGTCGAAAATCAGGCCATCGTCATCGATGTCCTGCAGCACGATGCCCGGTGCCAGGCGCTGGCCGCGAACGTAGGTACGCACCGCCTGCTCGTAGCGCAGCACCACCACTGTGGCGCTGGCGGGCACGGCCTTGAGGCCGCCCAGGTAATGCACGGGCAAGCGCGTGAGCGGCAGCGCGTCACTGGCCGGCGGCGCCTGCCAATGCCCGACCAGCAGGCCGGGCAGCGCAGCCGGTTCGGCCTCTGCGGCCGGCGCCGGCAGCGGCTCGCG